>DAOUML010000200.1:0-5232 GCA_034411635.1 Anaerolineales bacterium
CCAGCACCGCCACCAGCGCGCCCTCGAATGCCTCGACCTGGTCGGCATGAGCCGCTGGCGCGACCACCGCCCTTACGAAATGTCGGGTGGACAGCAGCAGCGTGTGGCGATTGCCCGCGCCCTGGCCAATCGCGCCCGCCTGATCATGGCCGACGAACCGACCGGCGAACTGGACAGCAAAACTGCCGCCGAAATCCTGGCCTTCTTCCGTGACCTGGCCGAAAAACAGGGCATCACCATCCTGATGGTTTCCCACGACCCATTGGTCGATCAGTTTGCCCATGAAGTTTTAACGTTGAAAGATGGCACGCTCCAGCCCTGAGCGGAGGGTCGAGTAGTCCTGAGTGAAAATGAAGGATGTATCGAGACCGGGGTCGAAGGACGATTTGTCAAACACTCACCCGCGCTTCGACTACGGCCTGCGGCCTCCGCTCAGCGCAAGCCTCCATTAACCATTAACCATTCTCTATTAACGATTCACCACGCTCTACTCTCTATTCATCATTCTGCACTCATCATTCTGCATTCCCCAAGGAGTTCCCCATGAAATACGGCTACTTCGACGACCCCCAGCGTGAATACGTCATCACCAACCCCAAAACCCCGGTCAAGTGGATTAACTACATCGGCACCCTGGCCTTTGGCGGACTGGTGGACCAGACCGGCGGACTGCTCTTGTGCAAAGGCGACCCGGCCCTCAACCGCATCACTAAATACATTCCGCAGTTACCCGCCTCCGATTTTCGCGGCGCGACCCTCTACCTGCGCACCCCCGTCGCTGAAGGAAACGGCCCGCGCAACCATCCCTATCATGTCTTCAGCCCCTTCTTCACCCCCGGCCTCGACAAACTCGATCGCTACGAGTGCCACGTTGGCCTGGGCTACACCCGCATCATCAGCGAGATCTCCGGAATCTGCACTGACGTGACCATTTTCATCCCGCGCGATTCCCAGGTTGAAATCCGCTCGGTCAAAATCAGCAACCTGCGCAAGACCCCGCTGGCGATTGACGCCATCCCGGTGGTCGAATATACCCATTTTGACTCGCTCAAACAATTCACCAACGCTGACTGGGTCCCGCAAACCATGACTTCGCGCCTGGTCGAACTCGAAGGCGGGCATAAAGTCATTTCCCAATACGCCTTCATGCGCCGCGATTTTTGCGTCAATTACTTTACATCGACGCTTCCGTTCTCCTCCTTCGAGACCGACCGCGCCCGCTTCCTCGGCGACCACGAATACGGCACATTCCGCAACCCGCTGGCCTTGCAGCAACCCGAATTGGGCAACTACCAGGCCCATCGCGGCGACAATATCGCCGCCCTGCTCATCCCGCTCGGTGAAATCGGCCCCGGCGAAAGCGTCCGCTTTGCCACCCTGCTCGGACAGGAAGAAAAAGCCGAAAACGCCCTGCCCTTCCTGCAACGCTTCTCAAAACCCGCCGCCATCGACGCCGCTCTCGAAGACCTGCGCCGCTTCTGGGACGAGTACCTCGGCGTCCTGCAAGTCGAAACCCCCAATGCGGCCATGAACGCCATGCTCAACATCCACAATCCGCGCCAGTGCCACACCACCAAGAACTGGTCGCGCTACCTGTCGCTCTACCAACTCGGGCTGGGCGGTTCGCGCGGCATCGGCACCCGCGACTCGTCGCAGGACGTGCTCAGCGTGCTGGCTTCCATGCCCAAAGAAGGCCTCGACCTG
Organism: Anaerolineales bacterium; assembly: GCA_034411635.1. GTDB lineage: Bacteria > Chloroflexota > Anaerolineae > Anaerolineales > Villigracilaceae > UBA8950. Next base: position 1,705 of record DAOUML010000200.1, read on the forward strand.
ATTCGCAAACTGCTCAGCGTGCAACTGCGCGCCGGCAACGCCATGCACCAGTTCAACCCGCTCAACATGCTCGGCAGCATGGGCGATTCGGAAGAAATGGAAGACCGCCCGCACTACTATTCCGACGATCACCTCTGGCTGGTGCTGGCGGTCTGCGCCTACATCAAGGAAACCGGCGACAGCGTCTTCCTGAACGAAATTATCCCCTTCTATGAAAAAGGCAAGGATGACGCCGTGCTGGAGTCTGGCACCGTTCTCGAACATCTGCGCCGCGCCCTGGCCTTCACCAAATCTGACACCGGTTCGCACGGACTCCCCTTTGCCGGGTTCGCCGACTGGAACGATACCATCAACCTGCGCACCGGGGCCGAGTCGCTCTTCACCGCCAACCTGTACGGCGTGGCCCTCAACGAGATGATTGGCTTGTGCCGCTTCCTCGGCGACGAAGCCTCGGCATCCGCCTATGCCGCCGACCATGCCGAAATGGCCGCCCGCGTTAACCAGCACGCCTGGGACGGTGAGTGGTACGTGCGCTATTTCGACCATGACGGCTCGCCGATTGGCTCAAAAGTCAACGAACAAGGCAAAATCTTCCTCAACGGCCAAACCTGGCCGGTCTTGGCCGGTTTTGCCAGCCCCGAACGCGCCAAAATGGCCCTCGATTCAGTTCGCAAACACCTGAACACCAGCAAAGGCATCAAACTCTCGGCCCCTGGCTACAACGGCTTCGACCCATCCAAGGGTGGCGTCACCACTTATCCGCCCGGCGCGAAAGAAAACGGTGGCATCTTCCTGCATCCCAATCCCTTGGCCATGATGGCCGAAACCATGCTCGGCGACGGCCAACGCGCCTTCGAGTATTACACCCAAATCAACCCGGCGGCCAAAAACGACATCCTCGACGAGTACGAAATCGAGCCTTATGTCTACGCCCAGAACATCCTGGCCGACGAGCATCCCCAGTTCGGGCTGGGACGCAACTCCTGGCTTTCCGGCACCTCCTCCTGGACCTATCGGGCAGGCACGCAGTACATCCTCGGCATTCGCCCTGATTACAACGGCCTGCGCATCGACCCCTGCATCCCCGCCGCCTGGGATGGCTTCAGCGTCACGCGCAAATTTCGCGGCGCAACCTATCAGATTGCGGTTAAAAACCCGAATCATGTTTGCAAAGGTGTCGCAAAACTGCTGATAGACGGTAAAATGATGGATGGAAACTTGCTGCCCGTCTTTGCGGATGGGTTGACGCACACCATCGAGGTTACTTTAGGATGACCAACAAATTTCACGGACACCCCACCCGCCGCCTTTCCACCGATTTCCTGACTCTCGACTACCTGATCGACGCCGGCCCGCGTCTGGTGCGGCTCTCGTTAAAAGGGTCGGATGTCAACCTGTTGGGCGAAGCCCCAACCGTCGGCTGGGAGACGCCGGGCGGCTATTACCACCTGCTGGGCGGACACCGCCTGTGGGCCTCGCCCGAAGAACCCGGCATCACCTACGCCCCTGACGATAGCGGCCTGACGGTGCGCGAAATCCCCTCCGGCGTCGAACTGGCCTGGGAGCCGAAAACAGGCGAGGGCGGAATCGCGAAGTTCATCCGCATCGAGCCGGAAAATGACCGGGCAGCGATTCAATTCGTCCACCGCATCACCAACCGTTTCGCGTATCCTGTCACCTATGCGCCCTGGGCGATTACGGTTTTGCCATTGGGCGGCACGGCTTACCTGCCCTGCCCGCCGGTTGGCGAAAACTTCCAGCCTGACCGCGCCCTGGTGCTTTGGCCTTATACGCGCTGGAACGACCCGCGCCTGGGCCTGCACGAAGCCGGGCTGACGGTGCGCGCCGAAGCCCTCATGCCGCCCATCAAGGTCGGCGCGTTTTCGGCCTCCGGCTGGACGGCCTATGAGCGCGATGGGGTACTGTTGTTGAAATGTTTCGAGCCGCTGGTGGGCGAATATTCCGACATGGGTTGTAATGTCGAGATTTATTGCTCTGATAAAGTCCTGGAACTCGAAACCCTGGCCCCGGCCATGCACCTCAAGCCCGGCCAAGCGACCGAGTTTTCTGAGATTTGGGAAATTCACACCGGCGAGTCTGTAAACGAAGTTCTGGCAGATTTTTTCGAGGAGTAGCGCATGACGACAGAAATTAACCTTTCTGTGATGGATGGCAGCAACCCGCACGGGGAGTTGCTCGAGTATTTGCGCCCGTTTGAAGAAGCGCACGGGGTAAAAGTGAACCTGACCATGCTCTCGTGGGAAGCAGCCTGGGCCGAAATTGTGAAGTATGGCTTGTATGGGCGCGGGCCTGATGTCTCTGAAATTGGTTCCACCTGGTTGGCCAGTCTGGTTGGCATGAACGCTTTGCGCCCATTTTGTGAGCAGGAAAAGGCGTTTTTGCATGCGCCGGAGTTTTTACCAATTCTCTGGCAAAATGGCGTTTATAAAGCGAATTTGTACGGTATTCCCTGGCTGGCCGATACGCGCCTGATTTTTTACCGCCGTGATATTCTTGGCAATGCTGGCATTGACCCTGCTCTGGCCTTTTCTTCGCTCAGTTCGTTGGAACAAACCATCGAAACCCTGAAACAGGCGGGAGTTGTCACGCCCTGGTTGATGCCCACCGACCGAACCCTGAATAACCTGCATATTTTGGCGGCCTGGGTTTGGGGCTTTGGCGGCGAATTTCTCTCTGAAGATGGCGAACAAATTTTGATTGATCAGCCAGAAAGTTTGGATGGTTTTTGCGCTTATTTTCGGCTCGGGCGTTTTATTGCGGCTCGTTCAATGTTGTTGAGCGATGATTTTGCCAACCGGCGATTCAGGCAGGGAAAAGCGGCCATGCTGGTTAGCGGCACCTGGGTTCGCCTGAAAGAAGCCGATGCCAGCCGCGATGTTTTGGAAAATTATGCTGCGGTTGCTTTGCCTGGGGTGCCGTTTGTTGGTAGTTCGCATTTCGTTGTTTGGCGGCACTCTCAGCGCGGCGAATTGGCGTGTAAATTAATCCAATTTCTAACCTCAGCAAATTTTCAACGCCAGTATTATGCTGTTCCCAGTCTGTTTCCGTCTCATGCGGCTTTGCTGGACGAAACCCTGCGTAATGATCCGGTTGGGAATGCCAGCGTCGAATCGATCAGGCGCGGGCGCACTTTTCCGGTGGCGTCGCTCTGGGGTTTGCTCGAAGACCGTCTCTCGATTGAAATAGGGAGAATTTGGAGCGATTTGTCCTTGAACCCGAACCAGCGAGATACAGACGCGCTGGTTCGCGCTCGGATTACAGCCCTGGCTGAGCGATTACGCGCCCCATCAGGTTTTTGATTTTCACCCCAGCAAAACAAATTGTTATGGTCGGCATATATCACTTGCCGAGAAGAGTCGGAAATTTGATATTCATGCCTGCGGAGCAGGCATGAATATCAAATTTCCGTATTAGACCTCTTGCAAAAGTCATCAATGGCAGCCTATAAGTGTCCTTCGACTGCGCTTTTTTGCATAAAGCATTGCCGTCCTGAGCGGAGGGCGAAGC
>DAOUML010000201.1:0-3338 GCA_034411635.1 Anaerolineales bacterium
TTCAACGCGCGCGAACTAAAGGGGATGCGCTCCTTCGATATCGCCAACCTGGGCATCGGCTTTGTTCCCGAAAATCGCATCATCTTTCAAAACCTGAGCGTGGAAGAAAACCTGAAAATTGCCGAACGCAAAAAGGGCGACTACGCCCGCAAACAGGATTTCATCTTCAGCCTTTTTCCCGACCTGAAACGCCTCATCCACCTATCCGGCACCAATCTCTCTGGCGGGCAGCAGCAAATGCTCGCCATTGCCCGCGCCCTGGTTGCCGATAACTCCCTGTTGCTGATTGACGAACCCTCCGAGGGTCTGGCCCCGGTACTGATTGAAAGCGTCATGGCGGCCATCCGTGAACTTTCCAAAACCAGCACGGTTATCCTGGTTGAACAGAACTTCCTGGTCGCCAGCCAACTGGCCGAGTATTACGTCATCATTGAAGAAGGCCGCTCGGTCAAAAGCGGAACGATGGCTGAACTGGTTCAAGACAAGGCCACCATCCACCGCTATCTGGGCGCGGCGTAACGAAGGAAACGACATGGACAATTTCAAAGTCACCCTCCGCAAAAATTTTATTCTCTACATCACGCTGGGCGTCCTGACCAGCCTGTTCATCGCCGCCGCGCAAGGCATGGACAGCAAAGACTTCGTCATCACCTTCCTGCGCGGGCTGGCCGTCGGTTCGCTCACCTTTCTGGTGGCTTCCGGCTTTTCACTCATCTTCGGCCTGCTGCACGTCCTCAACCTGGCGCATGGCACCCTCTACATGATTGGCGCCTACATCGCCTGGACCGTCTTTGTCAGACCGGATACATTTGTTGACATCCTGACGCCTTTTGTCCTGCTCCTGAGCGGATTCTTGCTTCAAGGCGTTTGGGCGTTCGCTGTCACCCGCATCCGGCTGGCCGGCGCGATGAGCAAAATTCTGCCACCTGCCCCGCTGAAATTTGCGGGGTGGGCCGGCATCCTGCTCTCGCTCCTCATCCTGTTTCTGACGCTTTCCCGTTACCCGATTGGAATTTGGGATGTCACGGTCTTTGCCCAAAGCCCTGGCACCTACGCCTTCATGGCCGACCAGGGAACCCGCGCTGTTCCTCCGGTAGCAATTTTCGAGAAAATCTCCCCCGCCCTGGCAATTCTTGGTTTACTGGCGGGCAGTTTATTGGGCGCATTCTCACTGACCTTGTTGACGGGTGTCACATCTGCCCCGCAGCGACTCACCTGGCGACATTTTGCGCCCTTTGGCCTGCTGGTGCTGCTCGGAATCCTGACCCTGGCCTTCAACGAATCCCTGACCGCCTGGCTGGTAGGTTTGAACAGCAACTGGCTCTTCCTGCTCTCGGTGGTGATTGCCGTGCTAACAGGCATGGGCCTGGGCGGATTGATGGAAGTCACCCTGATTCGCCCCTTGTACGTGCGCCATATCTACCAAATTATGCTCACATTAGGGATGAGTGTTATCGGCATCGAAATTGTGCGCGCAGTATGGGGGCGTCCTGAATTTATCATGCCCAAACCGGCCCTGTTTTCAGGAACCGGCCCTGGCTGCCCGGCCACAACTTTTGCCGATTGGTGGCAATTTAACTGCTCAACCATCCTGATTCTCGATGGCCGCGTGCGCGTTTATAACGAAATCTTCATCCCATTGGTTGGTCTGGTTGTGCTGGTTGCCGTCTGGCTGCTGCTCAAACGCTCGCGGCTGGGCATGGTCATTCGCGCCGGCGTGCAAGACCGTGAAATGGTCGAGGCTCTGGGCATCAACGTCCGCCAGGTGTTCACCCTGGTTTTCGCGCTCGGTGTTGGCCTGGCGGCTCTGGGCGGCGCGCTGGCTGGCCCTTCGTTTGGACTGTCGTATCACATGGGCGAGCGGGTTATGCTCAATGCGTTGGTTGCGCTTGCCATTGGCGGCCTAACCAGTTACCCTGGCGCGGCGCTTGGCTCGGTTATTGTGGGCATGATTCAGCAATTTATGATTAAGTACGGGCAAATTGGCATCGCGATCCCCTTCACTGAGATTATTTTCAAGCCTTCGCCGCCCATTGTTCCAGCCTCCACCATTCTGCTGATGGTGATTATCCTGTTGCTCATGCCCAATGGCTTGTTGGGAAAGAAGGAATAACCCGCCATGACAAAATCCTTTTTCCGCCAACATCAGGCTTCCCTGTTTGTCCTGCTGGCTTTCATCCTGTACCCTTTTGTGGTTGGCTTGTTCGACGGCGCATCCCCGGCGGCGGTTTGGGCCAACGAGAGCGGTTCGAGCCGTTTTATGCAAGGCCTGGCGATTGAAGTCTTTATCCTGGCCTTGTTTGCCATCAGTTATGACTTGATCTTTGGCTTTACCGGCCTGCTCTCGTTTGGACATAGCATGTTTTTCGCGGTTGGAGCGTATGCCACCGGCATTGCCATCAAGAGTTTTGGACTTGACCTGTGGCAGACTTTGCTATTGGTTTTGCTGGCCGCTCTGGCGCAGGCCCTGCTGGTGGGCATTGTTTTGCCGCGCGTGAAAGGCATTACCTTCGCGCTGGTCACGCTGGGCATGGCAAGCGTCTTCCACATTATGGTCATGTCTACCGAACTGGGGGCTTACACGGGTTCAGATGTCGGCCTGCAAGGCGTCATCGTCCCTGAGTTCATTAGTCCGGCCACTGAGCGATTGCGTCTGTATTTCGTCGCGTTGATTGTTTTCGTCTTTTTCTACCTGCTTTACAAACGCTTTGTCGATTCTCCCACCGGGCGGGTGTGCATCGCCATCCGCGAAAATGAAGACCGCGCAAAAATGCTTGGTTACAATACATTCACTTTCAAATTCGCCGCTCTGCTGCTTTCCTCCGTTACCGCTGCCCTGGCTGGCTTTTTGCACACCGTTTACCAGCCTATCGTTAGTCCGAACACGGCCAGCCTGGCGTTCACCGTCACCGCGCTGCTGATTGTGCTGATTGGCGGCGTTGGCACCTTGAGCGGGGCGCTGATTGGCGCAATCGTCTTCCGTATCCTTGATTTTGGTCTGCGCCGCTATATTGGCGAGAGTGCCAGTTTTATCAATGGCGCGGTCTATGTCTTGTTTGTGCTGTTTATCCCGTATGGGATTATCGGTACCTATCGGCTGAAATCTTTGCAAATTAAGCAAGGCTGGCAGCGTTTGCTGAAATTGTTTGGCTTACAGGGCGGACCTCTCCAAAAGTAAAAACGTCTTCACGGTTTGGGCGCGCCTTCTGTTCCACCTTGCGACAGAAGGCGCGCTGCTTATTTATTAGACCTCTTGCAAAAGTCATCAATGGCAGCCTATAAGTGTCCTTCGACTGCGCTTTTTTGCATAAAGCATTGCCGTCCTGAGCGGAGGGCGA
>DAOUML010000202.1:0-22432 GCA_034411635.1 Anaerolineales bacterium
TCCACAATGCCGGGGGCAACCTGTCCACCGCTCCATTGGGCCATCCAGTACAGACAGCGCTTCAGGCCGTCCAGCGCCAGGCTGGGATGTACGCCGCGCGAGAAGCGGTAGGAGGCTTCCGAGGGCAGGTTGTGCTGGTTGGCCGTCTTGCGGATGTTGATGAAATTCCACGCGGCGGCTTCGAGCAGGATGTTTTGGGTGGTTTCGCCCACTTCACTTTCTGCGCCGCCCATCACGCCGGCAATCGAAAGCGGCCCCGCTGCATCGCAGACCAGGACATTGGATTCGGTCAAGGTGCGTTCAATGTTGTCGAGGGTTTTGAGTTTTTCGCCGGGTTTGGCGGTGCGGGTGGACACTTCGACTACGCTATCGCTCCGCTCAGTGCGTGAAAGCAAGACATCATAATCGAAGGCATGCAGCGGTTCGCCGAGTTCGAGCATGGTGTAATTGGTCGCGTCGACGATGTTGCTGATGGGGCGCATTCCGCACAGGCGCAGGCGTTTTTGCACCCAATAGGGGCTGGGCTTGATTTCGACATCCCGAATCAGGCCGAGGGTGAAGCGCGGATTGAGTTCCGGGCTGGCGATTTCGATTTTGACCTTGCCCTGGATAGACTCGCCTGAAGTTTGCAATTCGTATTGCGGCTTCTTGAGTTCGCGTCCGGTCAGGGCGGCCAGTTCGCGGGCCACGCCCAGGGCCGAAGTGTTGCGGGCATTGTTGGGCAGAATGCTGATTTCTAGCACGGCATCGCCCATGTAATCGACCAGCGGCATGCCAACCAGAGCATCGTCGTCGAGGAAGATAATGCCTTCGTGTTCCTCGCTGATGCCAAGTTCTTTTTCGGAGCAAGCCATTGAGTAGGATTCAACGCCGCGAATCTTGGCGCGTTTGAGCGTAACCAGCACTTGTCCTTCGGCATGACCATCGTAAATTTGCGCGCCTTCTTTGGCGTAGGCAATTTTGAGCGGCTTTTCGAGTTTGCCAATGCCTTTATAGGGGAAAAGGTTGGGCGCGCCGGTTAGCACAGTGTGGATTTGCTGCCCGTCGAACAGTTCGCACAGAGTCAGCCGGTCGGCATTGGGATGCGGCCCGACTTCGCGGATTTCGGCCACGACGATTTTTTCCCTGTCCCAGGGCAGGCCACTGACCTTGAAGCCGTGATCGTCACTTTCGGGCATCGGCAGGCCGACGATGAGAATGTCTTCGATTTCCAAACCGGCCTGAGTCAGCAGGCGAGCGATTTCGACGACTTCCAGACCAGCAAGGTCGACATATTCTTTAATCCATGAAATGGGTAGTTTCATAAAATGCTCCTCCGAAAATCAGATATTCGAGTCTTCGATATTCGATTATTCGTTATTCAAGTTTGATGGTGCAGGTGTTTCATCTTCGATAATGTAGTCCGATGATACTTCGCGGACAGCGTAGGTTGCGCCAGGTTCATTTGCGCCGCGTTTACTTTGTTTCAGGAATCCGATGTAACCATTGATTAGCCTGGTAAGTTCTTCGCCATCATGCGCCAGGCTTTTATACAGATTAGATGGGATGTACTCAACTCTTCGAGCAAAAGCGATATGACTGAGAGTCTCTTCAAGGGAGCCACGAGCAATGTAGCAAAAACGAACGTTGTCCTGATAATAGAACCTGCCATGTCCTTCAGCAATATTGGCTGGAATGCTCTGCGCAGAACGTCGAATCTGTTGTGAAAGGCTCCATTTTTCTTCGGATGGCAACAACGGAATCAATTCCTTGTGAACCCGCACTGCAAACGTCATCGCGTTTTTCCAAACATCCAGTTTTTCAAGTCCGCTAATGCTCATGGTGACTCCTTGTTCGATATTGGACATTCGATACTCGTTATTCGACTTTCGAGTTATCGAGTTATCGAGTTATCGAGTTATCGACTTTCGAATTATCGAATATCGCCCTCTAAAACTGCTCCAAAAACCGAATATCGTTACCCCACAGATAACGGATGTCATTAATCTTGTGGCGCAGCATGAGTTGACGCTCAGGGCCCATGCCGAAGGCAAAGCCGGTGTAGCGGGTTGGGTCGTAGCCGCCATTTTGCAGCACCACCGGGTGAACCATGCCACAGCCCAAAATTTCGAGCCAGCCCGAATTCTTGCAAACCTGGCAGCCCTTCCCACCGCAAACAAAGCACTCCACGTCCATTTCGGCGCTGGGTTCGGTAAAGGGGAAGTAGGAAGCGCGGAAACGGGTGCGGACTTCGCGTCCGAACATGCGCCGGGCAAATTCGGCCAGCGTCCCTTTCAAGTCGGCAAAGGTGATGTTCTCGCCCACCACCAGCCCCTCAACCTGGTTGAATTGCACTTCTGAGCGGGCCGTGATTTGCTCGAAACGGTAGCACATGCCCGGCAGCGCAATGCGGATGGGCGGCGGATTGTCAGGATTCTCCGCCGAAAACTGGCGCATAGCGCGAATCTGGCCTGGGGAGGTGTGCGTGCGCAGCACCTGTTTCTCGGCATCGTCGGTTGCGCCAGTGTCGATGTAGAAAGTATCCTGCATTTCGCGGGCCGGGTGATGGGGCGGGATGTTGAGCAACTGGAAATTGTATTCGTCGCTTTCGACATCGCGCGAGGTGTAAACCTGGAATCCCATCTCGGCCAGGATGGCAAGCACACGGCGCAGGTTTTGGTTGGCGGGGTGCAAACGTCCGTGGCGGAAGGAACGTCCTGGCAAGGTGACATCCAGTTTTTCGCTGGAGAGCGATTTTTGTAGCGCGGCTTCTTTTATGGCTGCGGCTTTTTCGGCAAAAGCGGTTTCAATCGCCACCTTGGCCTGGTTGGCGCGCTGCCCCACCAGCGGGCGTTCTTCTTTCGAAAGGCCACCCATCTGGCTAAAGACGGTCATTACCGGCGAGGAGCGACCAATATTGGCGACGCGCCATTTTTCCAGCGCGGCCTCGTCCTCCACCGCCGCCAGCGATTCGAGGGCTTCTTTTTCAATTTGTGCCAGTTTTTCGAGCATAATGCCTCCGTTATTCGATATTCGGTATTCGGTATTCGGTAATTCGATATTCGTTATTCGATAAGGCGATATTCGATTTTTCGAGTTATCGAGTATCGAATCTCGAACATCGAATTTCACCAACAAAAACCCTCCCGCCCAAATTGGGACGAGAGGGAAATTTCTCGCGGTACCACCCAAATTGGTCGTCCTTTGATTTCGTTCAGGACAACCCACTTTACCAGCCGACGTTCGATAGTAGATATTCGAGAATCGACCTCCCCTGTAACGTGGAGAAAACGGCTCCAACTACCAGCAGGGCAAATTGCGCTACCTTCACCGGAGCGGCTCGCGGGGGAACTTCATCTGGTTTGGGTTGGGCGCAATTTCAGCCTGGTCTTAACCGCTTGCGCTTCTCTGTCAACTTCTGCCAAATTACTTTTCCCGGTCAAGGCCGGTAAGAATTTTTCTGTTGCGGTAATTATCGTCAAAAACGAGGGAATGTCAAGTCGTTTTTCCGCAGTTGTGCGTGCGCTGATAGTTATTTCAGTATTGACAGAAACAACTATCAGATTTAGAATTAAACTAAATCCGACAAACTATTCAAATTTCACGAGGAAAAAGTAATGGGTTCAGATGAAGCCGGCAGTAGTCCCCCTCCCTTATGCGGAGACGAGGCCATACTGTCACAATTTATAGAAAATATGGGATTGCACTTCGAGGAGTACGACATCCCGCGCATTGGCGGAAAGATTCTAGGCCTGTTGCTGGTCGCCAGCCGGCCCGTATCGCCAGAAGAAATGTCTGAAATCCTGCAAGCCAGCCGCAGCAGCCTCTCAACCAACCTGAGAACGCTGTCGATGGTTGGGATGATTGAACAAGTCTCCCTGCCCGGCGAACGCAGCGACTACTACATCTTTTCCGAAGATACCTGGCAGGAATTGCTCGAAATCCGCCAGGGACACATCCAAAACTTGCGCGAAATCGTACAGCAAGGCCAGCAAGGACTGCTCAATCAGCCCGAAGCCAGCCAACGCCTCAATGAAGCCCTCGCCTGGACAGGCAAACTCGAAAAAGCCTACCAGACCATCCTTCAGGAGTGGCAATCCGGCCAGCAAATATCCACCTGAGTCAAACCTCCTTGCATGGCGCAAGGAAATTCGCCCTTTGGCAGACAACGGCTGGGATTTGCAACCCGGTCGTTTTTCTTTTCATCTGCCCCGCCCTGGTGAGCACAAACAGAAAGGGAAAAAGCCATGCAATGGACGATTGAAGAAACTGAAGAAATTCAAGCCCTGCTTGAAAATAAAAAATGGGGGACCCTGCGCGCGCTCATCAATGACATGCCAGTCCCGGATGCCAGCGACCTGTTGCTAACCCTGTCCAAACAAGACCGGGTGGTGCTTTTCCGTTTAATGACCCGCGAACAGGCTGGCGATGTTTTCGCCTACCTCGAACGCTCTGACCGCGATAACCTGCTCGACGCCCTGACCGACGAGGAAACCCGTCACCTGCTGGCCGAACTCTCGCCAGACGAACGTACCGAACTCTTCGAGGAAATGCCGGGCGAAGTTACCCAAAAACTGCTCAACCTGCTCAACAAGGAAGACCTGAAAGAAACCCGACTCTTGCTCGGCTACCCTGAGGAGAGCGCCGGGCGGTTGATGACCCCCGATTACGTTGCCGTGCGTTCACACTGGAGCGTGGAACGCGTGCTCAAACACATCCGCAAACAGGCAGAGCACAGCGAAACCCTGTCCACCATCTATGTTGTTGACGACCACTGGAAATTAACCGACGCGCTGACCCTCGAAACCTTCGTCCTGGCCGAGCCAGAGCAAATTGTCGAAGACTTGATGGACTACCAGTTCGAATTCCTTTCGGCCTTTGAAGATCGCGAACGAGCCGTGGAGGTCATGCAGCGTTACGATGTCAGCGTGCTGCCGGTGGTCGATTCCGCCGGGGTGCTGGTAGGCATCGTCACCTTTGACGATGTCATCGATGTCGCGGAAGAAGAAGCCACCGAAGACTTCCATAAATTCGCGGCGGTCAGCCCACTTGAAGAAGGCTACCTGCAAACCAGTTTCTTGCAAATCTTCCGCAAACGGATTGTCTGGCTGGTGGCGCTGGTCTTTATGAACATTTTTTCCGGCGCGGCCATCTCACACTATGAAGATACCATCGCCGTCGCCGTTACCCTGGTCTTTTTCATGCCGCTTCTGATGGGTTCGGGCGGCAACGCCGGGGCGCAGGCCTCCACCCTGGTCATTCGCGCCATCTCGCTGGGAGAAGTAAAACTGTCTGACTGGGCGCGCCTGCTCTTCAAAGATATTGCCGCTTCGCTGCTGCTCGGCCTGTGCATGGGACTGGCCGTCGCGCTGTTGGGACTTTTTCGCGGCGGTCCGCAAATCGGCCTGACGGTTGCGCTGACGATGATTTGCGTCGTACTGGTTGGCAGCAGCATCGGCACGCTCCTGCCGCTCCTGCTCAACAAACTGAAACTCGACCCGGCCGCCGCCAGCGCCCCGCTCATCACCTCCCTGGCCGATATTTCAGGTGTCATTATCTACTTCTCAATTGCCAATCTGGTGTTGGGGTTGTGAATCGAAGAACGGCAGAATCATGTGGCTGGCCGTCAAGCGGATTTCGGGGTGGGCGCGGGCAAAATCGCGCAAACGCGGCCAGTGCCGCCCCAGCACAGCCCGAATCAACCAGTCGGGAGCGCGATTACGAACCATATCCACCCCGGCATCGCCAACGTGAAAATGCCAGCCTTCGGGCGTTTGGATGGCTACCCCGCAATGTCCGCGTGAGTGACCAAAGAGAGGAACCAGCCACATCTGCGGCGTGAATGGCAAGCGGATGGCGTCAAAATCGAACCACTTCTCGCCGCCCGATTCATAAAAGGCCCAATCCTGCGTCTGCTCGATATGCCGACGGACATACGCCAGTTCAAAGGGGTTGCGCGGCCCATAGACAAAGGCTTCATATTCCCGCCGGTGAACGTGAACGGTTGCGTCAGGGAAATCCGGCAATCCGCCGCAATGATCAAAGTGCATGTGGGTCAGGATGATGTGACGCACATCTTCGGGCCGGAATCCCAGCCGTCGGACCTGGTTAACTGCCGCTTCCTGCGGGTCGAACGGCATTTGGGTGATGACGCGAAAGAGTTGCGTGAACCAAGTCGGGTGGGCGTAATCGTCCAGTCCCAGGCCGGTGTCGACCAGCGCCAGTCCACTATCGGTTTCGACGAGCAGGCAAAGCAGCCCGGTTTTCATGTCCCCCAAACGGGAATTGCAGGTGAAGCAGTTGAGCAGGTGGAGGGTCATAATAGGCTCATAAAAAAACAATTTCCGAAACGGTATGGTTTCGGAAATTGTTTGATAAAAATTATGGTAACTTCTCCAAATCGGCCAGGTCTTTTGGCCTACCACTGGCTTCCTTGTTTCTCTTTAAATTTTGCAAATCGATAATATTGATTTGCACGCCATCCAACTCATCGATTATTCTTGCATCATAACATTCAGTAAATTCGACCCCCGAAATCCTTGTTGTAATTTCAAGTCGCATGGGGGGAAAACCCAACCTGATGATTTTGGGAGATTGCAAAAACAAATCAGGCACTAGAGCAGGCTGTTGAAAACCAAACTCCTTCAACACGCTAACCATTTTTTGCGCATTGGCCGGATTGATGGCAATCCAGATGTCCATGTCTTCTGTGGCGCGGGCATATCCATAATAAGCAACCGCATAGCCCCCTATCAACAAATATTGGACATCATGTTCATTCAACAACTTCAAGAACTCTTTGAAGTCGGGCGGCAGCGTGGTTGCCATAATTGATTCTCCGTAATAGTTCTACATGCTGCAAACGTTCACAAGGCGTTTTGGAAAGCCAGTATGCTTTGTCTTGCGCATCGGCTTCCTCAAAGGTTACAACCGAGAAGAAAGTTTTATCAAGTTTGGGAAATTCATTCGCATCCATGACTTAAGTATACCTGTTTCAGCAAAAAATAGCGCAGTTTTTAGAACTGGAGGTTTAGCGGTCTTTTGCAATCAAAACCTTTGTTAGCGCGCCAAATCGATGGGACATAGGCAAAAGTCGAGTTTAGCCGACTTTGTAAGAATAGCGCCGTCGTTTACGACAGCGCGGTGTTTGGGCAAGAAAACGCCAAAACAACGGCAGATTTTTTAGCCTGGTGAACGGTGCCGGAAAATTCTCCGTCCAAAAAGCCAGATTCTCCTGTCAAACCGCCCTGCGACCCGTGCTGACGCACTCGGTCAGTATGAATCATAGGGCTACTCCTACAAAGCCCCGTAAACGGGACTACTTCCTGTCACTTTGGCGCACTAACAAACCTCTTGGACACGGATTACGCGGATTTCACAGATTTTTCGTAACTGCCTACCGTAGCGCGACTTTCAAGTCGCGTTTGGAGCAAGGCATTTGAGAATTTGCTTTCAGGCGACATAAACCCCATTCGGGGACGATGTATCGCCCTACGAATATCAGTTCGTAGGCAGTTACCAAAAAATAGCGCAATTTTTAGAACCGCTGCATGAAAAAACCGGCGCGACTGCGCCGGTTTCACCTTCAACCTTAAACCTTCAACTTTACAACAAATCTTACACCAGCATCCGCACCGGCTCTTCCAAATACTTCGCCAGCGACTGCATGAACTGGGCCGCCTCGGCCCCGTCACTGACGCGGTGGTCGACCGAGATGGTCGCTTTCATGCGCCAACCGGGAACAACCTGACCATTCTCAACCACCGGCACTTCGCGCGCCGAACTAATCGCCAAAATCGCCGCTTCAGGCGGATTGATGATGGCGATAAAATCCTCGACATCGTACATGCCCAGATTGGAGGTCGAGAAAGTCGAACCATCCACATCCTCAGGCTTGACCTTGCCATCGCGGGCGCGGGCCGCCATGGCCTTGACCTCGCTCGAAATGACGCGCAGCGGTTTCTGGTCAGTGTTCTTGACCACGACGGTCATCAACCCGCCAGGCACAGTCACCGCCACGCCGACATTAACCTGCCCCTTGCGGATGATTTTGTCACCCTGCAGGGTCGCGTTCAGATTGGGGAATTCGCGCAACGAAAGCGCAACCGCCTTCAAGATAAAGTCGTTGACCGACAGTTTTTCGCCATCCGGCAAATACCCGTTTAACTGTTTGCGCAAGGCCATCAGCGCTTCCAGTTTGTATTCGTGAGTCACATAGAAGTGCGGGATGGTGGTCTTGGATTCGACCAACCGGCGGCCAATCGCCTGGCGCAGTTTGGTGGTTTGGATGGACTCGTCTTCGGTGCTGGTTACTGGTAATTGGTAACTGGGCATTTGGGCGGCAGACTGCTCACTGGTCACTGGTGACTGCTTACTAAGCGCAGCCTCAATATCGCGCCGCACAATCCGCCCGCCGGGGCCGGTACCGACCACAGCGCCCAAATCCACGCCCTTGTCGCGGGCGATTTTCTTGGCCAGGGGGGAGGCCTTTACGATTTCAGATTGCTGATTGGAGATTTTAGATTGGGGCTCTTCCGTTTTCCGGTCTTCCAATTTTTGGGTTTCAGCCGCCGACTTCTGCTCACTGGACACTGGCGACTGGTCACTGGATACTGGCTTCTGACCACTGGCTAGTTCAACTTTTTCGCCCTCAGCGCCGACAACGGCAATCGGGTCATTAACCGGCACAACATCACCTTCGCTCACCAGCAACTCCAGCATCACACCGCTGAAAGCCGACTCGACCTCCACCGTCGCCTTGTCGGTCTCGATTTCGGCCAGCACTTCGCCTTTATTGACCGGCTCGCCAACCTGCTTCACCCAGCGGACAAGCACGCCCTCGGCCATATCGAAGCCGAGTTTGGGCATATTGATAATTTCAGCCATTACTTCAACACCTCCTTGACCGCCGTCACAATATCAGGAACTTGCGGCAGGGCGGCCTGTTCGAGCGTGCGATTATAAGGCAAGGGAACTTCCTTCTGCGCCACGCGGAGTATCGGCGCATCGACGTAGTCGAAGGCTTCCTCGTAAATCCGGCTGACAATTTCAGAGCCAACCCCGTAAGACTTCCAGCCTTCTTCGACCACCACCGCGCGATTGGTCTTTTTGAATGATTCGAGCACAGGTTCCATATCCAACGGGCGCAGGGTGCGCAGGTCAACGATTTCGGCCTCGATTCCCTGCCTGGCAAGTTCATCGGCGGCCTTCATCGAGAGTTCCAGTCCCTTACAGTAGGTGACGATGGTCACATCCTTGCCAGGGCGCTGAACGGTCGATTTGCCAATCGGGACGAGATGTTCGCCCTCTGGTACTTCGCCGCGCACCTGATACATGGTAGCATGTTCGATGAACAGCACCGGGTCATTCGAACGGATGGCGCTCTTCAGCAGGCCTTTGGCGTCCGCCGGCGTTCCGGGGCTGACCACAATCAGGCCGGGAAAGTGCGCGAAAATCGCATCCGGAGTCTGGGAATGGGTCGCGCCCAGTTGGCGTCCACCGCCGCCCACAGCGCGGATGACCATCGGCACTTCGAACTGTCCGCCAAACATATAGCGCAGTTTTGGTGCCTGGTTAACGATGTAATCCATTGCCGAAAACGCAAAGTTAATCGTCATCAACTCAGCAATCGGGCGCTGACCAACCATCGCCGCGCCAATCGCGCCGCCTAGAATGGCATTTTCAGCAATCGGGGTATCCTTCACCCGCTCCGGGCCATACTTATCATAAAAACCTTTGGTGACGGCATACGTGCCGCCCCACACCCCGACCTCTTCCCCCATAATGAAGACTGCCGGGTCACGATCCATTTCTTCCATCAGTGCTTGCGAGATTGCCTCGCGCATGGTGATTTTAGCCATAATAATTCCTCATCCATTGTGTCATTGCGAGCCGCCGATTTTGCGGCGAAGCAATCTCCATTTAACAGGAGATTGCTTCGGGCCGAAAAAACACCGGCCCTCGCAATGACATCATTCTGCGTAAATATCCTTGAAAAGTTCATCCATGCCCGGTTCAGGGCTGGCCTCGGCAAACTCAACCGACTTGTCCGTCTCAGCCTGGGCTTTATCGTCCAGGACATCCAGTTCGGCTTCGGTGGCAACTTTTTCTTTGAGCAGATAAGCGCGGAAAATGCCAATCGGGTCGTTTTCCTGCCACTTCTTGACCTCGTCCTGCTGGCGGTAACGTTCCGGGTCGCCCATCGAATGGCCGCGGAAACGATAAGTATCCACCTCCAACAAATAAGGGTGGCTGGTCTCGCGGATATATTTCATCGCATCCTGAGCCGCCGCATAGACCTTCATCACATCCATGCCATCCACCTGGCCGTTCTTCATGCCATAACCTTCGGCCTTCTGACGAATTTCCGTCACCGCCGAAGCGCGCTCCACCGCCGTCCCCATGCCATACTGGTTGTTCTCGCACACCCAAAGGACGCGCAAATTCCAGGTCTTGGCCAGATTCAAAGCCTCGTGGAAATAGCCAATATTGGTCGCGCCGTCGCCAAACATGCAAATTGTGATGTTGTCATTCCCGGCGTACTGATCGCCAATGGCAAAACCAGCGGCAATCGGCAGGTGTCCGCCCACAATCGCATGACCGCCCCACATATTCTTCTCGGTATCAGCCATGTGCATCGAACCACCCTTGCCCTTCGACATACCCGTCACCTTACCAAGCAGTTCCGCCATCACTTCATTGGCAGAAATGCCGCAGTTCAACGCCACGCCGTGGTCACGGTAAGCCGTAATCACCCGGTCGCGCGGCTCGCGGGCCGCAATCAGGCCAGTCGAAACCGCTTCCTGACCAATATACAGGTGCATAAACCCGCCAATTTTCCCGGCCTGGTATAGTTCCGCGCCGCGTTCCTCCACGCGCCGAATCAGCACCATCTCATAATACATTTGCAACAATTTCTCTTTATCCATAACGCTCTCCGAGTGGGAATCCGGAAAAAAATCATCCGGTTATTTGACATCCGAAACAAAGATTATAGCCCAAGTTTGTAAAAAATTTATCAAAATACCCGTTTTTATAACCCGAAATTGTCCAATTTGATACGCTTTGACAGCAACAACTTATGGTAATATTGACACTAACTCAACCCGGAGACCCCGCCAATGAACCTTGCCCTGGCCCAAATCAACACCAAACTCGGCGACCTAAACGCCAACCTCGAAAAGCACCTCGAACTCGCCAAACAAGCCGCCCAAGCCGGCGCCGACCTGCTCATTTTCCCCGAACTTTCTTTAACTGGATACGTTTTACAGGACATCGCCGCTGATCTGGCCCGGCCAGCATCTGAAAGCGATTCCGTTTTCAAGCCGCTCCTCGAAGCCTCCCACGCTCTCGACCTGCTCGTCGGCTTCGTCGAAGTGGATACACGCTACAGGTTCTACATCTCCGCCGCCTATTTATCGGTAGGAAAAATCGTCCACGTCCACCGCAAAGTCCACCTGCCCACCTACGGCATTTTCGACGAGCGCCGCTACTTCGCCGCCGGCGATTCGTTCCGCTCCTTTGAAACCCGTTTCGGGCGCGTCGGCGTGCTCATCTGCGAAGATTTCTGGCACATCTCCTCGCCCTACCTGCTCTGGCTCGATGGCGCCGACCTGTTCTACCTGACCTCCGCCTCCCCCGGACGCGGCATCACCGACGAAATCCTCGGCTCGGCCCAATGGGTACAGGATATCAACCGCGCCTACTCCGGCCTGTTCACCTCCTTTTTCGCCCACGCCAACCGCGTCGGCTTCGAAGACGGACTCAACTTCTTCGGCGGCTCCACCGTCTACGACCCGGATGGCCGCCAAATCGCCCGCGCCCCCTACAACGACGAATCTCTCACCCTGGCCGAAATCGACCTGGCCCAACTGCGCCGCACCCGCACAAGATTGCCCTTGCTGCGCGATGAAAGGCCGGAGATGGTGATGAAAGAACTAAAAAATATCATGCAAAAATAAAATTCTACTTGTAATCTTTCTTTTTTATTTGTAAAATAAAAGTAAGGAGACTAGCCAATGGAAACAACGATTATGTCTGAACGCGGGCAAATTTCGGTACCCACAGAAATTCGGAAACAATTTAACTTGAAGAAGGGTTCCCGCCTGGCATGGATTAACAACGGGCAAACCATTAGCATCATTCCCATTCCAGACGACCCTGTCGAGGCTTTACATGGCATAGGAAAAGGCGAAAACCTGTTGCAAAAACTGCTAGAAGAACGCAGAAAGGACAGGGAACGTGAGTGAGAATTATGTGCTGGACTCGTCCGCCATTTTGACCCTTATTGAAAAAGAAGCAGGTGATGAGCAGGTCAAGCAGATTTTACGCACCCAATCAGTATTCATTCCCTGGATTGCTCTCACCGAACTGCTCTACATTACAATGCGCGAAAAAGGACCCAAAGACGCAGAAAAGCGATATGCGCTCATAAAAAACACCAAGGCAACAATTTTATGGGACTCAAATGAACAACTGATGTTTACGGCTGCGCGGCTAAAGTCACACAATCGAATTTCATTTGCCGACGCTTTAATTGCAGCCTATGCAATCCAGATAAACGCCATCCTCGTCCACAAAGACCCGGAAATGGAAACCCTGGGCGACAGCGTACGCATGGAAATTCTCCCCTACAAAAAATGAATATCGACCTCTCCATCAACCCCTCCCTCGTCCGCAAACTGCTGACGCGCTTCATCTACTCCGAAATCACCCGCACCGGCCTCAGTCGGGCCGTGCTGGGCCTTTCAGGCGGCATCGATTCGGCCCTGGTGGCCTACCTGGCCGCCGAAGCCCTCGGCCCTGAAAACCTGCTCTGCGTGCGCATGCCCTACAAGACCTCCTCGCAAGAGTCTCTCGACCATGCCATGCTGGTCATCCAGGATTTGGGCATGCCCTACCTCGACATTCCCATCACCGACATGGCCGACGGGCTGATTGCCAAATTCCCTGAGATGTCAGCCATGCGCAAGGGCAACATCATGGCGCGCTGCCGCATGATTACGCTTTACGACCAGTCCGAAGCCTTCAAAGGACTCGTCATCGGCACAGGCAACAAAACCGAAATCCTGCTCGGCTACTCGACCCTGTACGGCGACTCGGGCCACGCCCTCAACCCCATCGGCGACCTGTACAAAGCCCAGGTGCGCCAACTCTCGCGCGAAGTCGGCGTACCAGCAGAAATCATTGACAAAGCCCCCTCCGCCGACCTGTGGGCCGGCCAAACCGACGAACAGGAACTCGGATTCACCTACGAGGAAGCCGACAAACTGCTCTACCTGCTGGTCGATCACCGCTATACCCCCGAAGAATGCGTCGAAGCGGGATTCAAGCGCGAGTTTGTCGAGACCGTCGTCCGCCGGGTGCGCCGCAACCACTTTAAACGGGTCATGCCACCCGTTGCCAAAATCACCACCCGCACCGTCGGCTACGATTTCCTGTATTTGAGGGATTGGGGAACGTAGTGGCACATGCACTAATCCTATAATCTTCTCCCTGAAAGGTTTTCCATGCCGATTCATTCTTTCTCTCACTACTGGATTCTCGAAACTGCTCACACCGCCTACGCCTTCGGCCTGGACCCGGAAGGCCGCCTGGTCAATTTCTATTGGGGCGAACGCCTGCACCTGCCCGAAGACTATCTCTGCGAAACGACCCCGCTCGGCTGGGCTTCGTTTAATGACCCCGGCCACCTGGCGCGCGAGGAATACCCGGCCCAAACCGGTCTGAAATACTGCGAACCTTGCTTCAAGGCTCATACCGCCGATGGAATCCGCGATACGGTTTTGAAATTTGAAAAGGCCGAACAAACGCAAAACGGACTTTCCATTCACCTGAGCGATTCGTTGGCTGGCCTGCAAATTACACTGCGCTACCGCATCCATGAACAAGTAGACCTGCTTGAACGCTGGGTCGAAGTCGCCAATACGGGCGCGCAACCGATCACGCTGGAGCGCATCCTTTCGGCGCAGTGGCATCTGCCGCGCGCGCGTGACTATCGGCTCAGTCATCTGTACGGGCGTTGGGCCGATGAATACCGCCTGGCCCGCGAACAACTCCATATCGGCGTAAAAGTGCTCGAAAGCCGCCGCATCACCACCAGTCACCACGCCAACCCCTGGTTCGCGCTCGATTGCGGCAAGGCCGACGAAGACGCGGGCGAAGTCTGGTTTGGGGCGCTGGCCTGGAGCGGTAACTGGAAATTCATCGCCGAAACAAATGAATTTGGCGCAACCCGTCTCAGCCTGGGCCTCAATGATTGGGATTTTGCCTGGAAACTCAACCCCAACGAGACTTTTTGCGCCCCCGCAGTCATTTTTGGCTACACCCGCGCCGGGTTTGGCGAGGCCAGCCGCCGCCTGCACGACTATATCCGTGAGCAGGTGCTTCCCAATGGCAGCGCATTGCGCAAAGTGCTGTATAACTCATGGGAAGCCACCACCTTCGACGTGGACGAAGAATCGCAATCCAAACTGGCCGAACTGGCCGCCGAAATGGGCGTCGAGTTATTTGTAATGGATGATGGCTGGTTTCACGGACGCAACCACGACCGCGCCGGGCTGGGCGACTGGTGGCCCGACAAAGTCAAATTCCCCCGAGGCCTGGCGCCGCTCATTGAACGGGTCAACGCTCTCGGTCTCGATTTCGGCCTGTGGGTCGAACCGGAAATGGTCAACCCGGATAGCGACCTGTATCGCGCCCATCCCGATTGGGTCATCCATTACCCTGGCCGCGCCCGCACCGAGGGACGCAACCAACTCATCCTCAACTTTGCCCGTCGCGATGCGCAGGATTACATCATCGAAAAACTCGACAAAATCCTGAGCGAAAACAACATCCGCTTTATCAAATGGGACATGAACCGCAACGTCAGCGAACCCGGTTGGGATACCGCCCCCGGCGACCCGCGCGAGTTGTGGGTGCGCTACGTGCAGGGCCTGTACCGCGTTTGGGGCGAACTGCGTCAACGCCACCCGCAGGTGACATGGCAATCCTGCTCTGGCGGCGGCGGACGCGCCGATTTGGGCATCCTGCGCCTGGCCGACCAGATCTGGATTAGCGATAACACCGAACCCGTCACCCGCCTGAGCATTCAGGAAGGTTACAGCCAGGTTTTCCCGGCCTCGACCATGGAAGCCTGGGTGACAGACATGGGCCCGGAATATCTCTCGCTCGAATTCCGTCTGCATGCCAGCATGTGCGGCGCGCTCGGTATCGGCGGACATCTTGTCCACTGGGGCGATGCCAAACGCCGCGAAGCCGCTCGCTGGATTGCGCTTTACAAAGAAATCCGCCCGATTATTCAGTTCGGCGACCTGTACCGCCTGCGCTCGCCGCAAGAACACGCCTTTTCAGCCCTGCAATATGTGAGCAAAGACAAAAAAGAAGCGCTGCTGTTCGCCTTTCGCGCTCATCAAAACTACATTCCACAGATTGAAGCCTGCCCGCCCCTCCCCTTGCGTGGATTGAACCCAACAGCCCGCTATGCCATCGAAGACCCAACCAATGCCCAGGCAAATTCCCCAACCCGCACCGGCCTGGCCTGGATGAATATCGGCCTTGATTTATATCTCAACAATTACCAAAGCACCCTGCTGCGAATTCGGCAGGTTGAAGCGTAGTCTCCCGGCGCGAACCAGCCATCGACTCATTGGCGATGGCTGGTTTGAAACCCTTGTTGAACCGACCAAACTGCTCAACGCTGTGCTACTGCCCGTCCTCTGACACCATTCTGCCACAATCTCGTGTTATCCTTGGCTTATGTCGCCCACCATCCTGATTGTCGACGATGAACCTGCCGTCACTGACTTGCTGGCCTATAACCTGCGCAAGTTGCATTACGAAGTGCTGACCGCCGCCGATGGGCTGGAGGCCGTGCGACTGGCGCGCGCCTCGACCCCCGACCTGGTGCTGCTCGACCTGATGCTGCCCGGCCTGGACGGCCTGGATGTCTGCCGCGAACTGCGCAAAACTGGCGACCTGCCCATTATCATGATCACCGCCCTGGGCGAAGAAACCGACCGGGTGGTGGGCCTCGAACTTGGCGCGGATGATTACGTCACCAAACCTTTCAGCGTGCGTGAACTGCTGGCGCGCATCAAAACCGTGCTGCGCCGCGCTCAGGCCGGCAAAACCGAAAGTGTTCAGCCGCCCCAGGCCGATTCCCGTCTGCGCGGGCCAGGCGGACTTCTGCTCGACCTCGATTCGCGCAGCGTGACGGTTATAGGGAATCCGCTCGAACTGACCCGCCTGGAATTCGACCTGCTGCACCTGTTTTTGCTCAACGCCGGGCGCGTGCTGACCCGCGAACGCCTGCTCGAACAAGCCTGGGGCTACGATTACGTCGGCGATACGCGCGCCGTAGATAGCGCCATCAAACGACTGCGCGCCAAACTGCGGGCCAGTTCCGCCGAAGCAGACAGAATCGAAGCGGTGCGCGGGGTTGGCTACCGCCTGAAATGAAACCTGCCAGGTTTTCACGCACCATGCAAACCCCCATTCGCGCCCGTCTGACCCTGATTACCCTGGCCGTCCTGTTAATTGGGATGGGGCTGGCCGCCATCCTGTCGTGGCTGAGTGTCGAGCGGCTTTTCCTCGACACCCAGCGCGAAAACCTGCTGACCCAGGCCCGCCTGAGCGCCGCCGCCCTGCAAGGACAACCCCTCTCCGCCAGTGAGCAACCTTACACCCAGACCACAAACGCCCTGCCAGGCATCCACACGCACTTGTTGACAGAACAAGACGCGATTATTTTGCCCCCGCCGCAGGCCGCGGACGCCGCCTCGTTGCGGGTTCCGTCGCTCGAATATGGGGACACCGATATGGTTATCGAACCAGGTCGAGACACCGAAAACCTGTATACCCGTTCCGAAATCGACTCGGCCCTGCAAGGGACTCCGGCTACCGCCATCCACCGCGTGGAAGGCCGGCGGGTGTTGTACGCCGCCGCCCCAATCTACGCCGAAAATGGCAAAATTAGCGGGATCGTTTACATCGCCTCGCCGTTAGCCCCGAGCGGATTGCCGCCCAGCGTGCTGCTGCAATTGCTTGGGGCGCTGCTGGCCGCCATTTTGCTGGCGCTCTTGGCCGGGACCTTGCTCGCGCGCCGGATTGCCCGTCCGCTGGAGCAATTGGCCGGGGCGGCGCGTTCAGTTGCGGCGGGAAATTTGTCTGAGCAGGTTCCGGTGGATAAAGACATTCGCGAACTGCACAGCCTGGGCGAATCGTTTAACCAGATGACCGCCAGTCTGCAAAAAGCCGACGAAACCAAAAATGTGTTTATCGCCAATGTGACTCACGAACTGCGCACCCCGCTGACGGTCATCAAAGGTACCATCGAAACCCTCGAAGATGGCGCGCTCGACGATACCGAAGGCCGCGGCCCACTCCTGGGCGCGATGCAGCGCGAAACGGAACGCTTGATCCGCCTGGTCAATGAACTTTTGGTATTGACCCGCGCCGACGCTGGCGCGCTGAAACTCGACCTGCGTCCGCTTGACCTGGCTGAACTGGCGCGGATGCGCTGCGAAGGGCTGTCGCGTCTGGCCGCCTGGCGCGGGATTGGATTCACCGTCGAAACGGGCGAACCAGTTCCAGCGTGGGGCGATGCAGACCGATTGGCCCAGGTGTTGGATAACCTGCTCGATAACGCCATCCGCCATTCGCCAGAAAACGCCCCGATTTCCATCCTGATAGCAAAAGAAGGCCGTGAAGTGCGTTGTTCGGTGCGCGACCAGGGCAGCGGAATTGCGCCCCAGCACTTGCCCTTTATCTTTGACCGTTTCTACCGGGCTGACTCCTCGCGCAACCGCCAGACCGGTGGGACAGGGTTGGGGCTGGCCATCGCGCGCGCGTTGGTGCTGGCCCAGGCTGGACGGGTGGCCGCCGAAAGCCGCATTGGCGAGGGGACGACCATCACCTTCTGGCTGCCAACTGCGCCCTGATGGTTGCCGAAAAAAGTCGAGATACTGCCCAAAAACTGACACACTCCTGACCCACGCGGGGACTATGATGGGGAAAATTCAGGAGCGATTTCAATGAAAACAAACCCCAATAACTTTTTTAGCCTGACCCTGATCGCCGTGCTGGTGCTGCTCGTCGCGGCGTTCAACCTGTCGAATGCCAGCGCTCAGACCGGCACTCCCCAAGCGCCGAGCGAGCCAACCCCGCAGGAAACCGCAACCGTTGCCCCGCCGCCTGCCCCGGTCTGCGATTCCAGCCGCAGCATACAAGTCAGCGGGACGGCAGTGATCAACGTCACCCCCGACCGGGTTCTGATTCAACTCGGGGTGCAGTCGAACGGTTCGAGCGCGGCGAAAGCCGAAGCAGCCAACAGTCAAACCATCCAGCGCATTGTGGCTGCGCTGAAAAAACTGGGCGTCGAACAAAAAGACATCGTCACCGACCGCTACATTATCGAACCGATTTACAAGGATTATAGCGATCTGAATATCAAGGGCTATCGTATCAACAACGTGGTGGCAATCACGCTGCGCGATGTGAACAAGGTCAACAAGGTGCTGGCGGCGGCTTTGGAAAACGGGGCCAATCAGGTGCTCAACACCGAGTTCTACCTGAGCGATCTGCGCGCCTACCGCGACCAGGCCCGCGAAATGGCGATGAAAGCCGCCCGTGAAAAAGCCACCGACCTGGCCCGCGCCGCCGGTTCAGACGTAGGCTGCGTGCTAAACATCAACGAAAATAGTTGGTCTTATTTCAACGGCTGGGGCTGGTTTGGCGGCAACAGCAGTTCGCGCGACCTGTGGACGCAAAACGCCGTCCAAAACGCCGCCCCGCCCGCCGGGGTAGAAGGCGCGCTAAGTGACGCCGGCCCGATCAGTGTCGGCCAGATTTCGGTGCGGGCTGAAGTTAGCGCATCGTTCGGATTAGAGTGACAACATCCGCATCTAAACTGTTTGCCCCCAGCCTCCTTCCCAGCGAGATTGCGTCCCGCCGGGAAGGAGGAACACACCCTTCTAATTTACAGTTCCACCTTCCGAAACCGCCAAACCGCCAGCAGGAAAAACCCAACGGCATAGGCCAGCAAAATCGCAACGGGCAGCCAGGCTGATGAAAGGCCCAACCCGCGAATCAGGATGTTCTGGTAGCCAGTCATCGCCCAGGCCGAGGGCATCAGCCGCCCAATGACTGCGAACGCCCCACCCGAAGCCTCCAGCGGAAACCACGTCCCGCCCAGGGCCGAGAACAGGAACATCGCCACCAGCGAAAACAAGACCACCTGATCGTCCGAGTTCGCCAACATCCCAATCAACAGCCCCATCGAGGCCACCCACAGGCCGAGCGCCACCGAAACCAACAGCGTAGCGAGCGGCTCGCGCAGGTAATCGACGCCCAGCGCAAATTGCGCGAAAACCACCAGCAGCGCCGTTTGCAGGAAAACCAGCCCGAACATCGCCAGCAAATGCCCGGTCACAATCTCCCAAGGGCGCATGGCGGTGGTCATCAGGCGCTGCAAAGTGCGCGTTTTGCGCTCATTGACCACAATCTGGGCCGAAGTCACCAGCCCCATAATCGCAAACTGCACCAGAATTCCCGGCGAAGCCTGGTTGTAGGGGTTATCGCCAAACCAGTTTTCTGTCGGTTGCGCCACCGCCCGCTCCAGGCGCGCGCGCTCCTGGCCCGAATTTTCGTCCCATTTGGTCCAGGCCAGTTCCAGCGCCGGGGCAAACTCGGCAGGATTGCCCTGCACATCCGCGCTGATCGAGGCAATCTCCACCGCGCTCATCAATTGGGAAATCGGGACTCTTAACAGTTGATAGAGCGATTGCCCATCTGACGAATTCGACTCGGCGATCAGCGTCACCTGTGGAATCAGACTCCCCTCCACCTGTTCGCCAAAACCAGACGGGACAACCAACACCCCGGCCACATCCCCGCGCCGCAGCGACTCGAGCGCCGCAGCCCGCTCCACGCGGACAGGTTTCACGGCGTCTGATTCGTCCAGCCGCGCGAACAGCATTTCCGCCAACCGCGAATCGGATTCGATCACCACCGCCAGCCCCAGCCGCGTATCGACCATTTCGCCGCCGCTTTCGCCAGTGTTGTAGGCAAACCCCATAAACAGGGTAAACACAATCGGCATGGCCACCAGGAACAACAGCGAGCGCAAATCGCGCAAGATTTGGTACAGATCTTTGAAAGCAAGGTCTAAAATTTTCATTTTTTGTCTCCCGCGGGGGCGCAGCAATGCTGCGCCTCTACAAAATTACGCATATCGCCTTTTGAACATCATCGCGCCGAAGGCAAACATCAGAACACCCAGCGCCAGCGCCACCGCAAAGGGCAGGAGCAACTCGGCGGGCGCGGAACCCGCCAGCGACAGTTTCCAACCCTTCAGCACCCAGCCCTGCGGGGTGAAATTGCCCAACATCAGGAAGGCTTCGGGCATATTGGGGATGTTGGCCGTAAACAGACCGCCCAACATGCCCAGCGCGGTCAACCCGCCGCCCAATACCGGGCCGCCCTGTTTGCTGGTCTTGACAAAAGAAATCAGCAAGACACCCAGCCCCGAAGCCGCGAACACCTGCCCCAGGGCCGCCAGCGCAACCGAAACCGGCTGGCCCCAGGCAATCCCAAAGGCGAAATGCCCGGCGGTCATCAGTACCAACCCTTGCAGGATGACTGTCAGAACAACTGCCAGGAACTTCCCGGCCAGGATTTTGACGCGTTCGGTTGGGGTGGTAAACAAGCGCGCCAGCGTGCCTTCCTCATCCTCGCGCAAAATCGACATCATCGCGTAGGCCCCGGTGAAAAAGGCAAAGAAAATCATCTGCCCGGCCATGGTCAACCCCATCATCGATTGAATTGGGTCGGCAGATTCGCTCTCGCCCGCCGAGGGCGCCGTCAGCACCAGCGCGGCTTTTTCGGGATTGTGGAACAAGTCGCGCTGGAACTCGCGGTACCAGTCGGTGTAGCGCGTCACCCAAACGGGAATCTGGGACGGGTCAGGTTGGAGTCCATTGGCCTGCTGACGCTCGATCAGGGTCTGGATGGCGATTCCGCCGCCCGCAACCCCGTCCAGCATCATCCTTACCATGTCCTGCACCACCGCCGGGGCAATTGTCAGGGTCGGGTCGCTGACGATGATCACCTGGGCGTCGACTTCGTCCGCCAGGAGACTGGCGCTCAAATCTGCCGGGATGATGACCGCAACGCCGATTTCCTGCGCATTAACCGCGGCGCGGGCGGCGGCTTCGTCGGGATAATCACTGGCTTCAATCCACGATTCGACACTCTCGTCGAAAAACATGGCGCGGATGTTGTCGCCAATCGGCGCATCGAGCGGAGAATCGGCGGGCAGCGTATCCGCATTGACCACGCCCACTTTCATGGCAGTCATGCTCACGTCGCCGCCGGACAGACCGCCAAAGGCGAAATAAATCAGCCCGGTCAGCATCAGCGGCGCGATAATGGTCATGCCAATCATGAAGGCGCTGCGCAAGGAGCGCAATAAATCATTGAGTGCAATATCGATTATTTTCATTTTCGTTCTCCCGTAGGGGCGACGCAATGCGTCGCCCCTACCCGTTAATCGCGCAACGCCCGCCCCGTCAAATGCAGGAAAACCGTCTCAAGATTAGGCTCCTGAATATCGACCGAAAGTATCCGCGCGCCGAGTTTGCCTGCCGCCTCGAACAGGCCCGGCAGAACCAGATTGGAATCGCTCACCAAAACGGCGACAGTCCCGTCGGTCGAGTCGATTCCGTTCACGCCCTCCACCGTCTTCCAGGCATCCAAAACATCTGCGCCCTCAACGTTCAACGTCAAATCAATCCGCGTCTGACCGTTGACCAGTTTGATGAGTTCATCGTGCGTACCGTAGGCAATCACCTTGCCGCTGTCCATGATGGCGATATGGTCGGAGAGTTCGGCGGCTTCTTCCATGTAATGGGTGGTATAGAGCACGGTCATGCCCTGGCGGTTGAGTTCTTTGACATTATCGAGGATATGGCGGCGGCTCTGCGGATCGATTCCCACTGTCGGCTCGTCCATGATGACCACCTGCGGCTTGTGCAGCAGCGCCGCGCCAATGTTGACGCGCCGCTTCATGCCGCCCGAAAACTTGCCAACCGCATCCTTCTGACGGTCGGTCAAGCCGATGATCTCCAGCACTTCATCGATGCGGGATTTGAGCGCCACGCCGCGCAAACCGTACATTTTGCCCCAAAAGACCAGATTTTCGCGCGCCGAAAGGTCAGGGTAGAGCGCAATATCCTGCGGGACAACGCCCAGACTGGCCTTGGCAACTTCCGACTCCGTGCGGATGGAACGTCCCATGATGAAAGCGTCGCCTTCATCCGGCAACAGCAATCCGGAGAGCATCGAAATGGTGGTCGATTTGCCCGCGCCGTTCGGACCAAGCAGACTCAGAATTTCGCCCTCGTGGGCCGCAAAATTTACACCCTGCACGGCTTGCAAATTACCAAATGATTTC
>DAOUML010000203.1:0-3511 GCA_034411635.1 Anaerolineales bacterium
GCCATCTTCAGGAGATAAGTAGCAAGCAAAACGCCGTCCTGCGCGCGCTCCCCCTAAAAAACGCGAATACGATAAAATCAACCCATGCCAAACCTGGAAAAAACCCTGCCAAAAGACGACCTCGGCTACCTGAAAATTGTCGCATCCTTTTGGGGTCTTGAACTCGAATCAGATTCCCCGCCACAAGCCGCCGAAGAACTGACCGCATCCCTGTGCGATGCCGAACTGCTCGAAGAAATCGTCAGCACCTTGCCCGAGGAAGCCCAAACCGCTCTGGGCGCCCTGGCAGATTCCAGCGGGCGCATCGCCTGGGATTCTTTCACCCGCCGCTTCGGCGAACTGCGTGAAGTAGGCCCTGGCAAACGTGACCGTGAAAAACCGCACCTGCGCCCCATTTCGGCCACCGAAATCCTGTGGTATCGCGCCCTGCTGGCGCGCGCCTTCTTTGAAACCGAGCGCGGCCCGCAAGAATTCGCCTTTATCCCCGACGATCTGCTCGAAGCCCTGGCCTTCATCGGATTCAAAAGCGAAGAACAACCGCCCCAAAAACAACCCCACCCCACGCCCCTGCCCGAAGACAAACCCCTCGGACGCCCCGCCACCCCCGCCGAAAAATCGCACGCGCAGGCCGCATCCGATGGAATATTGGAAGAAATCACCACGCTGCTGGCCGCCATCCGCGCCAACCGGCCAATCCCAGGCCTCAACCTGCACCCCCCATTCGCCCTCGACCTGTTGGCGGCCTGCCAGATTCTCAACCGCCCCCAGGCTGAAACCAACCCCGCCCCCCAGGCCGGGCAACTCAACCCTGAAGCCCTCAAACGCTTTTTTGAATCGACCCGCGCCGAGGCCCTGTCCATGCTTGCGGACACCTGGCGCGGCAGCCCAAACCTGGACGAACTGCGCCAACACCCCGACCTGCTCTGCGAAGGCGGCTGGCGCAACACCCCTTTGCAAACGCGCGCCTTCCTGCTCGACCTGCTGGCCCTGATTCCCAAAAACCAATGGTGGAGCCTGACAGCCCTGCTGCGCGACCTGAAAGCCGCCCATCCCGATTTTCAGCGCTCCGGCGGCGAATACGACACCTGGTTCATCAAACGCCGGGCCGACAGCATCTACCTGCGCGGATTTGACTGTTGGGATGATGTGGAAGGCGCGTTGCTGCGCTACATCGTCCAAATCTTGCACTGGCTGGGGCTGGCTGATATTGCCTCGAGCCAGGAAAACGGCTCCATCAGCGCCTTCCGCTTGTTGTCGAAGGCTGAAGCCCGCGAGGAAAACGGCAAAATTACAGTCACCTCCAACGGGCGCATCACCATCTCACGCCTGACGCCGCGCAGCGCGCGCTACCAGGCCGCGCGTTTTTGCGAGTGGGAAGAACAAAAACCCGGCAGCGATTATCGCTACCGGGTAACGCCAGGTTCGCTCAAAGCGGCCCAGGCACAAGGGCTAAAAGCCGGTCAGTTGCTCAGCCTGTTGGCAAAAAATGCATCGGGGCCAATTCCGCCGGTTTTTGTGAAAGCGTTGCAGCGTTGGGAACTTAACGGAACCGAAGCCCGGATCGAAAATCCGGTCATTTTAAGGGTAGCCAGGCCTGAGGTGATGAGCGAACTCAAAAACTCCAAAGCGGGGCGTTTCCTGTCTGAGCCGCTGGGGCCGACGGCGGCCATCGTCAAACCGGGGGCCGAATCCAAAATCCTGGAGGCCTTGAGCGAAATGGGGTTGTTGGCCGAAACAAGCGGGTTATAACACCCCAAAGGTAAACGCCATCACGAACAGGGCGACGGTTTCGCACAAGCCAACGACGGTGATGTACAAGCCGAAGCCTTTGCCGGTTTCACCGAAGGCGTCGGCGCTGACGGCTCCGGCTTTTCCCTGAGCAATGGCCGACATCGCCATGCCCAGCCCGCCCATTACCCCGGCCCCAAAGAGCATGGCCGGGTCTTTGGTGGATGAGACCATTTGCTGTAACAAAATGAAGGCGTAAATGGTCTGGGTGAGGGGCGCGCCAGCGAAGATGACCAGCAGGAAGGAGGCGGGTTTGTTCGCCATAAAACTGCGCTTCCAGGCTCCAATGGCGGCCTGACCGGCCGTGCCGGCCCCAATGGCCGAGCCGATGGCCGCGATTCCCAATACTGCGATTGTGCCAAAACTACCGATGTCCATAGTGAGTGACTCCTTGATGATTTAGTTACTTTGATAATTTCAGGATAACTATTTTGCTTCCTGAGCGGAGCCGCATGCTCTTTATGCGGCGTAGTCGAAGGATGTTTGTTGCCAGAACAGCCCTTCGACTGCGGGCTACGCCCTCCGCTCAGGGCTTGTCTTTCTAATAATCAGTAGTTCACGAAACCCCTCTGAGAAACCCGATTTTTTGGTGTGCATGGCGGCGTACGCCGTCATGCACACCAAAAATCGGAAATTCTTTTAACCTTCGTGACGTATTGATAATGCGCTAGCCCTGTTCATTTGCCGCAGGGTCATTGAAAGGTTCATATTTGTAACCCGACCATTCCATGCCCAGATGGCTGGAAAATTCGAGCATGTTCAGGCGCACGCCATGCACAATCACCGAAAGCAAGGCCATGACCAGGTTGAGTCCGTGCCCGAAAAGCAGCAGGAAGACACCCAGCGCAAAAAGAAGAAAACTGCCCAGAAGCGGCCCGGCCATGTTGTTGACCGTCTGACTGATGGCAAGGCCAGCCAGCCCCACCGCCCAAAGGCGGATGTAGGAAACGACATCGGCAAAGATATTGACCACGCCCAGCAGCACCGGCACGATGTTTTTCAGGCTGTCCAGCACGCCGTTGATAAATCCGCGCAGGGGGGTGCTTGAGTCGTCGAAATTGGCGAACAGGAAATTGAGCGCAAACCCAATGCCGATACTCGCGGGCGCCCATTCCGGCAAGGGGAAACGCGCCGGGCTAATCACCAGGTTCAGCACCAGGAAGAAGATTCCCGCCAGCATACCAATTTGCCCAATTTGGGCAATCAGGCGCGGCGAAGGCCAATCGCGCAGGAAATTTTTAACATGGGCAATGCCCAACTGGGTCAGGCCAATGACGAAGCACAGCACCTTGATATTTTCGCCTGCTTCGGGGTTGCCATTGGCGATCCAGGGAATGGTGATCTGGCGCAGAACGTTGGGTAAAGAATTCCAGTCGATGCCGAACCAGGTTCCGGTCAAAACGCCCCAGACCACCGTCGCGCCAGACATGAAGAGCAGCAGGTGAACAGCGTCGGAGGCTTGTTTTCCGGCCCGACGTTCCCGAATCAGCAGAAATAGCCCGGCCAGGAAGAGAAGCGTCCCGTAACCGCCATCACCAAAAATAATGGCGAAGAAGAAGGCGAAAAAGAACAGGAACAAGCCCGAGATGTCGTATTCGCGGTAATTCGGCACGGTGCCAAGGAAATCAAAAATTGGCTGCACCATGCGAACAGCAGCGGGATTCTCGATTTTGGTGGGTGGCATTTCGTCCGGTTGCGGCTCGTCAATGAGCAAGCCCCAACC
>DAOUML010000204.1:0-2032 GCA_034411635.1 Anaerolineales bacterium
ACACTTTCGTATCATCGCGCCCATGACTGAAACCTATGCATCCAAACGTGAACGCTGGCAGAAGCTGCTCGATGCCCTGCCACCCAACCTGCGCGGGCATATCTCCCTGCGCAATGTCGAAGCCGTCTCCAGCCTTTCTCCGCAGGCGCAGGAGACCCTGGCCCAGGCCATCCAGGCCGGATTAAAACGCCTGCCGCGCGCCATTGAGTTGCTTGAGAACACCCCCGGACTCAGCGTGGCGGAACTGCTTGAAAAGGTAAGCGCTGCCCGGGATCTGACAGGAGAACCCGTGCCCAATGCCGATACGCGCCGGCGTCTGGCCGACTTGGTCCAGTTCTGCTACCCCGACATGCTGCGTTTGTCGGCAGAAGCCCTGTGCGAGGCCGAGACGCTTTTCGGCGTGCTGCAGGTTTTCTCGGCGCAGGAGATCTGGTTTACCTCCCCGCATCTGAATGCAGACCTGTTTGGATGCTGTTTTTCTTATCCGTTCTGGCGACTCAGGATTTGCTCAACCTGACGAAATTGTTCCTGGGTCAGTGGGCCAAAGTCCATTGCGCGAGCGTTTTCTTCGACCTGTTTCACGGTGCGGAACCCGGGAATTGGGACTGTCTTGGGGCTGCGCGCCCACAACCAGGCCAGCGCGCCCTGGGCCGGGGTGCGCCCGTTGCTGGTCAGGATTTCGCGCACGGAATCGAGTCTATTTACATAATCAGCGTTGGGTTGACCGTTTTTGAAGTATTTCATCCATTCCGGGCTTTTTTCGCCGCGTACATCGTCAATGGACGGCTTGACACCGCTCCCGTATTTACCGGTCAGCAGGCCCATAGCCAGTGGGCCGCGATTAATCAGCGCCAGGTCGTGTTTTTCACAGACAGCCACAATCGCGGCGTTATCATCCAGCACGTTCAACTCGGCTTGGATGGTGGCGCAGTGCTCGCCAGCCGCAAAGAACTCGGCGCTTTTGGGGAAATCTGTGCTCCAACCGTATGCGCGAATTTTGCCTTCTTTGAGCAATGCTTCCAGCGTATCGCGCACCGGCCCGGCCTTTTCAGGCGGAAAGCCGTTATCATGGAACTGGTACAGGTCGATGATGTCGGTCTCCAGACGGCGCAGAGATTCTTCACAGGCCTTGCGAATGCCCGCTGGGGACGAATCCGAACCGGTCACTTGGCGGGATGATTCGTCGAATAGGGCGTTGAACTTGGTAGCGATCACCACATGGCTGCGCCGTCCGGCCAGGGCTCGCGCCAGTACCCGTTCGCTGTACCCTGCGCCGTAGACGTTGGCTGTATCGAAGAAGGTCACGCCCAAATCGATGGCAGCATGAATGGCGCGGATGGATTCGTTGTCGTCCACCTCGCCCCAGCCGAGCGGACTATCGCCTGCCCAGAAGGGGCCACCAATAGCCCAACAGCCCATGCCGAGGGCGCTTATTTCGATGCCGGAACGACCGAGGCTGCGGCTAAGTTTTGTAGTCATGGTTTTCTCCTTGATAGTTAGGCCTGGCCCAGGATTTGGTCGATTTCAGCCATCTGCTCCTGGGTTAATGGCCCGAATTGCATGGCTTTACAGTTTTCCTCGACCTGGGAAACGGTTTTGAAACCGGGAATAGGAACGGTCATCGGGCTGCGCGCCCAAATCCAGGCCAGTGCGCCCTGGGTTAAGGTGCGCCCGTTGCTGGTCAGTACCTCGCGAATAGATGCTAATTTGTTGAGCCATTCCTGCGATGGTTTGCCATCCTTGAAACCGGGATGCCACTCGGCATAGCGGCGGACATCGTCATTGGCAAATGTGCTGGTGGGGGCAAATTTACCAGTCAGGACGCCCATGCCAAGCGGGCCACGATTCATACTGCCCAGGTTCAATTCTTCGCACAGGGCCAGCAGTTCCAGGTTGCCATCCAGTACGCTCAATTGTTGCTGGACGACGCTGCAATTTGGGGCCGTGGCGAAAGCCTGGATAGCATCGGTGCGGTCAGTGCTCCAGCCATAAGTGCGGATTTTGCCTTCCTTGGCCAGTTCTTCCAGGATTT
>DAOUML010000205.1:0-13952 GCA_034411635.1 Anaerolineales bacterium
ATCTATGAATTCAATCTTAAAAAACAACAAACTCTGGTTTGGGCTGGCCTTTACGCTGGCTCTGGCGATTCGCTTGTTGCGCCTCGGCGAAATGCCGCTTTCAGACGCTGAAGCGATTTGGGCTTTGCAGGCTTTTAACCTGGCGCGCGGTCTGCCGTTTGAATTTGGCCCACAGCCGGCCTATATCAATCTAACCGCCTTCGTCTTTTTCATTTTGCAGGCCAGTAATTTTGCCGCGCGGCTAATTCCGGCCCTGGCCGGCAGCGCGCTGGTGCTGGCCCCGGCTTTCTTCCGTGACCGGTTGGGCGGCGATAGAATCGCCATTTTGCTGGCCTTTTTATTGGCCCTTGATCCCGGTCTGTTGGCGTTTTCGCGCATGGCGGGCGGGCCGATCTTGGCCCTCAGCCTGGTTTTGCTGGCCTGGGGCGCGTGGCGCAACGGATTTATCCGCCTGGGCGGTGTTTTGGCTGGCCTGGCCTTGCTTTCGGGCAGCGCGCTCTGGCCTGGGTTGCTTGGGTTAGGGTTGGCGTTTGGCTTGTTGCGCCTGCTGGGACCCAAGTTCGATTTTTCATACCCGGCGGCTCAACTGCGTCAGGGCTTGTATTTTGCAGCCGGCGCGTACCTGCTCTTGGGCAGTTTCTTCCTGCTTGCGCCGGGTGGCCTGGGGGCCGGGTTGGCCTCCCTGCCCGATGCGCTCGCCCGTTTTAGCGATTGGGGCGGCGCGCCAATGCTCAGGCCGCTCACAGCCCTGTTTTTCTACCAGTTCCCGGCTCTGGTGCTGGCCTTGATTGCGCTGGCGCGTTTGTTTGTCCAGCGCGACCAGACCACGATTTTTCTCGGCGTTTGGCTGCTTGTCGCGCTCTTGCTGGCCGTTTTGCCGCCAGCCCGTCAGGTGGCTGATTTGGCCTGGGCGCTCATTCCGCTCTGGGCGCTGGCCGCGCTGGAGATTGCGCGCTGGCTGCGGTTGCCAGAACGGATTGTCGAACTGCACACCTTTCCGGTGCAGGGTAGCGATGAAATGGAGTTGCGCCCGGTGCAGATTTCAAGCGGCTTTTGGGAAACATTCGGCATGGCCGTGCTGACAATCCTCCTGCTGCTGTTTGCCTGGCTCAATTTTGCCAGCGCCGCGCTGTTTGGTTTTCTACCGGAAGAGATTCAACTGCGCTGGATTTTGGTTGCCGGGTCGCTGGCTTTGCTGGTCTTGAGCGTCTTTCTGGTTGGCTTTGGCTGGTCGGCGCGCGCTGCCTTGCTTGGGTTTGCCTGGGGCGCGCTGGCAATTGGGGCCGTAAACCTGCTTGCCATGGCGAGCTTTTCGGCACAGTTGCGTCCCTTGCCCACCGTTGAAATCTGGCCTGTCGCGCCAACATCGCCCTCCATAGCCGTTATTCACGCCCAGGCCCAAGAAATTTCGCAAATGGCCTACGGCACAGACAACGCCCTGCGCATTTTGCTGGTTGGCTTCGATTCACCCGCCTTGCGCTGGCAGTTTCGCGATTGGCGCGTCACCACTGCCGGGGCGGTCTCCATCGATGACAACCCCGATCTCATCATCACCCCCGCCGATAGCATCGCCCCCGAACTGGAAGCATCCTATCGCGGCGCGGTTTTCTCCTTGCGCGATTACCCCGAATGGGATTTCTGGACCTCTGCCGAATGGCTGCGCTGGACCATCAACCACACTGGCCCGGTCGTTAAAGACTATGTTCTCTTTTGGGCGCGCACCGACCTATTCCCGGAATAAAAAATGACCAAACCCAACATCATCGCCATCGACGGCCCGGCTGCATCGGGCAAATCGACCCTCGGTTTTCGCCTGGCCGAATCGCTCGGCTATCTTTACTTCGACACCGGCCTAATGTACCGCGCCGTCACCTGGCTGGCCCTGCATCGCGGCATTGAAATCAGCGACGAAGCCCGCGTCACCCGCCTGGCCGAAGACGTGCCGATTGAAGTCTCGGCCTCCTCGTTGGAAGATGGCCGCCCCTGCGACATCGTCGTCGATGGGCAGGACATCACCTGGCAAATTCGCAAACCCGAAGTCGATGCCAACGTCTCGGCGGTTTCGGCCTACGCTGGCGTGCGCAAAGCCCTCACCCAGCAGCAGCGCCGCATCGGCCTGCGTGGGCGGGTGGTCATGGTCGGACGCGATATTGGAACCGTCGTCCTGCCTGATGCCGACCTGAAAATCTATCTCGACGCTTCAGCGGAAGAACGCGCTCGCCGCCGCTACAACGAAATCCTGCAACGCGGCGGAACAGCCGACTTCAACGAAATCCTGACCAAAGTCAACGAGCGCGACCGGATCGATTCGACCCGCGACATTGCCCCCCTTAAACCAGCCGACGACGCCGTTTTGCTCGATTCCGACAAACTCAACGCCGATCAGGTTTTCCAAAAATCCCTGTCTTTATGCCAGCCTTAGGCCTCTATAAGCCTCCGCTTTTTAACCGCCTGTCACGCAACGCCATGCGACCTCTTTTTCGTGGCTTGTTTCACCTGTTGGCCCGCGTCGAACTGCATGGATTTGAAAATATCCCCCTCGGCAAGCCGTATGTGACTGTTTTCAACCACGTTTCCAATTTTGACCCACCCTTCCTGCTCACTTTTTGGCCCGAAGGCATCGAAGTACTGGGCGCGTCCGACATCTGGAACCGGGCCGGGTTTGGACAAAACCTGCTGGTGCGCCTGTTTGGCGGCATTCCGGTACGGCGCGGCGAATATGACCGCCAGGCCCTTGAACGGGTAACGCGCATTCTGACATCGGGATACCCCCTGCTCTTTTCTCCCGAAGGCGGACGCACCCGCGCCCCCGGAATGCGACGCGCCCACCCCGGCCTGGCCCACATCATCGCCGAGACGGGCGTCCCGGTCTTGCCGGTTGGCATTGTTGGCGCAACCAGCGATTTCTTCGTTCGCGCCGTTCGCGCGCAGCGTCCCACCTTGTCTCTGACGGTTGGCGCTCCCCTGCGCCTGCCGCCATTGGCCGAAAAAGGAGAAGCGCGTCGCGAGAGCCGCCAACGCAATGTCGATCTGGTCATGCGCCAGGTGGCCCAACTGCTGCCCGAAGAATATCGCGGCTTCTATGGTTGAGCAGATTGTTTAGCGATTGATTCTCTTGTGCGCCACCGTGCTATAATGACCCTATTCTGGCACGCACCTTGCACCCTTTAGCGCATGGAAATTATTTTCTCCCTCTTTCAAGGTGACTTTCTTTCGCCGCTTTGGCCTACCCCCTGGGGCTGGCTGTGGTGGTTTTTGCTTGCCGGTTTGCTGGGCTGGTCTTTGTTTACCTGGCGCAACGTTCAATCTGCCTGGGATCTGCGCGCCTGGGGGCTGATTCTCCTTTTTGCTCTTTTTGCCATTCTTGCCAACAATTTTTTGGGTCTGCGTTTGCCTGCCGGTGATGCCCTGTCGCCGCCGGGAGTTCCCCTCTCGCCGCGCGGCCCGGCCCTCATGTTCTTTTCAGCCATCCCCTGGCTGTTGGCGGGCGGCTTGCTTGGCCCTTTGCCTGCCGCTCTGGTTGGTTTTGTGGCCGGGCTGGTACGCTTTGCGCTGGATACCCAGTCAGTTTATACGCCCCTTGAAATGGCCTTTGTCGCCGCCCTGTTCAGCCTGGCGGCGCGTCAGCGTTTTCGCACCTGGCCGTATCGTTTATTGCGCGAGCCGCTTGTCGCTGCGCTCATTCTCGTCTTGCCTTTTGGCATTTTCTTTGCCGCCGGCTCTTTTATGCTGGTGACCGGGCCTATTGAAAATCGTCTCGATTATGCTCTCACGCAATTGCCGTCGGCTTCTTTGGCTTTTGGCGGCGAAATGTTGCTTGGCGGCCTTTTTGCCCAGGTGCTGGCCCTGATTTTTCCCGTCGGTTGGGGACGACGTTTGCCGTTGCTGCCCTCTCCTGGCGAGCGCAGCCTCGAAGCCCGTTTTTTGTTCGGAACCGGCACCCTGATTACCGCCCTGCTACTCTCGCTTCTGATTGGCGATTGGCTGGTGGCCGGGGCAGCGGCCCGTCAGATGCTCGAATTTCGTATGCAAGGCAACGCCGAAATGGTCTCGCAGAGCGTGCCATTCTTCCTTGAAACCGGGCAAAATATGGCCGTGCAACACGCGCGCGATGATGAGTTGCGCGTCGCGGATGTTCAGCGCGCAACCGAAATTCTGGAATATCAATTACACGCCCTGCCTTTCTTCAATCAGTTAATGCTTTTCGCCAGTGAAACCGATTTAATTGCTTCGGCCCCTGGCCTGCCTCCCGAACAGCAGATTCTCACCCCGCAGGAATTGGTCGGTCTGAGCCTGGCTTTCAATGGCGTGCTAAGTCAAACCTACACCATTCCCCCGGCGGGAGAATCGCAATCGGCTCGAATCTCATTTGTGATTGCGCTGGTCGATGAAACGGAGCAACCTGCCCGCGTCTTAATTGGGCGCACCGACCTTGCCAGCAACCCGTTTACGCAACCCCTGATTAGCAGCCTAAACAGTCTGCGCGATATTGATGGCGAAGGCTTTTTGCTTGATGAGTATGGCTCCATCATTTACCACACCAATCCATCGCTGGTGATGACGCCCTACACTGGCAAGACCCAACCCTCTCCTGCTTTTTTCGACGACACATCTCCCAATGGAACCCGCAGTCTGGTGTATTTTCAACCGGCTCTGGGTCGCCCCTGGTCGGTGGTGTTGACAGTCCCCGCCCAGCAGGCCCAAAAACGCGCCCTGGCGATTGCCGCCCCGCTTTCTTTCATGATTTTAGCCCTGGCAGTGGTTTCCTTGCTCTCGTTGCGTTTTGGTCTCAAATCTGTCACCAGTTCAATGCAAACGCTGGCAAGCGAAGCCGTGCGGATCGCCCAGGGACAACTTGACCACCCCCTGCCGGTTGAAGGCGTTGATGAAGTCGGCCAATTGCGGCGCGCTTTTGAGCAAATGCGCGCCAGCCTGCAATCACGCCTCGAGGAACTTAACCGCCTGCTGCTGGTTAGCCAGGGTGTTGCCTCCAGTCTTGACATGGGTGATGCGGTTGAGCCGGTGCTTGAAGCAATCCTGGCAACCGGCGCCAGCGCCGTGCGCGTGGTGCTAACCCAGGATAGCCTGAAAGATACCGAAAAAGACCTTCCATCTCGTTTTGCGCTTGGCCCATCCAAAGAAAAATATGCTTATCTTGATGAGCAAATTCTCGAACTGATCCGCAATCAAGACCGAATCGTGCTAACCAATGTGGCCCGCGCGCGCATTTTTGGTCTTTCTTCCGTCCAATCGGCGCCGGCCTCGCTGGTTGCCTTCCCATTGCGGCACGAGAATCGCCACTACGGGGCTTTGTGGGCGGCTTATGACCAACCGCGTCTGTTTTCTGAATCAGATGTGCGCTTCCTTTCCACACTTGCCGGGCAAGCCGCCCTGGCCGCATCAAACAATCACCTCTTTCTCTCTGCCGAAGTTGGACGCCAACGTCTGGCCGCCATTCTGGCTTCCACGCCCGATCCGGTCCTGGTAACAGACCACCTCAACCGGTTGCTGCTTGCCAACCCTGCCGCCTGGAAAACACTTGGCTCAGGGGTCAGTTCTGGCGAGGGACAACCCATCGAACGCCTGATTACAGACAAATCCCTGCTCGAAATTTTGCAAGTTTCCTCGTCTGACAAACTCTCCGCTGAAGTAACCGTGGGCAAAGGCCAGGTTTATCTGGCGACCGCCTCGCCCGTTCTGGCTGATGGTCGTCTGGTGGGGCGGGTGTGCATTTTGCGTGATGTAACCTACTTCAAAGAACTGGACACAATGAAGACTGAGTTTGTCAACACAGTCAGCCATGATCTGCGCTCTCCCCTCACCTTGATGCGCGGTTACGCCACCATGCTCGAAATGGTCGGTCAATTGAACGAACAGCAGCAAGGCTATGTCAAGAAAATTATTTCAGGCGTTGAGAACATGGCCCGCCTGGTCAATAACCTGCTCGATTTGGGTCGCATTGAAGTTGGCGTTGGCCTCCAATTGGAAATCGCCCCGGTTGTTGAAATCATTGAGCGCGTAACCAGCACCCTGCAAATGCAGGCTTCCCAAAAAAATATTGCTCTGAGCGTCGATATCGCCTTCGACAAGGCGGTAGTGATAGAAGCCGATCATGCTCTTTTACAGCAGGCCATGTATAACCTGGTTGAAAACGCCATTAAATACACCCCGCAGGATGGCAGCGTGGCGGTACGCGCCCAGGCTTCTGGCGAAATCTTGCGTTTTGATGTGCGTGATAGCGGCATCGGCATTTCTCCCATCGACCAGCCGCGCCTGTTTGAAAAATTCTATCGCGGCGGACAGCGCGAGGCGCGCGAGCAGAAAGGCTCCGGCCTCGGCCTGGCCATTGTGCGCTCGATTGTCGAACGGCATGGCGGCAAAGTCTGGCTCGAAAGTCAATTGGGGCAGGGCAGCACCTTCTTCTTTGAAGTGCCTCTGCGCCAATCAGAGGGATTACCAAAAACTGGCTGATTTTACTTCCCACTTCATGCGCTTTACGGTATAATGTTGTGCCGTTTGCGCCTTGCGCGCATTTTTGTTCTTGTCCTTATTCTTCTTTGATTGTGAGGTTTTTGCATGGCTACAAAACGTACTTACCAACCCAAAATTAGACGCCGCGTGCGCGTGCACGGTTTTCGCTCCCGCATGTCCACCGCAGATGGTCGTGAAGTTCTCAGCCGCCGCCGCCAGCGCGGTCGTGTCAGGCTGACGGTTAAATCAAACAACCACGTCAAAAAAGTGCGCTGGTAGGCTTGCAGCGGCATTTTGCCGTTGCCTAAAGCGAGGAATGGGTGCAGCGTCGCTTTCGACTGACCCGGTCTATCGATTTCAAGCGGGTGCGGAACCATGGCAAGTCTTTCGCGCACCCGCTTGTTGTCTTGATTATCCTGTCTTCAACGAATGAGACGGTGCGGGTGGGTGTCACTGCCGGGCGCGCGCTTGGCGGCGCGGTGGAGCGCAACCGCGCCAAACGGTTGCTGCGTGAAGCAGTTCGGCCACAAATCCCTTCCTTGTCCGCCGGGCATGATCTCATCTTGATTGCCCGTTCGCCTTTCCTGAAAGCAGATTTTAGAGAAATACAGGTTGTAGTGCGCCAACTTTTTCAACGCGCTGGCCTGTTTACCGGTTCTTGATTTCGATGACCCAGCATTATCTGCCGCAAGAATATCCAAACGAACCACATTTGCGAGATTTGCCGCGCAGCCTGCCTTATTGGCCGCGTTTGGCGATTTTGGGTTTAATTCGGCTTTATCAGGCAACCTTGTCTAAAGCGATGCCGCCCAACACCTGCCGCTTTTACCCATCCTGTTCGCATTACGGCTACCAGGCCATTTATAAGTATGGGGCAATGAAGGGGAGTTGGATGGCCTTTTGGCGGGTTGTGCGTTGCAACCCGTTTAACCCTGGCGGGGTAGACCCCGTTCCTTAGGAGTTTCAATGAAGTTTCAGCGAATTGCTTTGCCTTTCATGCTTGTTACGATGGCGCTTTTTCTTAGCGCGTGTGGAGATCTGCTCGCTTCCCAAAATTTCCCCGGCCTCGTTGTGCAAGACCAGACCGCCTATCTCTCCGCCGGCTCGCAAGTGTTTGCTATCAATCTCAGCAACGGACAAGAGGTTCTCTCGGGCAATGCGCCTTTGCGCTTCCCAAAAGAGGCGGATGCCAATGTGATTTTATTTGCCCCGGTCGCTTTTACCGAAGCGGGTCAGATGGTTATTCCGAACTCGCACCCGTCCAACCACACCTTGTTCAACGTAGAAAAGGAAACCGGCAGCGTTCGGTGGACTTTTGAAAGCTCAAAAGGCACCTGGATTGCTGGCGCGCTCACGTTAAACGATACCATTTACGCCCCCGGTGGCGAAGGGATACTCTACGCGCTCGATATGAACGGCAACGAACGCTGGCAGGAACGCCTGTCAGACGCTGCCCTGATGGCCCATCCGGTGACCGATGGCGAACGCATTTTCGTCTCCAGCATGGACGGCCTGCTCTTTGCCCTCAACCCGGCCAATGGCAGCCTGGTTTGGCAGGCCGAGTTGGATGGCCCCATCATTGCCGCCCCCTTGCTAGACGAGGCGGGCAATCTGTATGTTGGCACGCTTTCAGGCACGATGTTCTCCCTGCAAGCCACCAGCGGCAAAATCAACTGGCAGCAGCAATTGGAAGGCACCATTTGGAGCACGCCCGCCCTCGAGGGCGAGACGCTGTACATCGGCACCCTGATTGGCAAACAAGGAAAATTCTACGCCCTGCAACAGGCTACTGGCTCCATTCGCTGGCAGCGAGCCGAAGAAGGCTCCATCATTGCCAGCCCGCTCGCATTTGACGGCAAAGTCATCTATGTCACCGATTTGGGCCGCTTGCAAGCCCTCACCAGCGACAATGCCCCCCTTTGGCAGGCCGACCTGAATGGCAAACTGGTTTCTGCTCCTGTGCTGGCCGGCGAACTGATTTTGATTGCTCCCATGCAGGGCGACGCATCGCT
Source organism: Anaerolineales bacterium (assembly GCA_034411635.1). Lineage (GTDB taxonomy): Bacteria > Chloroflexota > Anaerolineae > Anaerolineales > Villigracilaceae > UBA8950. The sequence goes on from DAOUML010000205.1 coordinate 8,484, forward strand.
GGTCGCTTTTGACGTAAACGGCGCCCAACGCTGGACCTTCAAGCCTTAAGAATAGGAGTTTGTTATGTGGGATACCATTATTGTTACGCCAATGACCAATATTTTGCTCTTGATCTATGCCTTTGTTGGTAATTTTGGCGTCGCTATTATCCTCTTCACCATCTTAATCAAGGTTGTCACGCACCCCCTAATGGCAAACCAGATTAAATCCAGCGCTAAAATGCAAGACTTGATGAAATCAGATGAGTGGACCAAAATTCAAGCCAAATACAAAGACGACAAAGAAAAACTGGCTCAGGAGCAAATGCGCATCTACAAAGAACAGGGCGTTAACCCGCTCGGCGCATGTTTCCCCACCCTGATTCAATTTCCCATCATCATTGGCCTGTATCAGTCGATTAACCGCGTCATGGGCGTTTCCCCTTTTCAACTGATTGACCTTGTGCGCAGCATGACCGACCCGCTTTGGGCCTGGGTTGGCAACCTTGTCCCTGCCGCCTCGCTCAATGCCCTGCTGCCTATCAACACCCAATTCCTGTGGATGAACCTCGGCCAGCCTGAACGCATTTTGGCCGATATTGTCCCCTTTGGCGGCATCCCCACCCTGGCGATTATCGTCGGTCTGACTACCTATTTCCAAACCAAACTGACCGTCATGCCCTCCGCCAACCCCAATGACCAATCGGCCCAAATGACCAAGATGATGGGCATCTACATGCCGCTCATGCTCTTCTGGTTCTCGCTCAATTTTGCATCGGGCCTGGCAGTTTATTTCATCATCAGCAACCTGGCAGGGATTGCCCAATATGCCGCGCTTGGCAAAGTCAACTGGCGCAATCTCATCACCTTTGGCGATCCACAATCCTCCGCCAAAACCCCTGCCAAAAAATCAAAGAAATAGGGGAACCCTTATGGAACGAACAACACTCGAAATTATCGCCCCCTCGGTCGAAGAAGCCCTTGCCCAGGGGTTGCCCCAACTGGGCGTCAGCAAAGACCAGGTTGAAGTAGAAATTGTCGACGAAGGCAACCGCGGCTTTCTTGGCTTTGGCGCCCGTCAGATGAGAATCCGCCTCAGCCTCAAAGTTCAATCCGAAGCCCAATCTTTGCCAGAGTTAGAAGACCAGCCAGCCACCACCGACCCCCTGCTCAACTTCAGCATTCAAGCGGCGCGCGAACTGATCCTAAAAATGAAATTATCGGCCCGCGTTTCCGCCGCTTATGGCGAAACCGACCCAAGCGGCGATACCCCCATTTTGATTGATATTCAAGGCGACGATCTCTCCATTCTAATTGGCCGCCGCGCCGAAACCCTCAACGCCCTGCAATACATCCTCGGCCTGATCATCAGCAAAGAAGCCCAGCATTGGGTGCAGGTCGTCGTCGATGTCGAAGGCTACCGCGCCCGGCGCGAAAAACAACTGCGCCAACTGGCCCGCCGCATGGCCGAACAAGCCGTCCGCACCGGCAAACGCCAAATCCTCGAACCGATGTCCTCCGCCGAGCGGCGCATCATTCACCTCGAACTGCGCGATCACCCCGATGTAACCAGCGAAAGCATCGGCGAAGAGCCAACCCGCAAAGCCACCATCCTGCTCAAAAACAAATAAACCCCAACGCGCAAGGCCCTGCAAAGCCTTGCGCGTTTTGATTTAAGGAAAAAGAAGGATTTTTCATGCTCTCCAGACGTGACACCCTTAAACTAATTGCCACAAGCCTCGGCGGACTCCTGCTCGTTCGCTGCGCCCCCTTGCCTTTCTCGCCGTCAAACCAGCCTGATTCTGCCTCCGGGCCTGCATCCCCCACCCCGGCCCAATCAGCCGCTTCTCACGCCGGTTCCACCCCTCGCCGGGCCGACGTGCTGGTGCTTGGGGCCGGCATGGCCGGCCTTTCCGCCGCCCGCGAACTGATCCGGCGTGGGTACAGTGTCATCGTCCTCGAAGCCCGCCAAAGAATCGGCGGCCGCGCCTGGACGGACGATTCCCTCGGCCTGCCGCTCGACCTGGGCGCGAGTTGGATTCACGGCACGCGTGGCAACCCGCTTACCCAACTGGCCGACGAAGTCGGCGCAAAACGCGTCCGCACCGATTACGACAACATCACCCGTTACGCCAGCGATGGGCGCGAACTCTCGGCCCGCGAAGATGCCGAAATTGACGAGATTTTTGAAACCCTTGCCGAACTGATTGCCGGGTGGCAGGAAGAATTTGAAGACGATACCTCGCTGCAAGCCGCCATTCAGGCCTATCTCGAAGCCGAAGACTTGCCCACCGAAACCCTGCGCCAGGCTTGGTACGCCGTCAATACCGCCATCGAGCACGAATACGCTGCTGATGTCGCCGACCTGTCGCTCTACTGGTTCGACAATGCCGACGATTACGGCGGCGATGAAGTGATTTTGCCCGGCGGTTACGGGCAACTCGTCAGCCACCTGGCGGACGGGTTGGACATCCGGCTGGGGCATGTGGTTCGTAGCGTGGAGGCAGGCGCATCGGGAGTCCGCATCCAGACCGACCAGGGGCAGTTTGAAGCCGATAAAGCGGTGGTGGCCCTGCCGTTGGGCGTGCTCAAAGGTCAGGACATCTCCTTTAATCCGCCCCTGCCCGCCGAGAAACGCCGCGCGATGGGGCGAATGGGGTTCGGGGTGCTGAACAAGGTCTATTTGCAGTTTGACGAGGTTTTTTGGGAGGCCGATGCCCACCTGCTCGGCTATGTTTCGGAGCGCAAGGGCGAGTGGTGCGAGTGGCTTAACCTTGCGCCGCTGGTGGGCGCGCCGGTTTTGCTGGCTTTCAATGCGGGCCGGTTTGGTCTCGAAATCGAATCCTGGTCGGATGAGCAGGTGCTGGCTGCGGCCCTGTCCGTTTTGCGGCGCATTTATGGCCCGGACGTGCCGCAGCCGCGCGGCTGGCTGGTGACGCGCTGGGGCCGCGACCCGTTCGCGCGCGGTTCGTACTCTTCGCTGATGCCCGGCGCTTCGCCCGATGATTACGATACCCTGGCCGCCCCGGTTGGCAACACGCTCTTTTTCGCCGGCGAGCATACCCACCGTGAACACCCCTCAACGGTGCATGGGGCGGTTCTTTCGGGCATCAGGGCGGCAGGGGAAGCGCATCGATAAATGTGGCGCAAGCACTCCCGAAATTGTCTGCTTGCGCGCATAAAGCCTGCAATTCCAAATCTGAAACTGAAATCGGCTCAATGTTTGCAATTATCGTCCTTCGACTTCGCTTTTTTGCCAAAGTTGCCAAGTCCTGAGCGGAGGGCGAAGCGTATTTTGCGAAGCCCGCAGTCGAAGGACGCTCCGCTCAGGACTTGGACGCTTGTCTTGGCACTATTAGCACAAAAACAACTTTTAGATTTGGAATTGCTGGCCTTCAATCCTTTTTGTTCAATTCCTTCCACGCCCCCACCCAGGGACGCCCCAGCCGGTGACCGGCGGGGACCTGAATTTTGGCAAGTTTCTGCGCGGTTTGGGTCATGACCATCGCCACGCCCGCCCAGTCTTCGGCCAGCAGGGCAGTTTTCATTTTTACGGCGTATTGTTCGCTCCAGAGCCATTCCATGCGGAATTTATCGGCCTTGACCCAGTAGCCGCGCTTCTCCCAGGCCGCCACCGAGACATCGATTCCCTCCGAAATCTTCGCCAGCGCCAGGGAGATGAAGGCCGCCAGGTCGCGGAACTCAGCCCCCGGCTCGGTCTGCTTGGCTAACTCCCGAATCGCCAGCACAATCCCTTTGGTCAGTTGCGTGCGTTCCTTGCCAGCCGAATCGGGGTTGATGAGTCGTCCCATAAATCAATCTCCTCGTAAGTGTTTGACAGCCCGCCGATTATACCAATGATGGGACGGGTGTTTCGTTGTACAATTAACCATCGTCGCCGGGCGGACATAAAAGCCGCCCCCACAATCAGGGATAACCACCATGCCGCTCACGCCCCAGGATTTCGTCGCCAAATGGAAACGGGTTACGGCCCGCGAACGCCAGATTGCGCAGGAGCATTTCCTCGACCTGTGCGGGCTGGCCGGACACCCCACGCCCTCGGACTATGACCCCTCCGGCACGCGCTTTGCCTTCGAGATGGGCGCGGCCAAACTGGGCGGCGGCAGCGGTTGGGCCGATGTCGCCAAACTGGGGTTCTTTGGCTGGGAATACAAGGGCAAAGACCACGACCTCGATAAAGCCTACGCGCAACTCAAGGGCTACAGTGACGCGCTCCAGAACCCGCCCCTGTTGATTGTGTCCGACATCAACAACATCATCATCCGCACCAACTATACCAACCTGCCGACCCGCGCCATCACCCTGACGCTGGACGACCTGCTGACCGCCGAGGGACTGGCCACGCTGCGGGCGGTCTTTCACAACCCCGAAGCGCTGAAGCCGCGCGTCACCGACCCCAAAGTGACCGAGGAAGCCGCCCGCCAGTTTGCCCGGCTGGCCGAAATCCTGCGCAGGTACGGCGAAGACCCGCAGGCGGTGGCCCATTTCCTGATTCGGTTGTTGTTCTGCCTGTTTGCCGAGGATATTGGCCTGCTGCCCAAGGGCCTGTTCCCGCGCCTGCTCGACCAAACCCGCCGCCGCGCCAGGGATTTTGCCGAGGTGCTGCGCCAGTTGTTCCGCGCCATGAACAACGGCAGCTATTTCGGGGTCGATAAAATCCACCACTTCAACGGCGGACTGTTCGACGACGACAGCGTGCTGGAACTGGACGGCGAGGGGCTGGACATCCTCGCCAAAATCGACGCGCTGGATTGGAGCGCGATCGAACCCTCCATCTTTGGCACGCTGTTTGAGCGCGGTCTCGACCCGGCCAAGCGCAGCCAGTTGGGAGCGCACTACACCAGCCGCGATGACATCGCCCTGGTGGTCGAACCGGTGCTGATGGCCCCGCTGCTGCGGACGTGGGAGCGGCTCAAGTCAGAATGTGACATGCTGAACGCGGAATTGGAGGGGGCCAGCGAGAAGAAGAAGGCCGCAGCGGCGGAGAAAATCGGCAGGAAACTGCGCGGGTTTGCCGACGAGATTGCGGCGGTCAAAGTGCTCGACCCAGCCTGCGGCAGCGGCAACTTCCTGTACGTGGCCCTGCGCCGCCTGCTCGACCTGCAAAACGAGGTGATTAACTTCTCGGCCCAAATGGGCGCGGGGCGTTTCTTCATCTCGGTCGGGCCGGAGCAGTTGTACGGCCTCGAAGTCAACGAATACGCCCACGAACTGGCCCAAATTACCATCTGGATTGGCTACATCCAATGGCAGCTGGAGAACGGCTACGGCTTTACCGAACCCATCCTGCGCCCGATGCGGAACATTGCGCGGATGGACGCCATCCTGGCCCCCTCCGGCGCTACGCGCCACCTCCCCCAAATTCCCAAGAACGGGGAATTTGGGGGAGGGCCGGACGATGAGGAGACTCTCCTCCCCCATTTTCGCACTCCAGAAAATGGGGGAGGCTGGGAGGGGGCCGAACCCGCC
>DAOUML010000206.1:0-9417 GCA_034411635.1 Anaerolineales bacterium
GCAATCACCACCCGAACCCGGTTACGGCGCGGAAATTGTTTAAAGAAACGCTGACTGCCATCGATAGAAACCACCACAATTGGCGCGCCGGTTTGAATCGACAAACGCGCCGCGCCCGTTTTGGCAACCGCCAAACCGCGCCCACGCGAACGAGTTCCCTCGGGAAACATCGCCAACAACTGGCCCGCCGCAAGAATACGGGCCGAATGCTCCAGCGCCCAGGCATCTCCCTCCCCGCGATAAACCGGAAATCCGCCCATCTGACGAAAAACAGCATGAACAAACCCTATCTTGAACAACTCGGCCTTGCCCATAAAAAATAAAGCGCGCGGCAAAGCCAATTGCAAAGGGAAAACATCAAAATTGTTAACATGGTTCGAGGCCACAATGCCGGCCCCCTCACGAGGCAAATGCTCAAGGCCTGCAATTTCCATCACCATAATCGATTTAAACAAAACCCGCGCAAAACTCACCAAAAACTTATGAAAAGCAGTTTCTGTAAGCGGATAACGCAAATTCAAACGCGGATCATTTTCAGGAATTTCCAAACGAGGCACGATAATTCTCCACTCAATTTTTTGAAAATTGGATTATACTTGCACGGGCAATTTTACGGGAAATCTCCCGGCGCGCGCAAAGTTTGTACACAAGAAGATTGGCAGCATCCGCTACACAAGCATAACCCCCAAGCCCTTATTTCGATATTCAGGAGAAAACATATATGAGCACCATAATTGAAAGCATTTCAGCACTTGAAATCCTTGACTCACGCGGCAACCCGACAGTAGAAGTCGAAGTCGTGCTTGAAGACGGTTCCTGGGGCCGCGCTGCGGTTCCCTCCGGCGCATCAACCGGCGTCCACGAAGCCCTCGAACTGCGCGATGGCGACAAAGGTCGTTACCTCGGCAAAGGCGTCAGCAAAGCCGTTGCCAATGTCAACGAACAAATCAGCGATGCCCTCTACGGTTGGGATGCCAGCGAGCAAAAAGCCATCGACATGGAACTGCTCGCTCTTGACGGAACCCCGAACAAAGCCAACCTGGGCGCAAACGCCATGTTGGGCGTCAGCCTGGCTGTCTCAAAAGCCGCCGCCAACGCCCTCGGCCTGCCGCTCTACCGCTATATCGGCGGCGTGTATGCCCACGTTCTGCCCGTGCCGATGATGAACATCCTCAACGGCGGCGCGCACACCGGCTGGCAAAGCACCGACATGCAAGAGTTCATGGTCATGCCATTTGGCGCAAGTTCCTTCGCTGAAGGCCTGCAATGGGGCGCGGAAATCTACCACGCCCTCAAATCTGTGCTGAAGAGCAAAGGCTACGCCACTCTGGTCGGCGATGAAGGCGGTTACGCCCCGGCCCTCAAAGCCAACAACGAAGCCCTCGAAGTCATCCTCGAAGCGATTGAAAAAGCCGGTTTCAAAGCCGGGCGCGGCGAACAGGTCGCCATTGCGCTGGACCCTGCCGCCTCCGAACTTTTTGACGAAGAAACCAAAACCTACAACCTGCGCAAAGAAGGCAAGAAATTGACCGGCCCCGAAATGGTCGAATTCTGGGCCAAGTGGGTACAGGATTACCCGATTGTCTCCATCGAAGATGGCCTCGCCCAGGACGACTGGGAATCCTGGAAACTGGCCGTACAGACCTTCGGCGACAAATGCCAAATCGTCGGCGACGACTTGCTCGTCACCAACCCGGCCCGTGTCCGCCGCGCCATTCAAGAAAACGCTGCCAACGCCCTGCTGGTCAAACTCAACCAGATTGGCACCCTGACCGAAACCATCGAAGCCGTCGAAGCCTGCCACCGTAACGGCTGGCGCGCCGTCACCTCGCACCGCTCCGGCGAAACCGAAGACAGCACCATCGCCGACCTGGCCGTTGCCCTCAACATGGGCCAAATCAAGACCGGCGCCCCCGCCCGCTCAGACCGCGTTGCCAAATACAACCAACTGCTGCGCATCGAAGCCGAACTGGCCGAAACCGCCAAGTACGCCGGCTGGGAAGCCTTGCGCGTCAAGTAGAACAAATCCGCTTGCAAAACAAAAGCGTGGAATTTGGCGAATTGCCGAATTCCACGCTTTTTGTTCCCATGCCTGCGCTTATTTTCGCAACACCCAGGCCACAAAAAACATCCCAATAGCAAAAAGAGCAACAAAAACCAGAGAAAACCAGAAGCCAGGCAAATCTGAAGCGACAAACAGCACCAACGGAAAACACAAAGACAAGCCGGCCAAAATCGCGACAGCGCGACGGCCTCGTTTCTGGGCTTGTAATTCCAAGTCTGCTTCAAGCGGCGGCTCACTTTCGGCCAAAAGTGCTGCTTCGTCTTCCGTGCCAATCACTTCGGCAGAAAGGATTTTTGGGATTGGGCCGGGAATGTAAAAAACTCGATAAGCCGTGCCAATCTGAAAAGCCTGCAATTGTTCTTCGGTTAACAAACGGATTTTCGCGCGTCCAACTTTAATTTCAAAACTGGCCGAATTCGGCTTAATTTTGCCCAGACTGACTTCGCCCTCAGCCTTTTGCAACAAACCCGACTTGGCCGCGGCATATTGCTTGCGCCAGGAAAAAATGCTCGCCACAAGAATCACGCCAAACACCACGGCCAAAATAGAGAGTGAAATTTGCGTATCTGGGTGGTCAAACCCAATGAATGAGCCGGTCGAACTTGAGAAAAAAGCAGCCAGCGCCACGCTTCCCAGCATTACCACGAGAAAGAAAGCAAGGCCCACCTTCAGGCTGCTCCCCAACGACTGCTGGCGGGCTTCCTGACGCGGCGATAACCGCCCGGCGCGATTGTCCAGCAAATCACGCCCCGAAAACAAGAATGTTTCTCGCAAAATCTGGTTCAAGGGATTCATGCTGCGCCTCCTCTTTCAACGTTCCAGGGCCGATTCGCTCGGATGAGCCGGATCGTAATAGACCGTCACCGTCGCGCCAACAGGGTATTGTTCGACAATTACGGCCAATCAGACACAAATCCGATAAATTCAATCTTAATTATATCATTTCTCGTAAAAAGATGAAAAACATCCTTGTTCAAGCACAAAAAAGCGGATGGAGGCAACCTCCACCCGCTCAATTTCTAATAGAACCTACACATCTCTAACACTCACTATACCCGCAGGCGTAGCACTTGCGACAGCCTTCTTCGTTGACCACGGCAGCCTGTCCGCATTCGGGGCAAAGGTCGCCAATTTTCATCATGGGCGTGCTGCCGTGTAAATCAGACATGCTCGGTTTGTGTCCGTTGCCGCCAGCATCGATGATGTCGCGCGGGTCGGTGCGATTGAGCAGGTATTCGTCCAATACCTGGCCGACGCCATCCGGCAGGGAGCGCACGCGGTTGGGGCCAAAGCCAAGCGAGCGTCCACCGCCGATGCCGGCCAGTTGCGAAACCACCTCGCGCAAACGGTCAAGCGGGGCAACCGGCGAAGCCAGGCGCAAGATGTAAGAAATCAGGCGTCCGATGGCCTCCGAAACGGCAGCCGTATCAGACCCGGCCTTGGAGGTGTTGATGAAGACCTCAAAGGGCTGGTTGCCGCCATTTTCGTTCACCGTGATGAAAGCCTTGCCAAGCGGCGTGTTGATATTGAAGGTTTGCCCTCGCAGCGCGCGCGGACGCTGTTTTTTGGTGTCGTGCCAAATCAGGCGCTGCGCTGGCTCAGGTTGAACCGGTGGGGTCTCACCGCCCTGTTTCTTTTCAAGAGTGGCTTTGGTTTCCAGAACAACTTTATCGCGCGAGCCGGTGACATAAACCGTGATACCCTTCGCGCCGAGTTCCCAGGCCAGCATATAAGCGGTGGCAACGTCGGCTTCGCTGGCCCCCTCGGGGAAGTTGATGGTTTTGGAGATCGAGTTGTCGACAAAGGCTTGCAGCGCGCCCGCCATACGGACATGCTCCTCGGCGGTCACATCGCCAGCGGTGGCAAAAATGCGGCGGATGTTTTCCGGTACTTCATCCACATCCTGGCAAGTTCCGTGATTCATGACGCTCTCAAAGATGGACTGACGCGCGTCCTGGTCGAGGCCTGCATTTTGCAAGGTCTTTTCAAAAAGCGGCGAGCCATAGGTCAGTTGCAGGTCTTTGCCGTTGTCGTTGACATGGCGAATATAGGCCAGCGCAAAGACCGGTTCGCAGCCATAACCTTCACAGCCCGCGACGGTGGCAATCGTGCCGGTTGGGGCAACGGTGGTTTGGGCGGCGTTTCGGATGCCATGTTTTTTAATGCCGCCGGTGATTTCGTCCCAATCCAGACCAGGACGAAGCCACGTCTGCGTAATGGGGACAATCGACTGGGGCGCGCGCCACTTCAGATTGTCGGGGTCGTAGATGGAGCCTTCGATGGCCGGGAAGGGGCCGCGCTCTTCGGCCATTTCGATGCTGGTCTTCATGGCATGGTAGCGGACAAACTCCATCACCACCGAGGCGAATTCCTGGCCTTCGGGCGAGCCGTAGCGCGCGCCCACGTGGTACATCAGATCGGCCAGGCCCATGATGCCCAGTCCGATGCGGCGGGCGCGGTGAGCGGCTTCGCGCAGTTGCGGAACCGCCGGGACGTAGGCATTCGCCTCGACAACGTCATCCAGGAAGCGGGTAGAGAGTTCCACGCTTTCGCGCAGGGAGTCCCAATCAACGGTACAATCTTCGCCGAAGTGCTGGGCCAGGTTAACGGAACCTAAACAGCAGTTTTCGAAGGGCCCCAACCATTGCTCGCCGCAGGGGTTTGTGCTTTCCAGCGGGTAAAGGTGCGGGACGGGGTTTGAGCGGTTGGCCGCATCCAAAAACAGGACGCCCGGCTCGCCATTGTGATGCGCCTGGCGCACGATTTTATCGAACAGTTCGCGAGCGCGAATGGTTTTATAGACCTTAATCGGGATGCCCTGTTCGCGGGCCTGTTCAATGGTGCCGCGAAAACCACGGTATTGTGGGGATGAAATATCGGGAAAGACCAGATCCCAATCGGCATCGTCACGAACGGCTTGCATAAACGCATCAGTAATGCCAACCGAAATATTGAAATTGGTAATAGCGTTTTCGTTCGTTTTGCAGGTGATGAACTCTTCCACGTCTGGATGATCGACGCGCAAAACGCCCATATTGGCCCCGCGCCGGGTGCCGCCCTGGGCAATTTCGCCAAAAGCATTGTCATAGACGCGCAGGAAACCAACCGGCCCGGTGGCCTGTCCGGCAGAAGATTTAACCAACCCACCTGCCGGGCGCAGGCGCGAAAAAGAAAAGCCGTTGCCGCCGCCGGTTTGCTGAATGAGAGCCGCATTGCGCAGCGATTGGAAGATGCCTGCCTCATCACGCCCCATGTCGTCGCTGATGGGCAGAACAAAGCAGGCCGCCAACTGCCCAAGCGGGGTTCCAGCCCCGGTGAAAGTGGGGGAATTGGGGAAAAATTTCTTGCTGGTAAGGAGCGCGTAAAAATGGCGGGCACGTTCCAACGCATCGCCGCCCCAGGCCTCTTCAACTTTGGCAACGTGATAGGCCACGCGCCAAAACATTTCTTCAACGCTTTCGGCAGGCTTGCCATCATCGCCGCGGCGAACATAGCGACGCACGAGCACCTGGCGGGCGTTATCGGTCAACGCTACGGGCGGCAAATCTGCCGGGATGGCTGGGGTGGGCAACAGGCCGTACTTTTGAAAATCCAAATCTTTTGCTACCATAATTCACTCCTGATAAAATTTTTGTATAGACATTCCGGGATGAGAGAACATGACAGGGCTTTGAAAGCGACAACCCAAGGCTGCCGCATCCACAAGCCCTGTCAACTATTTACCTTCGAGCAATCGATCAATTTCGCCGCGTAGTTGGCGTAAATCACCCAGGCGCAAATACACAATCGCATAACGGATATAGGCAATTTGATCGAGTTCTTTCAAACCGCTGATTACCAGATCACCAACCGCGCGCGAAGAAACCTCGGCTTTACCCAATTTTTGCAACTGCGCTTCAACCTGCCCAACCAGGCGTTCAATGTCATCGGCTGAAACAGGGCGCTTGGCGCACGAAATACGAATGCCGCGCGTCAGTTTTTCACGGTCGAATTCCTCGCGCGCGCCATCCTGTTTGATCAAGAGCGGCGTCGCCAGGATGGGTCGTTCATAGGTGCTGAATCGCTGTCCGCACGATTCACATTCACGACGGCGGCGAATGCCTCCGTGGCTATCGCGGTTGGTATCAATAACCCTGGATGAATCGTTCTGGCAATACGGACAAAGCATGAAAGACCTCGAATTAATAGAACATTTGTCCCCGCCATATATGGCGGAACACTCTCGATTTCCCCCTACCTGTTGGGGTAACTTTTGACATTCTAACATAAATGCAAGGTCGATACAAGGGTGAAAAATTGCAATTACCTTAAAAAATTCCGTCCTTGACAAATCCGCGAAACCCGAATAATATTTATCAAATTACTCTAATAAATCAAACGAGAAAAATAATGAACTATTGCTCCTGTATACGGCGGGCTTCGTAGTACCGCCGCTTCGTCAAAATATCAACGCCAACTGACCGAAGAACGGTACGCGAATCCCGCATGTGACATCCCAATCGTTGCATGGCGTTCGTCGCCGTTCTTTTTGTTTACCTGCCTGCGCAGGCGAACAAGGTCAGTTGGTTTTACTTTATCAATCAAAATGAGAAAAAAAATGAGCGAAATCACCACAAAAGTTGACCATGCCGCACTCAAGGCCAACCAAATTACAATTATCAGCCTGAATGTGCTGGCCTTTATCTTCAACCAACCCTGGCTGGCAGCCGTAGTTGGCGGCCTTATGCTGGCTGGCGCGCTGACTGGCAAGCCGCTTTTCGGATTGGCTATCCGCAACATTGTCCGCTACCGGCCCGATGTCATTGCGGATAACCCCGAACCACATCGTTTTGCGCAGGGCTTGGGCGCAGTCTTTATGCTGGGCGGAGCGCTGGCGTTGTTCAGCGGCGCATCCACCCTGGGATGGGGATTGGCGTGGATGGTGTCCGCATTGGCCGCGCTGAACGCCTTTGCCGGGTTCTGCGCCGGGTGCTTTCTATACTACTGGCTCGGACGTTGGCAGGTTCCCGGTTTCTCGAAATCGCTCCCCCCTGGAACGATTCCCGGATTCCGCCCGAAGGAGGGTTAACGGATGACTATCGAGATTTTGGAGCGGCTAATTATAGCGGCGACCCTGGGCGGGTTGGGCGTGACGGTCTACCTGCTCTTTAACCGGATCACGCTCAAGCGGGCCGAGAGCAAGGTGACGAGATTCCAGTCCTATCGTCCCGGTCTTCCAGCGCTGGTCTATTTCACCACCCCCACCTGCGCGCCGTGCAAAACCGTTCAGCGCCCGGCCATCGAGCGGATGAAAAACAAAATGGGCGCGTGGTTTCAGGTGATCGAAGTAGACGCCAGCGCCGCGCCCGCAGTGGCTCAGGAATGGGGCGTGATGAGCGTGCCAACCACTTTTATTATCGACGCGAGCGGCAAGCCGCGATATGTCAATCATGGCGTTACCAATGCCGAAACCTTAATCAAACAACTCGATCTGGAGGATTATTCAATATGAAAATCGCAGCGAACATTACTGAATTAATTGGCAATACCCCACTGGTGCGCCTGAATCGTCTCAACCTGGGCGTGGCAGAAATTGCCTTGAAACTGGAGTTTTTCAACCCGGCCAAGAGCGTTAAGGATCGCATCGGCTTTTCAATGATTAACGCAGCCGAAAAAGCCGGCGCGCTCAAGCCGGGCCAAACCATTGTCGAGCCAACCAGCGGCAACACCGGCATTGCCCTGGCAATGGTGGCGGCAGCCAAAGGCTATGGTTGCGTACTGTTTATGCCCGAAACGATGAGCAAAGAACGCCGCATGTTGCTGCGCGCATACGGCGCGGAACTGGTGCTGACGCCTGGGCCGGAAGGCATGAACGGGGCCATTCAACGCGCAAGCGATCTGGCTGCCTCAAACCCCGAAAAATACTTCATGCCCCAGCAGTTCCAAAACCCGGCCAACCCGGAGATTCACCGCCGCACCACCGCCGAAGAAATCTGGCGCGATACCGACGGGCAGGTGGACATTCTGGTCTCTGGCATTGGCACGGGCGGGACAATTACCGGTACGGGCGAAGTGCTCAAGAGCCATAAGCCATCTTTGCAAGTGGTGGCGGTTGAGCCGGATGCTTCGCCCGTACTTTCGGGCGGCGCAAAAGGCCCGCACAAGATTCAGGGGATTGGCGCGGGATTCGTGCCGCAGGTGCTCAATACCCAAATTTACGATGAAATCATCCGCGTAACCGACGATGATGCAATGGACATCGCCCGCCGATTGGCAAAAGAAGAAGGCATTCTGGTTGGCATCTCCTCCGGCGCGGCAACCTGGGCAGCCTTGCAGGTAGCCCAGCGCGCCGAAAACGCCGGCAAGTTGATTGTGGTCATTATCCCTTCGTTTGGCGAACGTTATTTGTCCTCGGCGCTGTATGCGCATTTGGCAGATTAGTGAATGGTAATTGGCGAGTGGTAAATGGTAATTGGTAATCGGCGGCTGAAATTACCAATTACCATTTACCCAAAGGATTTCTCATGCAAGCCGACTTAACCCAATCTCAAAAACTTACCCAAGCCCCCGGCTTTTTCGCCTCCCTGCGCGATGACCTGGCATCAGCCCTGCTGCGCGACCCTGCCGCGCGTTCACGGCTGGAAATTGCGCTGCTCTACCCAGGACTGCACGCCATCTGGATTCACCGCATGAGCCACTGGCTTTGGAAACATGGCGCAAAACTTCCCGCCCGTTGGCTTTCGCAAATGGCGCGCGGTCTGACCGGAATCGAGATTCACCCCGGCGCGACCATCGGACAGCGGGTCTTTATCGATCACGGCATGGGCGTCGTCATCGGTGAAACGGCTGAAGTGGGCGACGATGCCACCCTGTATCACGGCGTGACCCTGGGCGGGACTTCGCTCGAAAAGGGCAAACGCCACCCCACCATCGGGCAGCGCGTCACCATTGGGGCTGGCGCGAAGGTGCTGGGCAACATCACCATCGGCGCCGATAGCCGCATTGGGGCCAACGCCGTGGTGGTCAAATCGGTGCCAGAAAATTCGGTCGTGGTCGGCGTGCCGGGCCAAATCGTCAAACGCGCCAAACCGCACTGCGCCAGCGATGCCCCTGACCTGAATCATACCGCCCTGCCAGATGTCTTCGCCGTCGCCATCAAAGACCTGATGGCGCGGGTAGACGAACTGGAAGGCCGGGTTGAAGGCCACTCGCACCCGCGCCACGTTCACGCCCCGGTCAATGACGCCTGGCAGGAAGCCGATTTTGTGATTTAACGTAACTGCCTACCCTCACCCTAGCCCTCTCCCGAAGGGAGAGGGAAGCGGACATATAAAACGGATTTTTTTCTGAAAGTGACAGAAGCGTCCCTGTTT
>DAOUML010000207.1:0-3853 GCA_034411635.1 Anaerolineales bacterium
TCGTGGGGACGCCTGCTCGCCAAAGTGGACAGCCGCTCGATGGCTGAAGCGCTGATCGAGCACAAAGCCAGCCTGGGCGTCCACCACCAGGTTTTTTACATCCAGGAATACATCAACAAACCGGGCCGCGACATCCGCGCATTTGTGATTGGCGACGAGCCGATTTGCGCCATCTACCGCGCCTCCGAAAGCTGGATCACCAACACCGCCCGCGGCGGACAGGCCAGCAATTGTCCGCTCACGCCCGAACTGAGCGACATCTGCCGCCGCACGGCCCAGGCCATGGGCGGCGGCTTGCTGGCCGTCGATGTCTTTGAAACGGATAGTGGCTACACGATAAATGAAGTCAACCACACGATGGAATTCCGCAACAGCATCGCCACCACCGGCATCAATATCCCGGCCTTGATGGTCGATTACGTCATTCAGCAAGCGGGGTAATCACAAGCCCTGAACAAAATCAAAGGCCGCTTCCTGATTGCTGGAAGCGGCCTTTGCGCATCCCATAGCGGCGGATATAATACCCCTATCAAACTCACCAACCCAGGAGCCTGCCATGCAACTGACCGGAATCTACGCCCCCATCGTCACCCCCTTCGACGCCGATGAAAACATCAACTACCCCGTCCTCGGCCAACTGATTGAGCATCTCATCGAAAACGGCATCGCCGGCCTCGTCCCTGGCGGCACCACCGGCGAAGTCTACGCCCTGAGCGAAGCCGAACGGCTCGAACTCTTCCAGTTTGTCAAAGATACGGTCAAGGGACGGGTAACGCTCATCGCCGGAACCAACGCCGGGGCCACCCGCGATGTCATCCGCTACTCGCAGGCCGCCGAGCAAATCGGCTACGACGCCCTCATGGTCGCCGTCCCGCCTTACTCGCGCCCCAACCAGCGCGAACTGCTCGCCCACTACCGCGCCGTCGCCACCAGCACCAACCTGCCCATCGTCCTATACAACTTCCCCTGGCGCGCCGGAACCGAAGTCGGCTACGACGTGATGGACGGCCTGCTCGACCTGCCCAACGTGGTCGGCATCAAAGAAGCCTCCAGTGACATGAGCCGCGTCTACGAATTCCGCCTGCGCTACGGCAGCCGCTACCAAATGATTTGCGGCTCCGACGACCAGGCCCTCGATTACTTCCTGTGGGGCAGCACCGCCTGGATTGGCGGCGGCGCATCCTGCGCCCCGCGCCAACACGCCGACGTGCTAAACGCCGCCCTCGCCAACGATTTCACCACCGCCCGCGCCGCCATGGACAAACTCATGCCCCTCATGCGCAACCTCGAAAGCGGCGGCTACACCCAAAAGGTCAAACGCGGCTGCGAACTGCTCGGCTTTCAAGTCGGTTTATCCCGCCGCCCGCTCCTGCCCCTGCCCGATGAAGACCGCGCCGAATTTGAGCGAGTTTTTAGATTATTGATTTGAGATTTTAGATTGATGATTGAGTCTGTAATCAACAATCTAAAATCAGCAATCTAAAATCAAGGATATGGAGGACGCGATGAAGCGCATCCCGTTTTTAGACTCACACACCGGCGGCGAACCCACCCGTTTAATCATGGACGGCTTTCCCGACCTCGGAACCGGCCCCGTTTCCGAACAATTATCCCGGCTGAAAACCCATCACGACGACTTCCGCCGCCAGGTACTGTGCGAGCCGCGCGGCTCCGACGTGCTGGTCGGCGCGTTGCTCGTCCCGCCCGGCGACCCAACCTGTCAGTTGGGCGTCATCTTCTTCAACAACGTCGGCTACCTCGGCATGTGCGGACACGGCACCATCGGCCTGATGGCATCGCTCGCTTACCTGGGCAAAATTGCCCCCGGAACCTACCGCATCGAAACCCCGGTCGGGGTGGTGGAAGCAACCCTGCACGCCCCCACCCCTGAGCGTGGAGGGGAATATCCCAACCGCGTCTCAGTCCGCAACGTACCCGCCTACCGACTGCTCAAGCACGTCCCCGTCGAAGTTGACGGACGCGCGATTCACGGCGACGTGGCCTGGGGCGGCAACTGGTTCTTCCTCTGCCACGATCACGGACAAGAAATCAGCCCCGCGAACCTTGAACAACTGACCGATTTCGCCTGGCGCGCGCGCGCCGCCTACACCGCCCAGGGCCTGACCGCCCCCGATGGACATGAAATTGACCATGTCGAATTGTTCGCGCCGCCCAGCCCGGAACGCCGCCAGGAAGCCGATAGCCAGAGTTTCGTCCTCTGCCCCGGCAAAGCCTACGACCGCTCGCCCTGCGGAACCGGAACCAGCGCCAAACTGGCCTGTTTAGCGGAAGACGGCAAATTGTCCGCAGGGCAGGTCTGGCGGCAAATGTCGGTTGTCGGCAGCGTGTTCGAGGGCAGCATCCAGCGCGAGGGTGAGAAAATCATCCCCACCATTACCGGCGAAGCCTGGGTGATGGCGGAGGGCAATCTGCTTATCGATAAACGCGACCCATTTTGGGAAGGCATCCGCATGTAGGGTGTCATTGCGAGCCGCTCTCTGGCGAAGCAATCCCCATCGGCAGGGCAATTTAATTCATCGGAGACCGCCACGCGCCAAAATCAGGCGCTCGCGGTGACACGATAGAGGAAACCATGACCACAAAAACAGACATTCTCATCATCGGCGGCGGAGCGGTTGGGCTGAGCGCCGCCTATTATTTGCTCAAATCTGGCCGGGGCGTAACGTTGCTCGACAAAGCCGCCATCGGCCAGGGCAGTTCGGCGGGCAACGCCGGGCATATCGTACCGAGTCACATCATCCCGCTGGCCGCGCCGGGGGTCATCCCTACCGCCATCCAATGGATGCTCGACCCGCCGCGCAGCCCGTTTGGGTTAAAAGTCAGCCTTTCGCCGGCCTATCTGGGCTGGCTAATTCGCTTTACCCTGGCCTGTACGCAAGAAAACGTAACCCGCGGCATTCCGCCATTTAAGTGGCTGGGCTTGTTAAGCGCCAAAAACTTCTCCGAAATGATCGCCGCCGAAAATTTTGACTGCGCCTATCAGGAAACCGGCCTGCTCTTTCTCTACAAAACCGAAAAAGCCCTGGCTGGCGGCAAGCACGAAGCCGCGCTGATGCATCAGCACGGCCTGCCCGCCGAAATTTTAGACCAGGCCGCCCTGCGCAAACGCGAACCCGCCGCGCGCGAAGACCTCATCGGCGCGGTAGACTTTACCAGCGATTCGGCCCTGCACCCCGGCGAATTTTTGCGTCTGCTCAAGGAGCGTGTGCGCGAGATGGGCGCCAACCTGCGCGAGAACACCCCCGTCAGCCACATGCAGGCCGAGGGGGGCAAAATTACCCGCGTACTCACCCCCACAGAAGAATTTGACGCCAAACAAGTGGTGCTGGCCGCCGGCGCGTGGACTCCCGAAGTCGGGCGCGGCCTGGGCCTGAACCTACCCATTCAACCAGCGCGCGGCTACAGCCTGACCATGCCCGCCACCCAGACCATGCCCAAAGGCGCGCTGCTGCTGGGTGAGCGCAAAATCGCCGTTACGCCCATGGGCCATCAATTGCGCATCACCGGGCGGCTTGAAATTGGCGAAATGTCTACCCAGCCCGATATGCGCTGGATCGCCAACATCGAAAAAGCCGCGCGCGAATACATTGAACTGAACGATGATATCGTCATCACAGAAACCTGGGCCGGATTGCGCCCCACCACCCCCGACGGAATGCCCATCCTCGGCCTTTCGCCGCGCCACGAGAATTTAATTCTCGCCACCGGCCACGCCATGCTCGGCCTGAGTCTCGGTTAATATGAGCGTGAATATGAGCGGTAATCCCCCTTCGCCTTTGGCTACGAGGGACACGGTCAAGGTTCAGATAGTAAGTGATCAAGTTAATCAAGG
>DAOUML010000208.1:0-6120 GCA_034411635.1 Anaerolineales bacterium
ATTAGACGACTTGCTATAAATAGGTAGCGCCGCCTTTAGGCGGCGAATCGCAGGCTACGGAGTGCTGTGCAAAGCCCGCGTTACAGGAGCCATATTGAGTGTAGCCACGATGCTGTAGCGTCATTCTGTCGAATATGAACTTTGTTCATTAGTAGAATTGCTGTATTGTTCAGTATCTATTAGACAAAATCAGACCAAGATGGTATTATTTTGCCCAGAAAAGGAGATAGACAATGCCAATCAAGAAGATGTCCATCTTTCTATTGCTGTTCTTGCTTGCGGCCTGCGGCGCGCCGGCGGTAGAAATTTCTGACCCGCCAACCGCGACAAGTTTGCCCCCGGCAACCCAGATTCCAACAGATTTGCCGCCTTTGGCTGAAGCGGCGACGGCAACCCCCGAACTTGTGGCCCCAATTATTGAACCTTTGCCCACTTCGCGCGGCGACGCTTTGGTTGCCACCGACCCTGCTTTACTCAATTTTCAATCTGGACGCCCCCAGTTGGTTGAGTTTTTCCGTTTTACCTGAGGGACATGCCGCTCAATGGCGTCCATGGTTCATGGACTCGAAGTAGAGTATTACGGGAAGGTTGATTTTCACTATTTTGATGCTGATGCGCCCGAAACCCGCGAATGGCAACGCGAACTTGGTTTTCGCTACCAGCCTGAGTTCTATCTGCTTGATTCTTCGGGTGCGGTGGTGAAAAAATGGATTGGTTTTGTTGACCCGGCTGATTTTCGGGCCGCTTTTGACGAGATGTTGAAGTAGTGGCTTGCACACAAAAAGAGCGCCATTCGGCGCTCTTTTTGTGTGCGTTTTTGCGTTGCAGATTAATACAATACTTTGATGGCTTTTAGCCGCACGCTAAATGTGCTGCCTTTGCCGGGTTCGCTGTGAACAGATAGGCGGCCATTGTGTTGTTTAATAACCTGATTGGTGATTGCCAAACCCAGCCCGATGCCGCTAAAGAGTTGGTCGCCAGAGCGTTCGAGGTGATAAAAGCGGTCGAAAATTCTGGAAATTTGCGACGATTCAATGCCAATACCCTGGTCAACCACATCCATGATGACAAAATGTTCATCTTCTCTCAGCCTGATGATTACCTGTCCACCGTCAGGGCTGAATTTGATGGCGTTGTCTACCAGAGCGATTATGGCGCGCTCAAGGGACTTGGGGTCTCCTGAGACCATCGCCAGGTTTTCGGGCGCTTCTATTTGCAGGGTGAGCAGGTGCGCTGCGGCCTGCGTTTCGTATTTTTCAACCACATCTTCGGCCAGTAAAATCAGGTTGACGGGTTGGAACTTGGGCAGGATGAGGTCCATCTCTTGCAGAAAGAGAATGTCATTAACCGATGTGGTAATTTGTTGGATGTTCCTGGAGATGGTTTCGATGGTTGCCGGAATTTTTTCCTGATTAATGAGGCCTTTTTGTATAAGTTGCAAAAAGCCACCGGCTGCCATCAAAGGCGTGCGCAGTTCGTGGGCGATGTTGGTGAGAAATTCGCGGCGGGCCAGTTCTTGTTCGGCCAGTTTTTGATAGGCCTGGGCCAATTCGGCGGCGCGGATTTTCAAATCTTCGATTGCCATTTCGTCGTTTTCGCGCAGTCTGCTTGAAATTTCGCGCACCATTGCCATTGCAACACTGCTGGAGCGCTGTAAGACACGGTCAAAATTCTCCCGATCAATTTCCATTACTGTTGTTGGGCCAGATGTTGTGACCGATGCGGCGCGCGGGGCGTTGTGGATGATGGCCATTTCGCCAAAAAAATCGCCTGCTTCCAGCGTTTTGAGTAGTTTTTGTTCGATGTTGTTGATGGTTTTGGTTACTTTTACGCGCCCATCTAGCAAAATGTAGAATTTGCTCTCAGTTTTTCCTTCATGGCACAGGATAATGCCATCCGCGTAATTGTTTACACTGCTACGCGTTAACAATTCATCGATTTCAAGTTGTGAAATTCCAGGAAAGGCCTTGGGGATGATTTCTTTTGGGGCTGGCAGATTCTTGCGCGGTAGGTTTAATTTATACATAGTTTGCCTCGATATGCGCGCCGCGCCAGATTTCCAGCGCAAGTCCGCTTGCTCTGGGTCTGATTTGGCTCAAAAGGTGCTTGTCTAATATGACGCAACGCATCTCTCTTTGATTATTTTACGGTATTTAACGCATAGAATCATTACAAGTTGCTTTGGTTTTGCAAGGCTTGTTCAATCTCAGGGTGCGTTTGCCATTTGCCGTCTACATACACTTTTTCGTCCCAGGGGAAAATGAGTAGGGCGTCGCTGTGGAGCGCGGTAAAATCAGGTTGTGGATTCGACCACGAATGCGCGGCCAGGGTGGCGGTCAGTACGCGCGGCACCCCCCGGCGGCGGACAAGTTGAACCGCGCGGGTAAGGGTTTGGCCGGTGTCGGCGATTTCATCGACGACAACCGCGCATTTGCGGTTGGCGACCTGGATGGCAACATCCAGCAAAACGACGGGGGTTTGGTGAACAATTTCATCGTGCATGCGTCGGGTGAGGCGAATAGGGAACATTTCACAGCGCAGGGCCGCTGCGATGGCGGTTGCCGGAATCAAGCCACCGCGCGCAATGCCGATGACGACATCCACTTTTTCCTGGGCCAGTTTTTCAACCAGGGTTCGGGTCATTTCTCCGAATCGCTCCCAGCAAACTTTTTCGACACCTTCCCGATTTGCGTAATCATAACTTTTCATCGCTGCCTCATTGTGTTGCTTCAAATAGAAATTCGATGATATTTTTGCCGAAATTTTCTTCCATTTTTCGTGGGGTGAAAAAGGCCATGCCGTGTTTGATGCCTGGATAACCGAAAATTTTATAATAGGGGCCCGGTAAAACGCTCAAACAGGTTTGCGGGGAGGGCGCGTCATTTTCGGAATACATGCAGCGGACCGGTTTTCCCTGACTGGTGAGCGCGGATGCGCTTTCTGCGAAGTTGATTCCGAGCCAACTGCCTGGTGAGATGGCAAACGCGCCGCGGCAGTAATCCTGGTCGCAAGCGTTGACAACCGCGTCAGAGCCGATGCTCGTGCCGATACCTACGATGCGGTTGGGGTCAACATTGGGCATGGCGCGAGCGGCTTCGTAGGCAGCCCGCGCGTCGAGCAGGTAGATGCTGAAATCTTCGCTTTGTTCGCCGTCGCTTTCGCCGTGTCCGCGAAAATCGAAGGTTAGCACGTTAAAGGTTAGGGCAGGGTTAAGGCCGGGCAGTTGGCCGTCTGCGCTGGGGGTTGGGATGCTGCCATCCGTCGTCGGCCAGTTTTGCAGCCAGGGAATAAAGCCAGCGTTTTCTGAGTTCCACATGGTTTGGTTGCCCTTGAACTGGTGCATGAGGACAACGACAGGCGCATTGTTGCGGGCGGCTGGATAAAAATACCCGCGCAGAGCAACGCCATCGGGCGCGTAAATGTTGATTTTGATGGGAGCCGGGCTGCCATGCTGGGGCATGTCGATTGGCGGCACGATGGTTGCGGTTGGCGCCAGCGTAATTGTTGGTCGCCGGGTTGGCTGGCTGCTGGCGGTCGAGGCAGGGGCCGGCGTAGACGACGCCAGGGATGGCTGCGGCTTGGGGGTTGCTGGTGTATCTGGCTGCGGGCTGCAACTTGCTAGCAAGATGCCAGCGATGATGATGAAAATATTTTTGCGCATTAATTTAGAGTTTATAGCCAATCATGCGCAAGAAGGATTTGCGCCATTCTTTTTCTGCCTCGTCTTCTACGCCTTTGGGCGAGAATCCGTCAATTACGCCCAGAATGCCCCGGCCTTGTTCGCTCTCTGCAATTAGCACCTGGGTTGGGTTGGCGGTGGCGCAGAAGATGCGCGCTACTTCTGGCACGTTTTTAACCGTGTTGAGAACGTTGATTGGGTAAAAGCCTTCGCCCAGAAACAAGATGAAGGAGTGCCCGGCGCCAATTGCCAGGGCATTTTTTTGGGCCAATTCCATCATGGCTTCGTCGTTGCCGGTGATTCGCACCAGGCACTTGCCCGATGCTTCACAAAATGCCAACCCAAACTTGATGCCCGGCACGGTGTTTACCAGGGCCTCGTGAATATCTTCAACCGTTTTGATAAAGTGCGATTGACCGAGGATGAAGTTGGTGGTTTCCGGTTTTTCAATTTGAATGAGTTTGGTTTCCATGTGATTCTCCGTGAGTAGACTGCTTGTTACTTTTATAGCATATTTTGTCCAGTAATGGACAATTGGCTACAGGATGAGGACTGTGCCAAAAACTACTTCGGCCGCCAGACTGATCCAATTTGAGCGACTGGAAGATTTATCAAGAAAAATCGAAACCAGGCGCACGCCGGCAATCGACAAGTAGGCCCAGCCAAGTATTTCGTAGGCGGTTGGCCCGCCGAGTAGAATTGGGTAAAGTCCCAGCGCGATGAACAACCCGCCAAAGATGGCGCGAATTTCGGTAATGCCTCGTCCGCCAATTGGGCTTAGCCCGGTGAATCCGGTGAGCGATTTGGGCGCGTATAAGGCCAGCATTCCCGTGGCGACTGTCATAATGGCAACGCCTAATTTGAAGATGATCGGCATGGTTTCCTCCTGAAGGT
This sequence comes from Anaerolineales bacterium, assembly GCA_034411635.1. GTDB lineage: Bacteria > Chloroflexota > Anaerolineae > Anaerolineales > Villigracilaceae > UBA8950. The sequence continues at coordinate 4,574 of DAOUML010000208.1, forward strand.
TTTGAATCTGGCTGTATTTGGTCTCGACACTTGCGCCTGCGCTGCAAGAGCAGGTGTACGTCCTTGTCAGGGCTACTCGACCATCTTTCATTGAAGTCACGAGACTTCGGATTCTAATTTCTCGTAAAAAATCAACAAGGTGCTGCCATATTTGCGCTCATCAAATTTTTCGAAGTTCTTCAACTCAACTTCTTGATACTCAACCGGGTTAATTTGTACGATAATCCACGCGCCTTCGCTCCACCAATCAGAATTTTCATCGGCCAATTGCAGGGCTTGGAGCCACATTTCTTTGTATTGGGGCGGGGCGATGTAGAGATAATCGAACTCACGGTCAGGACGCCCGGCTAGCATGGCGAACGCATCGCCGCGCCGCACTTCGGCCTGGGTGCTAAATCCGGTGGTAGTTAGGTTGGTTTTGATGGTTTCAACCGGCATGCGGTTCAAATCGCTAAAGCGGACAAAAGCCGCTCCCCGGCTAATCGCTTCGATGCCGATAGCGCCTGTTCCGCCGAACAGGTCCCACCAGCGCGAATCGTTCACGTCGCTGCCCAAAATATTGAATAGGGCTTCTTTAACGCGATCTGTCACCGGGCGGGTGGTGTCGCCCGGTACGTCTTTTAGTTTTCGGCCTTTGGCTGTGCCTGCAATGATTCGGAGTGGCATGGTTGGTTTGTGCGTCTCGCAAAGCCGCAAAGCGCGCAAAGATTTCTTATTTTCTCCGCGACTCTGTTCCTTTGCGTCTCTGCGTTATTTTTTTGTGAATTGTGCTGCTTCAATCAGGTTTCCGTGCGGCGCAATCGTCCTTCGACTTCGCCGCATGGAGCGGGCGGTTCCGCTCAGGACTTGGCGACGATGTCCAAATTCCCATGCGGCGCAATCGTCTCCACCACGCAGCCGGTTCCCAGCAGGAAGCGCTTGCCATCGGTTTGGGCCAGGGCATCTTGCATTTCAATGCGGATTTGGGCAGGCGCGCCGAGGGCCAGAGTCTCGCGCCGCAGTCCGCCGCAGACAATGCCGGGGAAGCGTTTTTTCCCTTCAGACAGGTTGGGTTCGGTATCGCGGTCGTGCCAGTTTAGGGATTGAACAGGGTAATCGGCAACCCTGTCGAAATAGACGTTTTCGCCGTGCAGGTGGGCCATGTTGAACCATAGCGGTTTGGCGGCATCGAGCAGCAGCAGGTCATAGGCGCGCCCAAAGGCATCGAACTCCTCGCGACTGAGCAGGCTGGCGTTGGCATGTTGAACCGCGTAGAAAATACCGTCGATGCCGGTTTCGATGGCGGCCTGAATAAATCGGCGCGTACTTTCGGCGATAATTTCCAGCCCGCGTTGAACCAGTTTGGGGTGCTGGCGCAGGTGTAAAATCAGTCTATCGCCGCCAGCCAGGTTTTTTGCCTGGGAGAGCGGGTTGAAAACGGTCTGGAGAAGTGGTTCAGCCACCGGCAGCCGCTCACGGAGCAGGCGCAGGCATTTTAATTGGGCGGCAAGATGGGGGGAGTCCGCATCGAGCACTTTTAGTTTGGCCCAATCTTCCGGCGCGGCGAC
>DAOUML010000209.1:0-6345 GCA_034411635.1 Anaerolineales bacterium
TGAAGAACGCTCCGCTCAGGGCCTGCTTGCCAAAATGACACTCTTAATATCTATAGATCATGAATGTGAAATTTGTGACTCTGGGCATTCTATTCTAAATTGGTGTTGAGGTGAGTAAGAAACAAGCAAAACCTGTTAAGCACATTCCTCAGCGAACCTGCGTTGGTTGCCGCACGGTGCTCTCAAAACGGGCCTTGGTGCGGGTGGTGCGAACCGCAGATGGGGTGCTGGTTGACCCGACTGGCAAATTGGCCGGGCGGGGGGCTTATCTGCACAATCAACGCTCATGCTGGGAGCGCGGTTTGAAAGGGGCGTTGGCAAACGCTTTGAAAATGTCCCTAAGCGCGGAAGACCGGCAGCGGTTGGAAGAATTTTCATCCACCCTGCCGGAAACAACCGTCAGTGAGATCAGTGAGTAATATGTTGTCGTAGTTGCGTAATTACGCTCAGGCGACGGCATCATGATCTTGCAGTGGCGGATGCAATTTTTTGTTGGAGGTGTCGCAATGAGTGAAAAACGGATTGAACTCCCGGCGGGCATATCTGTCCGCGATTTATCAGCAAAATTAAAAATCAGCCCAATTGATGCAATTAAAAAATTGATGGCGAATGGGGTGATGGCGAGCATTAATCAGGCAATTGATTTTGACACCGCCGCCATTGTTGCGGCTGAATTTGGCTGGGAGGCTGTTCCAGAATCGGTTTTGGAAGAAGAGACGACCGCTTCGGGCGAATTGCCGCTCTGGCGTCAGAAAATTGCCAACGAAAAAGAAAGCGACCTGAAATCTCGTCCGCCAGTTGTTACTATTTTGGGACATGTCGACCACGGTAAAACTTCCCTGCTCGACGCCATCCGGCAGACGGATGTGGCCTCTGGCGAGGCGGGCGGTATTACCCAGCACATTGGCGCGTATCAGGTGGAAAAGGGCGGGCGTTTGATCACTTTTCTGGATACCCCTGGTCATGCCGCTTTTACCGCCATGCGCGCGCGCGGCGCTCAGGGGGCCGATATTGTCGTTCTGGTGGTGGCTGCCGATGACGGTGTGATGCCCCAAACCAAAGAAGCCATTGCTCACGCCAAAGCGGCCCGCGTGCCGATTATTGTCGCCCTCAACAAGATCGACCGCCCCAATGCCAACCCCGACCGGGTAAAGCAGCAACTGGCCGAGCAGGAACTTGTCCCTGATGATTGGGGCGGCGATACAACGGTGGTTCCTGTTTCCGCGAAACAAAAAACAGGCATTGAAGATTTGCTCACCGCGATTCTCCTGGTGGCCGATGAGGCTCAAATGCGCGCCAATCCGCAGGGAAAAGTGATGGGAACCATCATTGAAGCCCGCCTCGATAAGGCCAAAGGCGTTATGGCGACTCTTCTGGTGCAAAATGGCACGCTGCGCAATGGAGATGTTGTTCTGGCCGGTACCGCGCATGGACGCTTGAAGGCCATGTTTGATTATCGTGGCAAGCCAATTTCAAAGGCTGGCCCGGCCACCCCGGTTCGCGTGATGGGTTTGGCCGAAGTTCCGTCGGCTGGCGACCTGTTTGAGACTTACCAGAATGAAAAAATCGCCCGTGATGTGGTTTATCAGCGCGTGGAATCCCAGAAGGCCGAAAAGGTTTCCTCCAAGATGTCGTTGGAAGATTTGTTTGCCAAGTTCAAATCTGGCGAAGTGAAAGAGTTGCGCCTTATCATTAAGGCCGATGTGCAAGGCTCGCTTGAGCCGCTGATGAAGGAAGTGAACAACCTTGCTTCAGGCGATATTGCGATCAAAATCATTTATGCTGAAACCGGCAATATTGGTGAAAACGACGTGATGCTTGCTTCTGCATCGAAAGCGATTATTGTGGGTTTTAACGTGCAGGCGGATGTCTCGGCCCGTCGTTTGGCGGAATCTGAAGGTGTCTCCATTCGCCTGTATGATATTATCTACCGCCTGACAGAAGACATCGAAAAAGCCCTTAAGGGTATGCTGGCTCCTGAATTTGCCGAAAAAGTGATTGGCAAGGCCAAAGTTTTGGCGGTTTTCCCGGTTTCAAAAATTGGCAAAATTGCCGGCTGCCGCGTGATTGAAGGTGATGTTCGCCGTAACGCCAAAGTGCGCATGTATCGCGGCGAGGATATGGTTTACCAGGGCGAAATCTCTTCGCTGAAGCACGAAAAAGAAGATGTGCGTGAAATGCGCCAGGGCTTCGAGTGCGGCATCAACCTGAAAAATTTCAATGATGTTGAAGTGGGCGATGTCATCGAGTGCTATATCCTCGAAAAATCGTCCTGACCGTTTGTGAAAGAAGAATAAAATGCCATCTGGAGTACGTTTACAGCGCATTTCTGACCGTATCCGCCAGGAACTCTCAGAGATGCTGATTAAAGAAATTAACGATCCGCGCCTGACGCAGGTTTTTGTTACCGATGTGACGGTGGACCGCGAACTGGCGTATGCCAATATCTATGTTTCAGCCGTTGAAGGAACCACGCGCGCGAAAGAAATTCTCGAAGGCCTTGAAAACGCCAGCGGATTTTTGCGCCGCGAACTCTCTGCCCGCGTCGAATTGCGCGCTTTTCCGCGGCTGCGTTTCCATTGGGACCCCACCCCTGAAAATGCCGAGCATATCGAACGCTTGTTTCAGCAGATGAAAGCCGAAGAAAAAAAATGATATGGAACCAAAATGGGGCAAGTTGCGTCTATTGTGGTATACCTGCCTCAGGCCTTGATGGAGATTTATGAGTATTGATATACGCCAGGCTGTGCGCGAAAAAATTACAGCCGCAAAAAATATCTTGATTGTTTCTCACGTCCGCCCGGATGGTGATGCGATTGGTTCTTTGTTGGGCCTGGGGCTGGCCCTGCAAAAAGCGGGCAAACAGGTTCAAATGGTGCTTAATGACGGCGTTCCGGCCTTATTTCGTCACTTGCCTGGCGCAGAGCAGGTGAAAACCGCCCCGCAAAACGATTTCGATTTATTTATCACCGTTGATTGCGCCGATTTCAAGCGCGCTGGCCCGCAGTTTCAATCCATGCGTAAGCCCGATATCAACATCGACCACCACATCACCAACGAAAAATACGGACAACTCAACCTCATCGAACCTGAAGCCGTAGCCACCTGCGCCATTTTGGCTGACCATATCCCCCATTGGGGGCTTGACATCGACCAGGATGTTGCGGCATCATTGGCGACGGGCATTGTCACCGATACCCTCGGATTTCGCACCGCCAACACCACCCCCGAAAGCCTGCGCCAGTGCGCCGCATTGATGGAAACCGGCATCGATCTGCCCGACCTGTATAATCGCGCCCTCAACCGCCGCAAAATTGCCAGCGCCCGCTACTGGGGCGCTGGGCTTTCCAGCCTGAAAAGCGAGCATAATATTGTCTATGGCACGCTCACCCTGGCAGACCGCGAACGATGCGGCTATGGCGGCAACGATGATGGCGACTTGATTAACATTATCTCCACCATTGAAGACCATGCAGTGGGCATGATTTTTGTCGAACAACAGGATGGCAGCGTCAAGATTTCATGGCGGGCCTTGCAGCCGGGGGTCGATGTCTCACCGGTTGCCAAGTATTTCAAAGGCGGCGGGCATCCTGCCGCAGCCGGCGCTGATATTCCGGGCGCGCTTGCCGAACTTCAGCCGCTGGTGCTAAAAACCACGCTTCAAATGCTCAATCTTTCACAACCAGGGGACTAGTTTAGGAGGCTTAACATGGACACTCAAGATCTAAAAAATGCAATTTCAGGCGTCCTCGTCATTGACAAACCGGTCGGCATGACCTCCCATGATGTCGTCCAGGCCGTTCGCAATGGAACAGGCATCCGCCGCGCCGGTCATACCGGCACCCTCGACCCGCGCGCCTCCGGCGTTTTGGTCGTCCTGCTTGGGCCGGCGGTTCGTCTAAGCGAATACGTTTCGGCTTCCGATAAACGCTATCAGGCCATTGTCCGCCTGGGCGCATCGACCGACACTTACGACGCCGATGGACGCTTCACCCAACAAAGCACCGACCCTTTCAGCGTTACCGAAGAACAATTTGAACAAGCCTTGCAGCAATTCAAGGGCGAAATCATCCAAACCCCGCCGCCTTACTCTGCCGTAAAAGTGCAAGGTCGACGCGCCTACGATATGGCCCGCAAAGGCCAGGAAGTAGAACTCGCCCCGCGCAAAATCACCGTTCATCATCTCGAAGTGCTTGAGTGGGCCCCGCCTGAAGTGGTGGTCGATGTGCATTGCTCCTCCGGCACCTATGTCCGCTCTTTAGCCAACGACGTTGGCAACGCCCTCGGCTGTGGCGGCTATTTGGTTGGCCTGCGCCGCACCAAAAGCGGACGTTTCTCCCTGCGCGATGCCACCCCCCTGCGCAAATTGCAGGAAGCCTTCCGCGCTGGCAACTGGTATCAATCCCTGATTCCCGCCGCCGAAGCCCTCTCTGACTGGCCCTCAGTCGAACTTGATCCCGACCAGGTCGAAGCCGTCAAGCACGGCCACCGCGTCCCGGCTCCGGCAGCGGTTCAAACCGTTGGCGATAATTTTGTGCGCGGCGTCAGCATGGCTGGCGAACTGGTTGCCCTCATGCAGTTAGACCTTGAAACGCACGAACTACAACCCAAAAAAGTCTTCTTCTCATAACCGGCTGAGCGCCGCACCATGCCGCATCTCACCTCCCTCGAAGGCCTTCACCTTCAAGGCGCCTGGCTGACCATCGGTGTTTTCGATGGCGTCCATCGCGGGCATCAGCAACTCATTCAGCAACTCACGGCGGGCGCCCAACAAAGCGGCGCGCCTGCCGTTTTGCTTTCCTTCGCGCCGCACCCGGCAGTCGTCTTCGGCGCAAAAGACCTGAAATGCCTGACCACTCCCGAAGAACGCGCCGAAATCATCCTCTCTCTGGGCGTTAATATCGTAATCACCCAAACCTTTAATCAAACCGTCGCCAGTCAAACCGCCGAAGAATACATGGCCCTCATGCGCCAGCACCTCGGCCTGAAAAAACTGCTCATCGGCTATGATTTTGCCCTCGGCAAAGGCCGGGCTGGCAATTACGAAAAACTCTTTCAAATTGGGCAGGAATTGGGATTTGACGTGGCCCGCGTGGAACCCCTCCGTTTCGATGACGGAATCATCTCCTCCAGCGTGATCCGTCAACGACTCGCTGACGGCGATGTGGCCGGGGTCGCCGCTAAATTGGGGCGCTCTTATGCCCTGAGCGGCCCCGTCAACCCCGGCGATGGGCGCGGACGCACCATTGGCATCCCCACCGCCAATGTAGACCCGGCGGCAGATAAAGCCCTGCCGGCCAATGGCGTCTACGCCTGCTACGCCTGGGTCGAGGGTCAAAAGCATCCGGCTGTCACCAATATCGGCGTGCGCCCCACCTTCAGCGGCGAACACGAGCAACGTATCGAAGCCCACCTGCTTGATGCCTATGGCGATTATTACGGAAAAATCATGCGGCTCGAATTTATTGATCGCTTGCGCGGTGAGCAGAAATTCCCCTCCGCCGAAGCCCTGGTTGCTCAAATTCGAGCCGACATTGAAAAGGCGCGCGAGATTTTATGAACGCAACCAAAACCCTTCCCGAAACTCATAGCCTGGCCTGGGAAGTCGATATCGAAAAAGACAAACGTCTGATGTGGCTCTTGCAATTGCTGGCCCTACCCCTGGCGGTGATTGTGCTGGCCTGGCTTGGGCTATACACCTACTGGCTCAGGCCCGATGTGGTTTTTGCCTTTACAGAAACCGTTTTTCCACTTTGGGGCATCTGGATTATTTTTGCGGTAACAGCCATCACCATCATTCTGCACGAGTTGGTGCATGGCGTTCTCTTCTGGTTTTACACCCGCGAACGGCCAAAATTCGGTTTTTCGTTGCTGTATGCCTATGCAGCCGCCCCAGACTGGTACTTCAAGACAAACATCTACTGGCTGATTGGGCTTGGCCCGCTTATTTTTCTCAGTCTCTTGGGCATGTTGATCTTGCCTTTTGTCCCGTTATCCTGGTTGGGCTACCTGTTGCTCGCCATTTTTCTGAACGCCACCGGCGCAGTAGGTGACTTGTATATCGTCATTCGCCTGGCATTTGAGCCTGCCGGAACGCTTGTGCAAGACGAAGGCACAGGCTTCCGGGTTTTTCGGCCAACGATGTAATCAAAGCATCATTCTTAACCATAACGCCCGGAGGTTGATGCTCGCAAGCCTCCGGGTTTTGATTTTTTGAGATGATTCACTGCTAAAAAAACGTAACTACCTACCCACCCTCACCCCCGGCCCCTCTACCACTTCGTGGCACACGTCCCGGTGGGAGAGGGGAGAAAACAGGGACGCTTCTGTCACTTTCAGAAAAAA
>DAOUML010000210.1:0-9671 GCA_034411635.1 Anaerolineales bacterium
TGTTGACGCAAAATAATCCTTGTGCTATAGTCATCCCATGCCACTTTCTCACCCTGCGCGCAAAGAAGAACTGACCATCCTCATCCGGGCCAAATACCCGGTTCTTTACATTACATCCTGGGAAGAACGCCGCATTGAGCAGATTTTACGCCAGGCCGCCGGGCAATTGCGCAAAAAACTATACGGCTGGACCATCACCTCCGGCCTTACCCCGCTCGATGATTACGACGGCATGGTTCCTGATACATCCACCTGTTCGCCCTTACGCGCTCTGGATGTCATTGCCGCATCGCAAGAAGCGGCCATTTTCGTACTAAAAGATTTTCACCCCTATCTGGATGACCGCCGCCTGATTCCTGACCAGCCCGTGATTGTCCGCCGCTTACGAGACATCATCAACCACCTGAAAGAAAGCCGCAAAACGCTCGTCATTCTCTCGCCCATCCAGCACATCCCCCCCGAATTGGAAAAAGACATCATCCTGCTCGATTACGCCCTGCCAACCTCCGAAGAACTCTCCCAATCGCTGGAGCGTGTGGCGCGCTCGGCCCGCGAAGTAAGCGGCATTCAGATTGATTTATCCTCTGAAATGTATGAAAAGATTCTGTTTGCCGCCCAGGGGCTAACCTGCACCGAAGCCGAAAATGTGTTTGCAAAATCGTTAGTAATGACCCGCGCGCTGGATGTTGATGTTATTATTGCAGAAAAAAAACAAATCATCCAGCGTTCACACATTTTAGAATACTTTGAAGCCGCTGAAAACATGAATTTTGTCGGCGGCATGAGCCTGCTAAAGGAATGGCTGGCAAAACGCTCCCTGGCGTTTAGCGAGCGAGCGCGAAATTTTGGGCTGCCCGAACCCAAAGGATTGTTGCTATTGGGCGTACAAGGCGCAGGCAAAAGCCTGATCGCCAAAGCCATCAGCAGCCAGTGGCGTTTGCCGCTCTTGCGGCTTGATTTTGGACGCCTGTTCAGTCAACTGGTTGGTTCTTCCGAACAAAACATGCGCGCGGCCCTCAACCTGGCCGAATCTGTTTCACCCTGTCTGCTCTGGCTCGACGAATTGGAAAAAGGACTGGCCGGCATTGCCAGTTCACACCTCTCTGATGCCGGAACAACTGCCCGCGTTTTTGGCAGTTTTCTCACCTGGATGCAAGAAAAAAATGCCCCGGTCTTTGTAGTAGCCACCGCCAACGACATCAGCATCCTGCCGCCAGAAGCCCTGCGCAAAGGCCGCTTCGATGAAATTTTCTTTATCGACCTGCCCAACACCGTTGAACGACGCGAAATTTTCGCCATTCACATCACCCGACGCGGACGCGATCCGCAAGATTTCGATCTCGATGCCCTGGCAAAAACGAGTGAGAATTTTTCGGGCGCGGAAATTGAGCAGGCTGTCATTAGCGGCTTGTACGACGCATTTGAAAACAATCGCGAATTACTCGACACCGACATTCTTAACGCCTTACAACACACCCTGCCTCTGGCGCAAACCATGGAAACCCAGATAAACGCCTTACGCAGTTGGGCGCGCACCCATGCCCGCCCAGCATCTCCCGGTCGTTGGGCTCCCCCCACCTATAACACCCCAGGCCTGCGCAATTTGGAATTATGAAACTTATTTACTTTCTCCATAGTTTCATCCGGCGTCATCTCAGCCTGGTAGAACGCCTGCTCACCACCCTGGGCCTCACCGCCCTGCTATACGGACTGCTGCTTGCCCTGCCCGCCTATCCCCTGTACTGGGATGGTGTCATTCTGGGCGCCACCTTCCTGCTCATGCTCTGGTCGCCGGTGGCCGGGTATTTTTTCGCGGTAGTTGCGGCCCTCTACCCCATTTACACCATTTCGATTTACCTGGCCGTGCTATTCCTCGCAATTGCCATTATCGGACAGCACATCTTCATCCAAAACCTGGGCGCAACCCTGCTCACCCTGGCAACCCCGCTTCTGGGCGCAATTTACCTGCCCTGGGTAATTCCCTTATTGGGGGGGCTGTGGTGGGGGCCAACCGGCGGCCTCGTTATGGGCGCATTTGGCGCTCTCTGGGGACTGCTCGTGGCCGGCTGGGTTGGCCTGGCCCCAGACTGGATGGCCCTATGGGGCATTCTGCCCGCCATTGAATATCTGCCACAGCGATTTGCCAACGCCAATTCGCTCGAGACCCTGCTCAGGCTGGTTACACCGCTCGCCCCCAGCGCCACCGGCCTGCTTTACACCCTATTGCAAGCAGCCGCCTGGGGACTGGTTGGCTGGGCCGTAGGAATGCTCAACCAAAAAGAATGGGCCCAGAATCGCCGTCCACGCGTTGGAATGCTGATGGCCGGTCTTGGCGCGCTCTCTCTAACCGGGTTACATGCCGGGCTGAGTCACTGGCTCGAAATTCCCGTCTCGCTCGACAAATGGGAATTCTTATGGCTGACCATGCTTTTCTCAACGCTGGTTGTCATTATTTTGGAATTTTTTCAAGATTTTCTTGAACACCCACTGCCAATCCCGGAATCCCAAACCGCAATCCGTTTCGAGCGCGAACACTTAATTCCCGAATCTCAACCCTCCGCGCAAACGATCCATAGTGTAAAATCAGACGACAAAACCCCAAAAGATGATTCAAAAGACCTGATCATGTTGGAACTGGACTAGTGCAATCTCATCAATCCACCCCTGCCCAACGAATAAACACCCGCAACAGGAACAATGGACGTTCTGCCATCCCTGGAACGTTGACTACGGTTTTAAGCATTGGCGCGGTAGTTCTCATTGTCGCGATTACATTTTTGGCAGATTTTTTACGCATGCCGCAAATATCCCTGAGCGCTCCCGGTCAATTTCTTTCGCCCAATGGAGATGGCAACCACGATATTTTCACCATCAACTACCGCCTCAACGACGAAGCCAGAGTAATCGGCCAGGTTTTCAGTGGAGATAACCTCATCCGCGCGCTGACAGACCTTGAAAACCAGGGCGCGGGTGATTACTTTCTGAGTTGGGATGGGCGAAACGACCAGGGATTTACCGTAGAAGATGGCATTTACCGCATCCAAATGACAGCCAGCGGCCCTATTCGATCCTCGTCGCAAAGCGTCGTCGTTCAAGTGGATAGCCTGCCGCCACAAGTACAACTTGCCAACCTGAACGACGCCATGCAAGTAAACAAACCAGAGTTCTTAATTGAAGGCATTACCGAACCTGGCGCAGTCATCTGGATTAGCGGCGCGGCCCAACCCCTCATTGCCGACGGCGCCGGAAGATTCAACTTCCAATACAAATTACTCGACGGCCTCAACAACATAGAAATTCAGGCCACCGACGCGGCAGGCAACACCACCCGAATTCAACGCACCGTTCAATTAGAAACCCAACCGCCCGATATTATTCTTACCCGCCCCCTGGAAAACGAGTGGCAAAACCAGGCCCTGGTAGAAATTGAAGGCAGCACCCGCCCCGGCGCTACCCTGACGATTAATCAACAACCCATTCGAGTTGAAACCGACGGCACATTTAAACATCAGATGGTTCTTAACGAAGGCAATAATGTTTTGCGCATTGTTGCTGAAGATGCAGTGGGCAACACCTCAACCCTTGAACGCACCGTATACCTGAAAACCGGCCTCGCGCCTGTGCAATTAAACATTCAAGATGGCGCAACCGTCGCCGACCCCAACCTGCAACTGGTCGGGCGGGCCGAACCAGGCAGCCTGGTAACGGTCAATGGATTACCCGTCGTGGTCAGCGCGCTAGGCGACTTTCAATCCCAAACCCCGCTCAATAGCGGTGAAAATCTGGTCGTGGTAGAAGTGCGCGACCTGGCAGGCAATACCAACACACTCACCCGCCGGGTAGTCTACCAGGAATCAGCCCCGCTCGATGGTCTCTCCCGATTCGCCCGCAACCTCGATTTCCTGCCCATGCTGCTTTTGCCCAGCATCATCATCGCAGCCGGGTTTCTGGCCTTTATTTATATGCGCCAAAATCGCGTCGCGCTCGTCCTCTCTGTCGACCAACCAATTTTTTCGCCAGGCGCGCCCGGAAACGAAAAAAACCTGGCAATTTTGCTCGATTTAAGCAAAACAGCCCGGGTTTCTCTCGAAGTGCTTGACCAAAAAGGCTACCCACGCGCTACAATTTTATATAACCGCCGCAAAATTGGCCGGCGGCATACGTTTTACTGGAACGGCTATGACGACCGCGGCATACCGGTAGATTCGGGGGAATATACCATTCAGGCAGAAGCCGGCGCGCCGCCCTTGCAAGTGACCAGCGCCGTACAGGTACGCATCGAACGCCTGTCTGCGCCGCAAACGCAAACGCCAACAAACGTCTATACCGATAGAAACATTAGCGTTTCGCGATAACGGCAAGGGGTTCATCGAAATCGCGAAAAACACTTTCGCTACCGGACATAAAAAATGGACGCGGATAAACGCTGAATACGCGGATTTTTTAAGACGATTTCCGCGTTAATCCGCGCTTGCCCGCATCCTATGAGAACTTTGTCAGGTAGAGAATCGCAGGGCGATACATCGTCCCCAAATGGGGGAGATGTCGCCTGAAAGCAAATTCCCAACGGTCTCTTACGCCAAACGCGACTTGAAAGTCGCGCTACGATAGGCAGTTACTCATATTCCCAGAAAAGCCGCCACTTTGGGATCGAGTGGCAGATTATCCAATTCCTCGGGAGTGCTGGTTTGAATCAGTTTACCCTCCAGCAAAATTGCCAGGCGGTTGCCCAGTTTGCGGGCTTCGTTCAGGTCGTGGGTGATGAACAGGGTTGTCACCCCGTTTTCGGGCAAAATGCGCCCCAGGTCATCGATCAGCCGCGCGCGGGTGGGCGAATCGAGGGCCGAAAACGGCTCATCGAGCAGGAGCAGTTCCGGGTCCAGCACGAGCGCGCGCGCCAGGCTGACGCGCTGCCCCTCGCCGCCCGAAAGTTCCCCGCCGCGTCGCCCGGCAAGGTGCGAAATCCCCAACTGCGCCAGCCATTTTTCAATGCGCGGAGCGATTTCCTTTTTGGGAACGCCGCGAAATTTCAAGCCGGATGCGACATTTTCGTAGACGGACATATCAAACAGAAGCGGATCCTGCATCACCAGGCCGATTCTGCGTCGATACTGAAGCGCGGACTCCGCCGCAGCCGGTCTGCCATTAAACCAGATTTCGCCACGCTCTGGCTTAAGCAGACGCGCCAGCGTTAACAGCAATGTGCTTTTGCCGGCCCCGTTTGGCCCGACCACTGCCAGCACTTCGCTTTTGCGGACGTTTAATGCCTGCACCTCGAGCGCAATCCGACCGCCGCGCTTGACGGCCAAATCGCTAATCTGGAGCGCAAAATCGTCCCTTGCATGAAATCTATTGTCCACGCCGAATGCTCCTTTGCTGGATGACCGTCAGCGCCCAATTGATCAGGAATGTAATGGTCAGGAGCAACACGCTCAGGCCAATCGCCATTTCAAACTGGCCTTTGCCGGTTTCAAGCACAATGGCGGTGGTCAGCACCCGCGTCTGGAAGCGGATGTTGCCGCCAACCATCATACTGGCCCCAACTTCCGAGATGACCGCGCCAAAGCCGGCCATCAGCGCGGCCAACAAGGGCATACGCGCCTCGCGCCACAACATCCAGACCATTTGCGGGGTGGAGGCGCCCAATCCGCGCAGTTGCAGTTGCAGGCGCGGGTCGAGGGATTGCAGGGCTGAAACCGTCAGCCCGGCCACCACCGGAAAAGCGATAACCACCTGGGCGATGATGATCGCCGTCGGGGTGTAGATCAGCCGCAGGTCGCCGAGCGGGCCGGAGCGCCACAACATCATCGCCACGAACAGGCCGACCACCACCGGCGGCAGGCCCATGCCGGTATTAATCAGGCTGAGCAGGAGGGAACGCCCCGGAAATTTGCCCAATGCCAGCAGCGTGCCAAGCGGCAAGCCGGTAATCAGGCTGATTGCGGTGGCAATGCCGGAGATTTGCAGGGAAAGCAGGGTGATTTCAAAGATTTCGCCGAAGAAAGACATGGGATGGTATCAGGTGCGGGGTGTCAGGTAGTGGCAGTTGTAGGGGCGCAGCAATGCTGCGCCCCTACAACTGATTTTAATCTAAACCCAGTTCAGCCGGGTCACGGCCCGCATCGGGGAAGAAGAGCGGCATACCAAATTTATCGACGCCGAACTCACCAATGATTTTCTGGACATCCTCGCGCACCATGAATTGCGCAAAGGCCAGCGCGCCGTCATAGTTGACCTTGGGCCACATGGCCGGGTCGACGGTCATGACGTGGTAAACATTCAGCAGAACAGTATCGCCTTCAACCAGAATTTCGAGGTCAAGATTAGCCATCAGGGCCAGGTAAGTGCCGCGGTCGGTGAAGGTGTAGGCTTCGCGTTCGGAGGCAATCGTCAGGGTGGGGCCCATGCCCTGGCCGCTGGAAATGTAGAAGTCTGGCGAGAAGGTGGCCGGGTCGAGTTCGGCCTTTTTCCACAGGTTCAGTTCGGCTTTGTGCGTGCCGGAATCGTCGCCGCGGGTGACAAAGGACGCGCCCTTGTCAATAATGGCTTTATAAGCATCGACCACGCTCATGCCCTTGATGCCAGCCGGGTCAGACGCCGGGCCGACGATGACAAAGTCGTTGTGCATGACCAGGAAACGGTCTTTGACCACGCCTGCCTCGACCAGCACTTTCTCGGCGGCTGGGGCATGGGCGAGCAGCACATCAGCATTGCCTTCTTCGCCCATTTTCAGGGCCGCGCCAGTGCCGACGGCAATCGTCTGGACGGTGTAGCCGGTCTCATCCTGGAACATTGGCACGAGTACATCCAGCAGGCCGGAATCCTGGGTGGAGGTGGTGGTCGCCAGGATCATGGTTGGGTTGGCCGGCGGAACGACTGCGGCGGGTTGGGTCACCTCGATTTTGACAACATCCTTCACCCAGGCTTTGCTCGAAAGGCCGGGCATGACCATGTTGAATTTGCCATCGGCGATACCAATCAGGCAGTCGGCGCAGGCGGCTACATCAGCCAGGGCTACTTCGGCGCTGAAATCGTCGCTGGCGGTGATGACGATGGCGCTTGCGCCGTCAGCCAGGCCGGCTTTGTCGAGGGCGGCGTTCAGGCGCACGCCTTCATAATCGGTTGGGCCGTTTTTGGGGTGTTCAGCGGTCAGTTGGACCACTTCCAGCCCGGCGGGGTCGGCGGTGGTCAGGGTCAGTTCGCTGTTGACTGCGCCGCTGATGACCATTGAAGCACCGGGGTCGGCGGCGGGTTCTTCGGCGGCGGGGGCTGCCGGTTCTTCAGCGGCGGGCGCGGCTGGTTCAACGGGAGCAGGCTGCGGGGTAGCAGCGGGGGCGCAGGCAGCCAAAGCGACAGCCAGAACCAGGAACAGGGTCAGTAAGATGTTACGGGGGGTAGACTTCATTCTTTCTCCTTGTGAACTTTTATTCCTGCCTCGGCAGCAACGCCAGCCGCAGGATGATAAACACGACCAGTGAAATGGCAATCAGCAGGGCGGCAACCGGTTGGGCCGCGCCCAGGCCAAATCCCTGGAAACGCTCAAAAATTAGCACCGGCACGATTTTGGGGTGATACGAGAGAATGACCACCGCGCCAAATTCGCTGATGCCGCGCGCCCACATCATCAGCGCGCCAGCCAGCACGCCACGCCGGGCCAGCGGCAGGGTGATGTGCCAGAAAGCCTGCCAGCGACTGGCCCCGTCGGTTTGGGCGACCAGTTCGAGTTCGTCATCCACCAGCGCGAAGGATTCGCGGCTCAAGTTGACCAGGAAGGGCAGGCTGACGAACAACATCCCAACCACGATGCCGCCCAGGTTATCGGTGAAAGTGATGCCGAGCGGTGTTAGCCCGCTGCCGAGCAATCCGCGCCGACCGAAGACCAGCAGCAGGGCGATTCCGGCGGCGGTATGCGGAATGATGACCGGCAGGTTGACCAGCGCTTCGACCAACCTTTTGCCGCGAAATTTGCGCCGCGCCAGCAGGTAGGCCAGTGGGATGCCGGTTAACGCGGCCAGGGCGGTGGCGATGGCTGCGGCGCCGAAGGTCAGGCTGATGGAGCGCAGCACTTCACGGTTGGTCAGCGCCCAGAGAAACTCGGCGGGGCTGGTATCGAGGAAAATTGTAACCAGCGGCAGGATGATAAAGAGCAGGAGCAGTCCGCCCAGGGCGGCAAAGAGCAGGTCAAAACCCAGGCGACGGTTCAAGGCGATTCGGAAAGCGGAACGGTCAGGGCTTGCAGGCTCTCCGGCAGGTTTGCGTATCTATCCGCCAGGGCGGTCTCAAAAAGCGGATGATGGTGGGCGTCCATCACGTCCCGGCCTTCGGGGGAAAGCAGGAATTCGATGAACAGGGCTGCCGCTTCGGGGTTGGGCGCGCTGCTCGGAATCGTGATTCCGTACCCAATCCGCTCGCCGCGAAACTCGGGCTTGACGGTGGCAAAGCGCTGGAAATCGAGATTGACCTGCACCCCTTCGTAAAGATGTTCAAAGGCCACTTCGCCCATGTTGACTTCGTCGGGCAGGCGCAGCAGGCCGAGGTCGTGCTGGGCGATGACGCTTTCGTATTCAAAGGCGTAATCCAGGTCGCCGGATTGCAGCAGGGCAATCAATTGGATGCTCGACCCGCGCACGACGACATGCGCGCCGCGTTTGGTCTCGAAAACTTCCGGCACGGTGATGGTCGTCAGGTCGTCGTCGCGGAAGATGGTCAGCCCGTAGGTGAACTGGTCCGCGAACATGGGCGCGAACAGGTCGTAGCGTCCAATCCGTTGCTCGGCCAGGGCAAAGGCCATCAGGCCGCGATACCCGGCGGCGTCGAAGCGCGGGTCGGCCAGGCCGGCGCGCACATCGGGTCGGGCCAATATCTCGGCCCAATTTTCGGCGTTGATTTCATCGGCGTATTTGCTGTCGTTGTGATAGGCCAGGGCCAGGTGGTTGCTGGCAAAGCGGATGTACCAATCGGCGTAGGGCTGGCCGGTCTCCGGGTTGTCGGTCACGTACATCAACATCGGGATCAGCGCGGCGTCGGCTGAAGCGACAATGTCGATGGGTTTATGCAATTCGGTGGCGTGGCGGATGACCTGGATACTGCCGTGATATTCAGGCAGGACATCGATGCGCGGGTATTTGGCTTCGAAGGCTTTTTCAAGCGCGTCGAAGGGTTGGATGAGACTCCCGGCGGCGTACACGACCAGGGGCGTTTTCTGACCGGTTTCAGTAGGCAGCAGGCCGGGTTGGGACTGTGCTCCGTTACAGGAGACCAGCCCCAACGTGAGGGCGATGAGAAGAAAGGTATGGCAAAGTTTGAGCATGAGTCTTGATACAGCGGGGATGGTCTCGATACGGGCTTCGCCCTACTCGACCATCGTTAGCGGCTATTTCACTTCAATATTGACCACATCCTTGGCCCAGAAATTGCCGGGCATACCAGGCATGACCAGGGAAAATGCGTCGGGCGTATCTGTAAAGCCGAGCAGGCAATCGGCGCAGGCCTGTATTTCGTCCAGGCTGATTTCGGTCACATATCCATCGGCAGAGGTGACAACCAGGGTGGTTGCGCCATCCTGAACGCCGGCCAGGTCGAGCAGGGCGTTCAGCGAAATACCTTCGTAGTCTGCAGGGCCTTTCTTGGGATGTTCGGCGTTGATGTTCAGAACTTCCATCTTGCGCAGG
>DAOUML010000211.1:0-19075 GCA_034411635.1 Anaerolineales bacterium
CCTGCTCACGCTCACCGCCCTGGCCGCCTTTGGCCTGCGCGGGCTTTACCCCGGCGTGGGGCTTTCGCCAGTTAACGAAATCCGCCATCTGGCGATTACCTTTAGCCTGCTCAGCCTGGCCCTGGCCGGGTTGTCGTATCTGCTGCCGGGCCTGGGCTACCTGCCGCGCCTGGGGCTGGGGCTGCTCTGGCTGGCCGGGCTGGGCCTGCTGCCCGCGCTGCGCATCGTCACGCGTTACACGCTTTCACGTCACCCGGCCTGGGGCGAACCGGTGCTGCTGCTGGGCGGCGGCGCGCGCGCGCATGAAATTTACCGACACCTGCGCATCCGCCGCATGTTGGGCTTCGACCCGCTGTTGATCAGCACCGGCGAAGAAACCCTGCCGCTGGCCCTGGAACAAGCCTCCATCGCAACCGAAGAACTGCTGCGCCAACCCGAAACCCTGCGCAAATGGGGCATTCGCACCGCCCTGATTACCGCCGAAACCCTGCCCGAGCCCGCCCGCAGCCGCCTGTTGCGACTGCAAGGCAGCCTGTTTGAACGCCTGATCAAAATCCCAGACCAGCAAGACCTGGGCAGCCTGGGCACCTCGCCGCTTGATCTCGACGGCCTGTTTGCCTATGAAATTCGCCAGAACCTTTCTAACGCCCCGCGCCGGGCGATCAAACGCCTGCTCGACCTGACCCTGACCCTCATCGGCGGCCTGTTTATTCTGCCCCTGCTGCTACTGCTGGCCGTGTTGGTCAAAACTTCTTCGCCCGGCCCGGTCTTTTATAAACAAACCCGCATTGGCCAAGGCGGGCAAAAATTCAAAGCCTGGAAATTCCGCACCATGGTTGCCAACGCCGAAAAACTGCTCGACGCGGCCCTCAAGGAAAATCCTGAATTGCTGGCCGAATGGCAAGCCACCCAAAAACTCAAAAACGACCCGCGCATCACCCGCATTGGCCGCGTTCTGCGCAAATTCAGCCTGGACGAATTGCCGCAACTGATCAACGTCCTGCGCGGCGACATGAGTCTGGTCGGCCCGCGCCCGATTGTGAACGAGGAAATCAAACATTACGGCAATGACTTCGACCTGTACTGCGCCGTCCAGCCGGGCATCACCGGCCTGTGGCAGGTTTCGGGGCGTAGCCGTACCACCTACGCCGAGCGCGTGCGCCTCGATGCCTACTACGTCCGCAACTGGTCGCTGTGGATGGACGCCTACATCCTCTTCAAAACCTTCTGGGTCGTTATTAAGCAGGATGGGGCGTATTAGGGGAGAGTAGATATTCGAGAATAGAGAATGGAGAATGGAGAATGGAGATTAGAGAATGGAGAATGGAGAATGGAGAATGGAGAATGGAGAATAGAGAATGGAGAATGGAGAATGGAGATTAGAGAATGGAGATTAGAGAATGGAGATTAGAGAATGGAGATTAGAGATTAGAGAATGGAGATTAGAGATTAGAAAATCGAGTACCGAGTATCGAATACCGAGTATCGAATACCGAATACCGAGTATCGAGCGGTGGTCGAGTAGGGCGTTGGTGGTCGAGTAGGGCGTTGGTGGTCGAGTAGGGCGTAGCCCGTATCGAGACCAGCCCGTATCGAGACCAGCCCGTATCGAGACCCCAACCCTGTTATAATTTACCCATCTTAACTCGCAGGAAAACGCATGGAAAACAACAACACCAACGAAAGCCTTGAATTTGACTTAATCGACGCCGAGAGTTTGCGGCGCATGGGCGGGCTGCTGTGGCGCAACGCCTGGATCATCGCCCTGGCCGGCCTGCTGGCCGGGCTGGCCGCCTTCCTGTTCAGCCGCGCGCAATCGCCGGTCTACGAAGCGCGGACACAGGTCATGGTCTCGCGCCCGGCCACCCAGGGCCAGGTGGTCGATATCACCCAGGCGATGAACAGCCAGCAAATTACCCAAACCTATGTCGAAATGTTCCGCCTGGCAAGCGTGCGCGAAGCCGCCGCCGAGCGCCTGCAAATCGACATCCGCGCCGGGCAAATCAACATCAGCGCCCTGACCAACACCCAGATCATCGAACTGCGGGTTGAAGACACCATCCCCACCCGGGCCAGCGCCATCGCCGATACGATGGTGGCCGTGCTGATTGCCAAAAACGAAGAAATCCAATCGGCGCGCTTCATCGCCAGCGAACAAAGCCTGAACGCTCAAATTCTCGAAATCGAACGCCAGATTGCCGAAATTCAAGAGCAAATCAAAATTCGCGGGGCGGTGGTGCTGGAAGAGCAAAAAGCGCGGCTCGAAAACCAGATCAGCGCCGTCAAAGCCGAAATCGCCGGGCTCGAGCGTGAAGTGCAACTGTTGGCCCCCACCAGCGCCGAATCGATTGAAAAAAAGACCCGCATTGAGCAAGCGCGCGCCCTGCAGCGCGGCTACGAAAACACCTTCAACAGCCTGCTCACTCAAACCCGCCCCAACAGCAACGACGATGAAGAACTGGCCCAACTGGAGCGCACCTTCAACCTGTACCAGCAAATCTACCTCAACCTGCTCAACAACCGCGAAAGCCTGCGCCTGGCGCGCCTGCAAAGCACGCTCACCGTTGCCTCAATCGACGCGGCCCAGATTAACCCGGCCCCCATTCGTCCGCGCACCAATCTCAACAGTCTGTTGGGCGGGCTGGCGGGCGTCATCCTGGCAGTCAGCGTCATCTTCTTGCGCGACTTTTTAGACGACACCATCAAAAGCCGCGAGGATGTCAAACGCCTGTTCAGGTTGGGCACCCTGGGCCAGATTCCGCAGCACGAAACGCACGCCGAAGTGGGCCTGTTCATTGCCAGTCAGCCGCGTTCGCCGGTCAGCGAAACCTACCGCGCCCTGCGCACCAACCTGGAATTTTCATCCGTCGATACGCCGCTCAAAACCATTCTGGTCACCAGCGCCGGGCCGGGCGAGGGCAAAAGCACGGTTGCCAGCAATCTGGCCGGGGTGCTGGCCCAGGCCGGTAAAAAGGTGCTGCTGCTCGATACCGACATGCGCCGTCCGCGCGTGCATCAATACCTGGGGTTGGGCAACCGCTTCGGCCTGAGCGACCTGTTCCTGGGCCAGGGCAAACTAAGCGATGTGGTTCAAACCTATGAAGGGCCGAACCATACCACCTTCGAGGTGGTCACCACCGGGGCCATTCCGCCCAACCCGGGTGAATTGCTCAGTTCCGAGCGCATGAAAACCATCCTGAAGGAAGCCTCGTCAATGGCGGGCATTGTCATCATCGATTCTGCCCCCTCGCTGGTGGCCGATTCGCAGGTCATCTCGGCCAATGTTGATGGGGTGCTGGTGGTGGTCAACACCGGCGAAACCCACGCCGAACCGGTGCGCAACCTGCTCGAATCACTGCAACGCACGCAAACCCGCATTCTGGGCCTGGTGCTGAACCGCATGAAAGCCCATCACGGCGGCTCGTATAGCGGCTACAACGGTTATTACAGCGGCTATTACCATTTGGACGAAGAAGAGGGCAACGGCAAAAAATCCCGCCTGCGCCTGCCCTGGCAGAAGAAATAAAGAGGTTGTTACAGTTCCCGGTCATCCCCCAGGAGGCCGGGAATTTTATTTAAGACGATGCCCGGCACGCGGGCGCGGTCTTCGGCCAATTGGGCGAGAGCGGCGCGCATGGTTTCAACGCGGGTGCGTTGAGATTGGCCCACCAGCAAGGTGACATCCACCGACGGAGCCAGCAGGCGCGCATCGGCAACGGTCAGGGCAGGCGAGTCAATCACCAGAATATCAAACAGGTCGAGCGCATGGCCCAGCAAAAAAGAAAGACGGGCCGAGGCCAGCAGTTCGGAGGGGTTGGGCGGCAGGCTGCCGCTGGTCAGCACCGCGAAGCGGGTATCATGCTCGCCGTGGTAAGGCTGTAAAAACGTGCTCAGATCTGCCTGGGCGTCTCGAACGAATTCACTCAACCCGTTGCGATTGTTCAAATCGAGATATTTGTGCAAGGCCGGGCGGCGCAGGTTGGCATCGATCAGCAAAACCTTGCGCCCCGATTGGGCCAGAGTCGCTGCCAGGTTAAGGGCAATCAGGCTTTTGCCCTCCCCTGGGCCGGGGCTGGTAATAAGCAGGCTGCGCATGGGCGCGTCGATGGCGCTAAAGGCCAGGTTGGCGCGCAAAATGCGACAGGCTTCGGCGGGCAGGGAGCGTGGATCACGCGCCACCGGCAGGTAATCTTCGGGCGCGAAAACGGGAATCTGGCCCAGCGCCGGTTTGTTCAGGCGTTGGCGCAGGGATTCGCCCGGTTTGAGGGTGTCGCTCAGGTATTCCCAGGCCAGCACCAGGGCCAGGCCCAATCCGAGGGCGGCCAGGGCGGCCAGGGCGGTGTTGCGGCGGGTGCGCGGGGTGTAGGGGGCCAGTGGTTCAAATGGCTCGTCCACGCGCAGCAGGGGCGGGGCCGGCGGCAGGGTCGAAAGGCGGGCGTTTTGCAGGTTAATCGTCAGGGTATTGTGCAGGGTTTGGTAGGTGGCGAGGGTACGTTCCAGGCGCGCGATTTCAGGGTCACGGCTGTTGGTCAGACGGCGGGTTTTGGCGAGTTCACTATATTGCTGGCGGGCGACCAGCAGGCGGGTTTGGGTCTGGCTGGCCTGGGCGCTGCCAGGCGTGGCGGCAGCGCGTTGATTTTCCAACTCAAAAATGGCGGCTTCGAGTTTTTGCAGTTCAACCTCGGCCAGCGCGGCCTGGATAGCGTTAATTTGAGCCTGAACCTGGGCCATCTCGGCGGCCAGGGCCTGCAATTGGGTCTCGAGGCCGGTTTCCACATCGGCATAGCGGTTGGCGCGCAGGGCAATGATTTCCTCGGCCAGCACCTCGAATCCTGCCTCCAGCAGCGGCACAGCGGCGGCGGAATCAGACGTTTGGACGCTCAGCACGATAAACTGTGATTCGGGCATGGCAAAGGCCGAGACAAACCCCAGCATCCCGGCGCGTTCGATGGTCTTTTGGGTGAAACCCGCCGTCTGGCCCAACTGGGCATAGGTTTGAGCGACCTCTGCGTTAAGCATCCAATAGGTCAATTCGCCCGGCAGTTCGCGCGCCGGGCGCAGGGCCATCACGCGCATTGAGGCGCTGTACATCGGGGTTTGGGTTTGACTGTAAAGAAAGCCCGCAGCCGCGCCCAGAGCGGCCACCATTAAAAGCAACCAGGCCCGGCGCCAAAGCGCCAGGCCGTATTGTTGCAGGGTTGCGAGAAGTGAAGAAGAGGTTGGGCTGGTCATCCCGCCTGATTAATTATCTCAGAATCAGTTGCTCGCATAACCCACAGGAGCAACCGCCGAACCAGCATCCTTATATAAACTTGTTTTAGAGACAGTCGTATAATGCACAAAAAGACCGCCGCCGCCAATATGGGTAGTACCTTCAAACTGGCCCACCTGCTCTGTAGACAGTGTCTTATCAGCGCCCAAAACAAACACCTGTGGGCGGATCCATGCTTTGCGGGTTGTTTCCATAAAACCACTCCTTTGTGAAAATACAATTGAAATAAGATGTATAAAATTATACCCGCGCAGCGCGAAAAGGCAAGGGTTTACAGAATTGTAAGGTTGGGGTTCGATGCTCGGTATTCGATATTCGGTATTCGGTATTCGGTATTCGGTATTCGAGTATTCGAGTATTCGATATTCGGTATTCGATATTCGAGTATTCGAGTATTCGAGCATCGAATTATCGAGTTATCGAGCATCGAATTATCGAGTTATCGAGCATCGAGTTATCGAGCATCGAGTTATCGCGTCTCGAGCCTTCGCGCATCGGGTATACTTAACCCATGCCCAACGACCAGCCCAACGGTTCGAATTTGTGCGTTCCATGCGGCCTGTGCTGTGATGGGTCGCTTTTTGAGCGCGCCACGTTACAGCCCGGCGAGCAAGCCTTTGCTACCTCGCTTGGTCTGACGGTGTTAAACGCCGCGAGCGAGCATCCCGCCTTTCGCCTGGGGTGTCATCTCTTTCAGGGCAATTGCAGTATTTACGACCAGCCGCGTCCGAATGTTTGCGGGGCATTCAAGTGCAGTCTGCTGATAAAATACGAAGGCGGGCAAGTTGGCCTGACTGAAAGCCTCGAAAAGGTCAGCCGCGCGCGCGCCATGCAATTGGAACTGGGCCATCTGTTGCCAAATCCCATCCAGGGAGTGACCTCGCTGGCCGAAATCAAACGCCAGATGCAAACCCTGAACGATGCCAACCAACGCCGCGCCCATCTCAATTTTCTGATGCTGGCCGCCCAATATGAAATGTTCCTGCGCTCCCACTTCCTGCGCCGCCTGCCCAAAAACCTGCCCGCCGAAAAATTGCCCGGCATGGAGGAGGGGAGGCTGGAATGAAGAATGGAGGTAATTACCTACCCATTTCAGGCATATCACGTCCTGAGCGGAGCTGCGCCCCTGAGCGAAGCCGAAGGGTTGCGCAGCGTAGTCGAAGGACATTTTCGCCAAAATCGCCCTTCGACTACGGCTCTTCGCTATCGCTTCGAGCCTCCGCTCAGGGCGTAGGTAGTTACGAATGAAGAAGGGAAATGGCGTGTCCTTTGTTTACTGCGCTTTTGGTCTTGTGATTGAATCGGATATTGAACTAACCGGCCTGCCCCTTGCCCCCCAAGCGCAGGGAAGGCCGGTTCGGTTGAGGTTGGGCGAAGTGCCAGAATCACTGCCCAATGCGCGGGTGATCAATCAAAATTTACAAACCCAGGGCGAAAGCCTGTTGATGAACCTGCCAGGCTTTGGGCGCATGTTGATTCACGCCGGGCAGGAAGTGCAGGTGGCCCCTGATCCCAACACGACCCCGCTGCTGGTGCGAATGGTCAGCCTGAACCTTGGCCTGAGCGCCATCCTGCACCAACGCGGGGCGCTGGCCTTGCACGCCTCGGCAGTTGCCACCCCAAAAGGGGCGGTCTTATTCTGCGGCAATCACCGCGCCGGTAAATCGACCCTGGCGGTGGGCCTAAACCAAAAAGGTTGGCCGCTCCTGACCGACGACAAATGCGCCATCATCCAGCGCGAAGGTCGGGTCTTGGCCCTGCCGGCCTATCCGCAGGTCAAACTGTGGCGCGATGCCATCGAGCGACTGGCGGTTCAGGTCGAAACAGGCGAAAAACTGCCGGATGTGGAAAAATACAATCTGGATATGCAAGCCAGTTTTCACCAGCACCCCCTGCCCTTGCGGGCCATCTACCTGCTGCTGCCAGGCGAAGCCGACGAAATTACCTTTACGCCTCTTCATGGCATGTCCAAATTCCAGGCCATCAAACGCTTTAACTATGGCAATTACTATCTCAAGGGCCTGGGGCTACAAGCCGCCCACTTTCACCTGACCAGCCTGATCGCCAGGCAAATTCCGGTCACGCGCATTCGGCGTCCGCGCCAGGTCAACCGGTTGGAAGAACTGATCGCCCAGGTCGATGCCGCCCTGAGGAGCGATTAGCATGGCAGGTATTTTCTGGCTGGCATCCTATCCCAAATCGGGCAATACCTGGATGCGCATCTTCCTGACCAATTACCTGCAAAATGGCGAACAACCCGCCGATATCAATCACCTCGACGGCGGCCCCATCGCCAGCGCGCGCGGAATTTTCGACGACCTGGTAGGGGTCGAGGCTTCTGACCTGACTCTGGACGAGCAAGAGTTCCTGCGTCCGCGTGTTTACACTGAATTTGCCCGCAGCCTGGGCGCAGATGAGTTTCTGAAAGTTCACGATGCCTACACCCTCAATCGCGAAAACGAGCCACTCTTCCCGCCTGAGATTTCGCGCGGCGTGATTTACGTTCTACGCAATCCATTGGCGGTTGCGCCCTCGCTTGCCAACCACATCAACAAAGGCATCGAGCAGGCCATAGCGATCTTAAATCAAGATTTTCCAACCAGCGAACGCCCACTGCCCGGGCTGGGCGACCAGTTGCCGCAACACTGGCTGAGTTGGAGCGACCACGTTAGCGGTTGGGCCCAGGCGGCCAACCAGCGCGTCCTGCTCGTCCGGTATGAGGATATGAAAGCCCATCCGTATGAAACCTTTCGGGGGGTTGTCCAATTCGCAAATCTGGAGGATGACGAGGCCCGCATCCGCAAGGCGATTGAATTTTCGTCTTTTGAGCAGGTCAAAAAACAGGAGGCCGAAAAAGGCTTCCGGGAGCGCATCCAACCGACCAGTTTTTTCCGCAAAGGTGAAGTAGATGCCTGGAAGCATGAACTGACCCCGGCCCAAATCGAGCGCATTCGCAAGGTCCATGCCGATACCATGCGGCAATATGGCTATGAAAGCGATTGAATCAGATAGGAGTATTTTTTATGAGCAATGAAATCCCCGAAATCAGCCTCGAAACCCCACTCAAACGCGCTGAAAACATCCTGTTCTCCGAAATTGATCAGGATAAGGTGATGATCGACATCGAACGCGGCGCATACTTTGGCATGAACCCGGTCGCCGGAGAAATCTGGGAAATGCTCGAAGCCCCCCACACCCCCCGTCAAATCATCAAAAAACTCCTGGCCGAATACGAAATCGACGCCGAAACCTGCCAAACCGAAACCCTGGCCGTTTTGCAGCGCATGGCAAGGCTGAAACTGGTGGAAGTTGGTTGAAAACAATGCAACCAACAAGTCCTGAGCGGAGCGACCGAGTGACAACGAGGAAGCGCAGTCGAAGGACGATTCTCAAAAAACTGCGCACCTTCCTCTTATTACCCTGGTTTGAAAAAGCCCTGGTCTTTGAAGCCCTGGCCTGGCTTGGGCTGATGCGCATGGCCGTGCTGACCCTGCCCTTCAAACGCATCTCAGCCTGGCTGGGCAGCGCAGGAAGCAGCAGCCCTAATACCCCCCTGCCAGAGCAGGAAGCCCGAACCGCCATCCGCGTGGCGCGCGCCATCCAGCGCATTCAACCCTTCACCCCCTGGGATAGCAACTGCCTGGCCCAGGCCCTCACTGCCCGGCGTATGTTAACCCGCCGCGGCCTGGCCTGCACCACCTATCTGGGCGCGGCCATTGAAGGACAAAAAGGCCTGGTGGCCCATGCCTGGCTGCGCTGCGGCCCGTGGATTCTGACCGGCGCGAGCGGCCATCAACAATACAAAGTAGTTGCCACCTTTGCCTGAGACCAGCAACCGTCCTTCGACTACGGGTCTCGATACGGCGCAAAGAGCGCGCCTACTCGACCCTCCGCTCAGGACTTGCTACCTGACACCTGGGTCTCCCTGAACGCTCGTCCAGGACAGGCGGTACGGGCTGGTCTCGGTACGGGCTGGTCTCGGTACGGGCTACGCCCTACTCGACCACCAACGCCCTACTCGACCACCGTTCATCATTCTGCATTCTGCATTCATCATTCATCATTCATCATTCCCCATGACCGCTATCTTCGGAATTACCCAACACGACCAAAGCCCCATCCCACCCGAAAGCCTGCAAAGCGCGGCAGATAGTCTGCGCCATCACGCTGAACATGGGCTCAAAATCTGGCAGGATGACGGAATCGCTCTCGGCCAGGCCCTGACCCGCTTCTGGAACCATAGCCCGCAGACTGCCACTCCCGAACGTGACCAGGAACGCGGCCTGACCCTGGTAGCCGACGCCCGCCTCGACAACCGCGCCGAACTGGCCAACCGCCTGGGAATCTCACAGGTCGACCTGCCCAACATTCCCGATAACCGCTTGCTCTTGCGCGCCTACGCCGCCTGGGGGCCGGAATGTCCGCGCTACCTGCTGGGTGATTTTGTCTTTGCCGTTTGGGAAGAACGCTCAAATCGCCTGTTCCTGGCCCGCGACCCAATCGGCATCCGCTGGCTGTATTATTTTGCCGGCCCGCGCCGCTTCGCCTTTGCCAGCGACCTGGCCGGACTGCTTGACCTGATGGATGAAGCCCCGCACATCGACCCGCGCAGCCTGAACGACTATTTCATCTTTCCATACAACCTACCCAGCGAAAAAACCTTTTACCAAAACGCGCACAAACTACAACCCGGGCAAGCCTTACTACTCGAAAATGGACAAACCCGCGCCTGGAATTATTGGAATGCCGCCGAAATTGGCCCCAACCCGGCCCTGCGCGACCCGCGCGAAGGCGTCGAAATCCTGCGCGGCCTGCTGCGCGAATCCGTCGCCAGCCGGGCCGAAACAGTGGACCGCCTGGGCAGCCACCTGAGCGGCGGTCTGGATTCATCTGCCATCACCGCCCTGGCCGTGTCTTTCAGCCGACAAACGGACCGGCCCGATCCGCTGGCCTTCTCCTGGTCGCCGCCGCTTGAAATGCGTCCCATGATGGACATGGACGAGCGCATCCACGTTCAACGCGTGGCCGAACACCTGCGCATCCCGGTCACATACACCCACGTTCCGCCGCAAGCCGATGTCCTGCACGAAGTCAGCGACCCATCCACCCTGCCGCTCAATACCGTGCGCTTCGAGCAAACCGTCATGGAAAACGCCCGCCAGCAAGGCGCGCGCGTATTGCTCTCGGGCTGGGGCGGTGATGAATTGATTTTCTCTCGCGGCATCGGCTACCCCAGCGGCCTGATCAAACAAGGCCGCCTGCTGGCCCTGGCGCGTTATCTGAAATATCAGTATGGCTGGCGGCCCAAACGCTGGGTTGGCGGGCTTTATACGCACGGAATCTACCCGCTGCTGCCGCCAAATCTGCAAAGACGCCTGCCCCTCACCTTGCGCCAACCGCATCAAACGCAGAAGCAGGCTGCCATCCAAAAAATCCTGGAACAAAACCGGTACGCCTTGCCAGCCAGAGAATTTTGCCAACCTGATTTCTACCGCCTGCTTGAATCCCATCACCAATCAAAATTTGAATGGATTCCACCCGGATTGCGCGCCTGTCAACTGTGGTATCTCAACCGGCTGCTCAGCCGGATCGAATCCTGGGCAGCCTGGTCGGCCCGCCTGGGGGCGCGACATGCCTACCCACTCTTTGACCAGCGCATTGTCGAACTGGCCCTCTCGATGCCCGAAGATTGGATTTATTACGGCGGCAAATCGCGCGAATTCGGCAAACAGGCCACGTCCGACGCCTTGCCTGCCAAGATTTTTGAAGGCCGCGATAAGCAAGACCGCGCCCTGGCCGCCCACCAGAAAACGATTGAACACAAACGCGAAGTACGCGCCGAGCGGTTGAAAATTTTTGAAACCCACCAGGCTGGCAACCCACCTGCCGCCGCATGGCTCGATTTTGAGTACCTGCATCGCGTGTTGCAAGAACAGCCCATCACCAGCACAACCCCCTTGCCGCCCGATTTCCAGCCCTTGCCGCGCACCGGAATCTGGCAAGTGCTCAACTTCGCCTTCATCGACCAGCGCGCAAAACTCCCGGAGGAAAGATGAATCACAACTTTCTCGCGACCCTGGCCTGCCCCTCCAGCCTGACGGGGTCACGTTGCCTGGGTACGCTTCACCTGGCCGATGCCCCCAAGCCGAGATTCGACCCATCTGACCCGGATGAAATCACGGAAGGCGTTCTGGAATGCCAGGCCTGCGGCCAATCTTACCCGGTGTTGTGCGGGGTGGCCGTTTTGCTTCCCGATATCAATCCTTACCTGAGCCAGCATTACCAGATCATCTTTACCCTGGCCCTCGAACACGACTTGGGCATCAGCCCAGCCATGCGCGCCCACTTGCATCAACGCGGCGTCCATGCCGAATCCGGCCCCCGTTCTGGTGGCGAAGATTCGCCCCGCGCCCTGGGGTCTTACCTGCGCGCCCATTATGACCGGGAAGCGGGCCTGTTGGGATTTTTACCAGCAGGTCATCCCCTGCAAGCCTTTGCCGCCGCCTACCCACAGGCAGATTTGTATCAGGTATTACTCAATATGCTGACACCCTGCCTGCCCCCAAAAACGCACATTCTGGATATTGGCTGTCATGTTGGCCGATTAACCCGCGACCTGGCCGGGCAAGGCCATCGGCTGATTGGCCTGGATATCTCGTTTGCGGCGGTCTTCACCGCCCGACGCGCCGCGCGCGGCTGGCCCAGCCGACTGGATGGCTACGAATACTCCCGCGATGGCTTTCAGCGCGAACATCGTCCACTAGACTTGCCGCCCCTCTCCAATGCCGAGTGCCTGGTAGCCTCTGCCGCTCAACTGCCCTTCCGCCCGGCCACATTCCAGGCCGTTGCCTGCGCCAATGTCATCGACATCCTGCCCGACCCTATCGCGCTGTTACGCGAAATCCGCACCGTGCTGCAAGAGGACGGTCTGCTGGCTTTGAGCACCCCTTATCATCGCGGGGCCAGCCGCGCCGCCGCACGCTGGCTGGGCAATGAAACCCGCCTGAGTGCTGCCCAAGCCCTCAAATGGCGCATCGGCCACTTCTTCAAAATTCAGAACGAACAAGACCTGGTTCCCTGGGTCTTGGGCGAACACGAGCGCCGCTTTCAGGTCTATCTCAATCACTGCCTGATTGGGCAAAAAACAAACGCATGAAACTACCAAACATCGAACCAGAACGCATGCCACAACTAAATCGCCAATTTATAGGTCGAATTGTGGCCTGGTACAAACCCTATCGCTGGCGCATCGTGGTGGGTGGCGCATTCATCCTGTTGGGAATCGGATTTACCGTCGCCCAACCGCTTGTCCTGCGCAATGTGGTCGACCAGGCCGCCGCCGGAAGCGATTTCAACCAATTGGCGCGCGCCGCACTGCTATTGGTCTTGCTGCCAGTCTTTGCCGCCCTGCTGGGTGTCATTCAACAGCGCGTTCTGGGGGGCATTTCTGCCGATATTCACTTTGATTTGCGCAATCATGTATACGGGCACTTGCAGCGATTGCCTTACCGCATGTATGTCCATGCGCCGCCAGGGGAATTCAACGCCCGCCTGACCGGTGACGTCCAACATACCAGTCAACTGCTCACTCAAACCTTCCCGGAAGGCCTCAGCAGCGGCCTGCGTATTCTGGTCAGCCTGGGCATCATGCTGGCCCTTGAGTGGCGGTTAACTCTGGCGGCCCTATTGGTACTGCCGCTGGTGGTCTGGGTGGCACGGAAACGCAATTACGAGGGCCACAAACTCATGCTCAATAACGTTCAACTGGCCAGCGCGCTGGGCATGGTTGTGGGCGAAACCACCAATCCCGGCGGCGTGCTTAGCCTGCGTCTGTTTGACCGAATGCAACGTGAAATTGGGCGATACAAAGAAGTTTCAGCAAAAATCCGCGCCCTCGACCTGTCCCAAAACAATCTGAACGCCAAAAACGTCATCTGGGGCAGCATGTTGGCGGCTCTCGGCACAGCCATTGTCTATGCTGTGGGCGGGCTATTGGTATTTGGCGGCAATTTCAGCATTGGCACGCTCATCGCCTTCGTCGCCTACCTGGGCGGGCTGTATGCCGCCCTGCAAAGCCTTTCGCGCCTGCCGCAAGGACTGGCCCTGGCCCTGACAGGCTACCAGCGCATCTTCGAACTGCTCGATCTCGAAACCGAAGCCCCCGGCCCAACCCGCAGCGATTTGCCCACCCGCGCGCGGGGCGAACTGCGCCTTGAAAACGTCACCTTCCAATTCAACGATCAAGTTCCCCTGCGCGAAACCGCCCGTCCCTGGAGCATGCGCCTGATGGGCGGCAGCGGCCAGGCGCCAAAAGCCGAACAAGACGCCGAAAACGCCCTCGAAGACATCACCTTCAGCGTTGGCCCAGGGCGCATGGTCGCCATCGTTGGGCCAAGCGGGGCAGGAAAAAGTACCATCTTCAACCTGATTCCGCGCCTGTACGAACCCAACAGCGGCCAAATCATGCTCGATGGTCACAACCTGCTCAACCTGCCCCTCGACTGGCTGCGCCGTCAAATCGTCATGGTCAGCCAGGGCATTTACATCGCCCCCGGCACCCTGGCCGATAACCTGCGCTATGCCCGTCCCGATGCCAGCGAGGCGGCGCTGTGGGACGCTCTCAAACAGGCCAACCTGCTCGAATGGGCCGCCAGCCTGCCACACGGCCTCGAGACTTTCATGGGCCAAACCGGGGCCCGTTTAAGCGGCGGCGAACGCCAACGATTGGCAATTGCGCGCGCCCTGCTAAAGGATACGCCGCTCCTGCTACTCGACGAAGCCACCAGCCACCTCGATAGCATCAACGAATCCCTGCTTCAGGAGGCACTCTTCAGAGTGCGGCAGGAACGCGCTACGCTGGTAATTGCCCACCGTTTAAGCACCGTCCACGATGCCGATGAGATTCTAGTGCTGGAGCGCGGCAAAATTATCGAGCGCGGCACGCACCAAAGTTTGCTGGCCCAAAACGGCCTGTATACCCGTCTGTACAAAAAACAGTTCATCCACGTCGAAAGTGGGCAAGCGCATGACTGACCATTTTCACTACACAATTTCCGGTTTACACCTGCGCAGCGACCTCGAACTGCCAGAGTTGGTCGCTGCCGCCAAAACAGCGGGACAGGCCGAGGTGAGTCTGACACTCGGAGAAACGCCCAGCGCGTTAGACAAACCGGTTAATCGGGGCGTGCTCTACGAGGCAGCCCCATCCCAATTTCTGCTAAACATGCCCAAAATTGCCCGCTATTGGGCGCGAAATGGCAACGAAATCGTGGTCACACCCCAGGCTGGTAGCCTGCCAGAAGAGGTGCGACTCTTTCTGCTGGGAACAGTTTGGGCGGCGCTGTTACATCAACGCGGGCTGTTGGTGTTACACGCCAGCGGAATCCTGACCCCACAAGGAGCAATCTTGCTAATGGGGCGTTCGAGCGCGGGTAAATCCAGCTTGGCTGCGGCTTTTTACCGGCGTGGTTACCCGGTGCTGGGCGATGATACGATTGCGGTGGACGTGGTTGCAAGTCAACCTGTAGTCTACCCGGCCTTTGCGCAATTACGCTTGTGGCCAGATATGCTGCGCGAACTAGGCATTGCGCCAGAAGACACCCTGCCGCTACGCCCCAAACTTCCCAAACGTATTTTGCCTGCGTCACAAGGCTTCAGTCCCGCGGCCCGGCCACTACGCGCCATCTACCTGCTGGGGACCGATCTCGAGAGCGAGTTGAAATTAGAAAAAATGCAGGGCATGAGCCGCTTTTCGACCCTACTCAACAACACTTTCCGCGAAAAATTTCTAAGCGGGCTAGGCGTACGCCCGCAGCACTTTCAGAAAGTCAGCCAGGTGGCTCAAAAGACGCCAGTAGACTTGCTGGTACGCGCCAGGCAAGGCGGGCAATTTGAGAATCTCGTTAAGGCGATTGAGAAAGACCTGATAAATTAAATCGCGGGCTGTGATCAGCAAGTGGCCAATCATCACAAAAAACACTTCAAACGATGTATAATCATTCCAAATCGGAAACGAACCAAAGGGATCTAAAACGCATGGAATCAAAAAAACCAACCGTCATAACCTGCAAATACCTGGGCCTGAAAACTGATCCGCGCAGCCTTGCGTCGTATCCATCGATGGCCAATTGCTGTTATGGTTGTTTACCAGAAAATACGCCTGATCTCGTTCACCAGCGCGAGTTTTGCCTGGCAGAAAAACATCAGGAATGCCCTGTTTTCACGGCAGAAAGCCCGCAGCCAATGCCGGCTGAATTTGCCCACAAAATGAACGGAAAATCAAGAGGCGGTATTGGGTTTTGGCCGACCGTCATTCTGCTGGGCGTTTTACTTGGCCTGGCGGCAGCGGCGGTTCTGGTTTTGCCGGGCTATTTAAATCCCCAGGCCGCGCCTGAATGGGGCACCCCCAGCGAACCGGCCCCGATGATCGCAGCGACTCCCACCCCAACCGCCACAGAAATTCAGGCCACCGAAACCCCACCACCCAGCCCCACCCCAACAGTGGAACCCAGCCCCACCCTGCCGCTGATCTTATTGCCCTTGCAAACCGAACTCGGCACTGAATATAAAGTCATCATTCACCGCATCGCCGAAGGCGATAACATTTCATCGCTCGGCCAGCGCCACAAATCATGGGATCAGGCCATTCTGGATGCCACCTACAACCTCGTGCCGCCGCTCAAATTGGGACAATTACTGGTTATCCCGGTCAACAATCGTAATTGGAGCAACCAGCCGCCCCTCGAACCCTATCAGGTTTCACAACCTGCCATTACGCTCGACGACCTGTCCCAAATTTTAGGGGTTGATGCCGCATTGCTCAAGTACTACAACGGGTACGAGGGCTACCTCATCCAACAAGGTAGTTGGATCGTCATCCCGCGCGCGCCCTAACCCAGGCCAACTCAAAAAATGCACTTAAGAGACGTTACCGAAACGACAAAATTCATTTTTGAAAACCTGCACGACCCGGCGCGGCTGGAAAACCACCCCTGGGCCATGAGCGCGTTTACAAAAGAATACTTGTCCCAAAACCCTGCCGCCAAGCAACTGGGCCCTGGTCATCAATTGGCCGGGGCTTTTGCCCATTTATTTCTGGAATTCATGCCCGCTACCCCGCCCCGCCAGGGCAAACGCCTGGATACCCGCTGGGGCGAATTTGGCCTGCTGGCGGCGCAATATATCGCCCCCTTCCTGAATGGCGCGCCCAAACCGCGCTCGTTCAGAGAAGCCTGGGCGCAAATCGACCAATCCATCGCCGCGCTGGTCGGCAGCCAACATAACCTCGAAGCCGAAATCATCGCCCGCGATTACACCCTGATTGGCAACGAACCCGAAGCCGCCAACAGCACCCTGAGCGACTGGAATCGCAAAGGCATCGAACGTTTCGCCGAATTCATCGAACTGCGCGAAAAACACATCGAAACCGAAGCCCTCAAAAACGCCCGCCAAAATACGCCCGCCGCCCCAAAACCGCGCCGCAACCTTGGCCCAATCGGATGGGCCTTGTTCGCCATTCTCATGCTATCGCTGCTCGCGCTCGGCGGCTGGGGTTATCAAAAGGCCCAGCGCATGTTAGCGCTGGCCGAATCGCTGCGCCAGGAACTGCAAACCGTTCAAAAACTCGAACTCTCACTGGATAGCCTCAACGAGCGCGAAACCATCGCCCAATCTCTTAACGCCCTCGATACCAACCTGCGCCTGCTCGATGAAGAAGCCCGCCCCTATCTCTGGCTGGCGCCCTATCTGGGCTGGGTTCCCACCTACGGTGGCGATATCCAAAACGGCCCGGCCCTGTTAGACCTGGCCCTGGCCCTGAACGTCTCCCTGCAAGAGAGTTATCAATCCCTCGCGCCGCTGGCCGATTTAATCAGCCAGGAAAAATCCCCCAATCTTGAGGCGCTCATCGCCCAAATCAAAAACAGCCAGCCCGGTTTGCAACGCGCCCAACAGGCCCTCGAACAAGCCAGAGCCCAGCGCGCCAACATCGAAAGCCGACAACTTTCGCCCCAAATTCAGAACATCCTCGAAAATCGCATTGACCCGGCCATGGCCCAACTTGATCAGGGACTCGCCATCGCTCTGGCAGCCCCGGGATTGCTCGGCGCGGGTGACGAAGGCTTGAGAACCTACATGCTCATTCTGCAAAACGAGGACGAAATCCGCGCGACAGGCGGCTTCCTCACCTCGGTTGGCACCATCGTCGTGCGAGATGGCAAAATCCTGAACATGATTTTCGAAGACTCTTACGATCTCGACGACCTGAGCAAGCCCTACCCGGCCCCACCCTGGCAATTGGGAGAATACATGGACGCCCCCATTTGGGTATTGCGCGATGCCAACTGGTCGCCCGATTTCCTCACCACCACTGGCTGGGTCGAATTCATGTACGCCTACACGCGCGGACATTCAGTGGATGGCATGATTGGCATCACCCAGCACACCCTGGCGCGCCTGCTTGAAGTCACCGGCCCCATGCAAGTCGAGGGGTACGAAACGCCCATCTCTGCCGAAAACGTCTTGCAGGTGATGCGCGAATCAAAAATCCCGCCCGAAGGCGTAAAAATGGCCGATTGGGATCGCAAAGAATTCATCGGCGTGCTGGCCCCGCAGTTAATGGACGAGATCATGGCCGGACAGCGATTTTCATGGCAAGAAATGCTCCAAACCCTGACCGCCCTGCTCAACGAAAAACACATCCTGCTCCAATTCGACGACCCGCTCCTTGCCCGCCTGCTGGCCGAGCAAGGTTGGGATGGGCAGGTAAAACCACCTCAGGGCGATTTTCTCATGGTGGTCGATTCCAATATTGGCTTTTCAAAAAGCAGCCAGATAGTAGAACGCAAATTTGACATCGAAATCGACCTGCGCGACCTTGAAACCCCGCGCAAAGTGGTCCAAATTGAATATTACAACCCGCTCAAAAGCGAGCAAGATTGCGGCAGCGTAACCAGCCTGCCCGAAGAGCGCATGTACCCCATCACCCGTTGCTATGGCAACTACCTGCGCCTTTACACCCCCCAGGGCAGCCTGCTTAGCGACTCGCGCGTTCACCCCGTTCCAGCAGAGTGGACCTTGCTCAATCGCGCCGTCCCGGCTCAGGTCGATGTGCTGGAAGATGACCTGCAAAATTTCAGCGTTTTTGGCACTTATTTTGTCGTCTCGTTTGAAACCCGGCTAACTTCCGTTTTCAACTTTAATACCCCAGCCAGAGTGCTGCAAGAGAACAGTGACGGTTCAGTACGGTACACCCTGAAAATTCAAAAACAATCTGGGATTATCCATCTACCCGTCAGCCTGCGCATTGTCTTGCCGGAGGGCAGCGACCTTGTGAAAGCCTCCCCCGCATTAAAACAAGAGGGCAACCTGCTGGTTGGACAGTTGCGCTTGCGCGAGGATATTCACCTCGAAGTCATCTGGCTGCCGCCAGAATAATGTTGCTACGCGTGCCGCGAAGTGATAAGAGCGGCAGGGGATCAAAGAAAGAATTTTTCTGGACGACTATATCGAAACCGAAAGAGAAAGCAGTTAAAAGAAAAAGCCTCGTGACTAGAGGCTTTTGTGGGCGCGAAGGGACTCGAACCCCTGACCTTCTCGGTGTAAGCGAGACGCTCTAACCAACTGAGCTACGCGCCCGCGTGCGCGGCATATTATACTCGAAATATGTTAAACTTTGCCTGTCTATTTTTAGATTTTTGGTAACTGCCTACCCACCCTCACCCCCGGCCCCTCTACCACTTCGTGGCACACGTCCCGGTGGGAGAGGGGAGAAAACAGGGACGCTTCTGTCACTTTCAGAAAAAA
>DAOUML010000212.1:0-22994 GCA_034411635.1 Anaerolineales bacterium
CAGCCGTCTGCCACCAGCGCGAGCGCAGCCGCCAGGTCTCGATATAGACCGCCCCGCCTGGCAAACCAATGCCGCCCATCAACAGGAAAAGCATCGGCAACAGAAAGGAAAAGACCGGATGGGTATATTTGCGCAGGTCAAAGGTCAGGTAGCCTTTGTCCTTAACGGTATGATCGCCGCCAAGATAAGCCACCAGGGCATGAGAGAATTCGTGCAGGGCCAGCGAAAACAACCAGCCGAGCAGGACAATGATGAAGGTTATCAGGAACATAAGATTTCTCGCATAAATCGGGCGAGTCCTGAGCGGAGCGTCCTTCGACTACGTGTGACGCAAAATACGCGCCACCCTCCGCTCAGGACGGCATACTTTTGGCAAGGAAGCGCAGTCGAAGGACTTTTACAGCAACCCATTATCACGCATACCCCTTCGGATTATTCTTATGCCATTCCCAGGCCGAGCCGAGAATATCGTGCAGGTTATCGTGCCGAGGCTTCCAGCCCAACTCGCGCCGAATCTTGTCTGACGAGGCCACCAGCCGCGCCGGGTCGCCGGGACGCCGTGGACCTTCGACCACTTTAATATCCACGCCACTGACCTGTTTGGTCGCCTCAATCACCTCGCGCACCGAGTAGCCGTTGCCCGAACCGATGTTATAGACCAGTTTGTCATGCTCGCTCAGGGCTTCCAGCGCCAGCAGGTGGGCCGAGACCAAATCCAGAATGTGGATGTAATCGCGGATACAGGTTCCGTCTGGGGTCGGGTAATCCGTCCCGAAAATATAGGCTGCCTCGGCCTGACCCAGCGCCACCTGAATCACGCGCGGAATCAGGTGTGACTCCGGCTGGTGGGCTTCGCCGTGTCCGGGACGCGCGCCGCAGGCGTTGAAATAGCGCAGGGCGGCAAAATGCAACCCGTGAATCTGACGATACCAATCCAGCGACTGCTCGACCGCCAGTTTGGTGTAACCGTAAGTATTGGTCGGCCCAAGCGGCGATTCCTCGCTCAACGGCTCCTCACTCGATTGATAGACCGCCGCTGTCGAGGAAAGCACAAAGCGCTTGACCCCCGCCCGCACAGCCATATCCATTAGCGAAAGCGAATTAACCAGGTTGTTGCGGAAGAACTTGCCGGGGTCTTTCATGCTCTCGCCCGCCTCAATAAAAGCCGCGAAGTGCATCACGGCATCAAATTTCTGGCTGGTCAGCGCCAGGGCCAGCGAATGACTATCTGCCAAATCGCCCTGAATAAACGCCGCCCCTGCCGGAACCGCCTCGCTATGCCCGGTGACGAGCGAATCGTAAACCGTAACGTTATGCCCGGCCTTAATCAACGCATCGGCTGTGGCCGAACCAATATACCCGGCTCCGCCGGTGACAAAAATATTCATAAATGCTCCTTGGGGTCGATACTCGTTATTCGGTACTCGTTATTCGTTATTCGTTACTCGGAAATCGATACTCGATACTCGAATCTCGAATTATCGAATCTCGAATCTCGAATTATCGAATATCCAATCTCGAATTATCGAATCTCGAATCTCGAATATCGAATATCCAATCTCGAATTATCGAATATCTGCCTTCCTCAAATGCCAATCCGTCGCCTGCTGGTAGGCGTGCGCCATGCGCAGCAAGTTCATTTCGCCAAAATGCGGGCCCATCAGCTGCATCCCAATCGGCAGCCCGGCCCCATCAAACCCGACCGGGAAAGCCAGCCCTGGCACGCCTGCCAAATTCGCGGGCAGGGTAAAAACATCTTCCAGATACATTGCCAGCGGGTCACCGCCATGTGCGCCAATCTTGAAAGCCGTCGTCGGTGCCACCGGGCAGGCAATCGCATCGACCTGCTCAAAAACCTGCTCAAAATCGCGCTTGATCAGCGTGCGCACCTTCTGGGCCTGCCCGTAAAAGGCATCGTAATAGCCCGCCGAAAGCGCGTACGTCCCCAGCATAATCCGGCGCTGAACTTCATCGCCAAACTTCCCGCCGCGCGTTTTGGTGAACACATCCCACATCGTCTGTCCGCTCACCCGCGGCCCGTAGCGAATGCCGTCAAAACGCGCCAGGTTGGCCGAAGCCTCCGCCGGGGCAATCAAATAATAGACCGGAAGCGCGAATTCGGTATGCGCCAGGCTGACAGGTTTAATCTCCGCGCCCAGGCTTTCCATCTGCGCGATGGCGTTTCTCACGGCGCTCTCCACCTCGGCCTGGATCCCGTTAATAAAATACTCTTTCGGCACGCCGATACGGACTCCGCCCAGCGGCTTTTCACCGTTTAATCGCCAATCCAGCGCCGGGAGCGGGACATTCTGCGAAGTCGCATCCAGCGGGTCAGGCCCGGCCATCGCCGTGAACAATTCGCCAACCTCCTGCGCTGAGCGGCCAAACGCCCCAACGCTATCCAGCGACGAGCCGTAAGCGACCAGTCCGTAGCGTGAAACCCGCCCATAGGTCGGTTTCAGCCCGGTCACGCCGCAAAACGACGCCGGTTGGCGCACGCTGCCGCCCGTATCCGAACCCAGCGCCAGCGGCGCCATGCGCGCCGCCACCGCCGCCGCCGACCCGCCCGACGACCCGCCGGGGACGTGGTCGAGGTTCCAGGGGTTATGCGTCACGCCGTAGGCCGAATTCTCGGTGCTGGAGCCCATCGCAAATTCGTCGGTGTTGGTCTTGCCGAGAATGACCATCCCGGCATCTTTCAGTTTTTGCACCGCCGTCGCCGTAAATGGCGGGCGGTAACCTTCCAGAATCTTCGAGCCGCAGGTGCAGGGCATCCCATCCACCGTCAGCACATCCTTGACGGCCAGCGGAATTCCCAGCAGGGGCAATTGACCATCCGTTTCCATCCGTCGCTTTTTATCCGCCTCATCCGCCTGGGCCAGCGCCGCCTCTGCATCGACATGCAAAAAGGCGTGAATCTGCCCATCCAGCGCGGCGATACGCGCCAGGGCCGCCTCGGTCAACTCGCGGCTGGAGATTTTACCCGTTTGTAGCAAGGTTTGGGCTTCGGGGAGGGAAAGGTCGGTCAGGGACATAAGGTATCAGGGGCGAGGTGTCAGGGGCGAGGTGTCAGGTCAGCCAGGTTTTACCTGAAACCTGACACTTGACACTGGAACACCTGACACTTTTTATTCAAACACCGGCGGAATCTTAAACTGGGATTTTTCCTGCTCCGGGGCGTTTGCAAGCAGGGCTTCGGCTGTCAGGCCGGGCCGGGGTTGGTCGGCGCGCAAGCGACTATCGCCGCCAAAAATTGAAGTGGTTGGCGGAATGCTGGCGGTATCCAACTTTTGCAACTGGGCAACATGCTCCAGAATGGCCGAGAGTTGCAGGCGGTAGCGTCCTTTTTCCTCGCTGGTTAGTTCCAGGCGGGCCAGGTTGGCAATATGTTCAACTTCTTGAATGGTAAGAGACATGGACGCGATTATACCAACTTAGCCTTGCAGCGGCGGCGCGTCTTTGTCGTACACCTGCACCTGAATATCGACATCCTCATTGTTGAGCAAGTCCATACAGGGCATAAACGTCGCGTCTTTAATGGCTTGCATATCGCCAGCCGGGGCCAGGACGGTAATACGGGCTTCGTCGTCAGCCATTTTGACAATTTTCATCTCAGCGTTGGGGCTTTGGCCCGTAATGATGGATTGAATTTTCGCAATAGCAACATCCAAACTCATGGTTGCGCTCCTTCTTTTTACTCGTGTAGCAAAATTATACCCTTTTCGGCATAAAATACCCGCTCGTAAATGGTAAAATTTTCGCATGAATTTTTCAGAAATTACCCCCCACCTTTTTATTGGCCCGATGCCAACTGCCAGCGATTATGAACGCTTGCACACGTTGGGTGTTCGTTTGGTGCTGAACATGCGCTTTATCAGCAAATTGCCCGCCGACCTGCCCAACCCGCCGATGGAAGTGCTGTGGCTGCGCACTTTTGACAGTCCGTTTACGCCCATGCCGCTCAAGAAAATTGTGCAGGGAACCCAGCGCGCGCTGGAGGTCATTCGCGAGGGCGGCAAAATTTACAGTCATTGCGCCAAGGGCCGGCACCGCAGCGTGGTCATGGGCGCGGCGATTCTGATTGCCCAGGGACATAGCCCCGAAGCGGCCATCGACCTGATCAAAGAAAAACGCCCGGTTTCAGATCCGCATGTTTTTTACATTCGTCGGCGCATTTTCGATTTTGCCCACCACTGGCAATCACACTTACCCTGAGTTTTCACCAAAAAACCGCAGGCTGTGACCCGTCAGACGAAAAAAATGCTCCAGGGCCGGCCTTGAAAGCACCAGACTGGCCGTGTTTACCAGCGGGTGGCACAAGAAAAAGGCTTCCGACCAGATTTCGGCGTCAATCCACAATTCCACCTGCCGGGCGTGGTCGTTTACCAACCCCAACATGGTAACAGACCCGCTCGAAACGCCGAGCAAGTTGCGCAGGTGGGTTTCAGAAGCAAAGCGCAATTTGGGACAATCCAATTGACGCGAAAGCGCATCCAGGCGGACTTGTTTCTGGCAGGTTGTGACCGCCAGGAAAAAACGACGGCCTTTTTTATCGCTCAGAAAAAGATTTTTGGTGCTGACCGCCTGCACCGGCGGGTAATGCCGGGCGGCTTCTTCACAGGTAAAAACCGCCGGATGGCTAAAATATTGGTAAGAAAGTTGATGCTGGCCCAGGTAGGCCAGCATTTCTGTTTCGCTGGTGATCATGGCTTTTGATAGAGTTTGTTTTGCAAAATATAGGCGTAGACATCGGGATGCAAGTAATAGCGAAACATCGCCTTTCGAGCGACCCTTTCGCGCACCTGGCTGGATGAAATTTCGAGCAGGGGCACATCCACAAAGCGGACTTTGGCCGAAATTCCGGGAATCTGGCGTTCCAAAATGTCGAGATTGACCGCATCACCAGGCCGGCGCATGACGCCGATGGCCGCGCACAGGGCAAGCAATTGCTGCGGTTCGCGCCAGGTGGGCAGGTCGCGCAGGGAATCGCCGCCCATCAGAAAGACCAAATCGCGCGAGGCGTCCTGCTTTTTGAGCAGGCGCAGGGTATCGACGGTATAGTGCGGGCCGGGGCGCTCCATTTCAACATTGCAAATCTCGAACCGGGATTCGTCGGCAGTGGCGCGGCGGAGCATGTCGATGCGTTGCGGAAGCGGCGAGATGGGGTCGCCGGGTTTATGGGGGGGGCTGGGGGTCAGCACCCAGAGCAGACGGTCGAGGCCGAGTTGGGAGAGCGATTCGGAGGCCAGGATCAGGTGTCCGAGGTGGGGAGGGTCGAAAGTCCCGCCAAAGATTCCGGTCAGGTTGGTCATCTTCAGAAATCCGGGGCGGGGTTAAGGGTTGCGGCGCAAACGAAGCAGGGGGTTGCCACCGCGCCAGAGTTCGAGCCCGTGCAGAAACAGGCCGGCTTGCGAAAAAGCGAACCAGAGCAGGAAAATGGTCAGGGAGATGGCGGCGGTATTGATCCAACCGGGCAGGGCGGTGGTGATTTCGCTTAGTTGGGCGCGCCATTGGGCCAGTTTTTCGAGGTAGTCGTCTATTACGCTTTGAAAATTTTGCAGGTTTTGACGGGTTTCTTCCAAATCGCCGCCCATCAGATAAGAGGCGTCTTTGAGAAAAACGGAGGCTTTTTCAACCAGGGCTTCCATGCCGACAATTTGCTTGTCGATATCGAAGCCAATGGCGATAATGCTTGCCAGCAAATCGTCGCCGGGAATGCTGGCGTTGGGGAATAAAATGCTTAGCAAGGGATTGTCGTTCAATTGCTGCAAATAAAGCCGAACTTCTTGCACGCTTTGAATGGCGGTGCTAATTTGCTGGCGCGTGGCTTGCATGTTGGGCAACAATTGGCCTTCCATGGTGTCGTCCACTTCGCCAAACAGGGCGCGAGCCTGGGTCAGTTCATTTTGGAGATTGGCAAGCGTCTCTTCGGCGGCATCGACAATGCGCAAGGTGCGCTCTATTTCCTGGTTGGCTGTTTGCAGGGACGTTTGGGCCAGGGCAAGTTCGGCATCGATCTGTTTCAGGCGCGAAAGCGCGTCTTCGGTGAGGGGCGGTTTGTAAAACCAGATTGCGCCAACCGAAAAAAGGGCCAGCGCAAAGAAAAGGGTACTCAGGCCAAGCAATAGACCAGCAAGAATTTTTCGCATCATGGGCTTTCTCCAATAGGCTTGATTATACCCATGCCTGCCAGAAAGCCGCTGAAATGCCAGGGAGATTGCATCGAAATCCTGATTTGCCCTAATTTTGCCTATTCTCAACGGGCTAAAGCCCTGGCCCATTACATGGAAGCCCCTTCGGGGCTAAAATCGCCAGTCCGAAGGCGGCGCGTCGAGCTTGTCGAGATGACTTTCATGCCATGAGTAGCGGCTTTAGCCGCGCCGACTATCCGATTTTAATGGTGGTGTATTGCGCCTTGCGCAGTTTGCCCATCAACGCGAAAGCGTGAAACATGAGACCATATTTTTTTATCATTAATTTGCGGACGCGCGCGACGGCTTCAGACGAATCATCGCGGATGGCGCGGGCAGCGACCCATTCGCCGAGCAAGTGACCATCGCCGCGACAGGGGGCGATGTTGACGCTGACAGGCGTCTCACGGCGAACGCGTTTGGCTTTGCCGGAATCGGCCTGAGTCCAGACGTAGAGCGAATCGCCCTCCTGAACGAACCAGACCGGGGTTTTGACGCCTGTTCCGTTCTTGCGGAAGGTTTCGAGGTTGAGATATTCTTGTTTTTGAAAGGTTGGGAAGGACATGAGGAGACTCCGGAACAGGGGATTGATATTCGATATTCGATATTCGATATTCGATATTCGTTACGATGTTCGATTAACGAATATCGAGTATCGCTTTTACGGCAAGCCTTTAAACCCGCGCGCGCGCCAGTCGGTGAAACGCTGCCAGCCGAGGTTCGAGAGCATCAGGGTCATGCCGAAGCCGATTAAAACGCAGGTGATAAAGAAAAAGGCGACTTCTTCGATGGGCAGAATGCCGAAGAAATTGATGCCAAGCGTCTGGTCTTTTGAGATATTCCAGGTGGTGGCATTCAGGGCGACGATGTCCATCAGCGACAGGTACAGGCCCGGAACGAAAATAGACCAAAATACCAGTTTGCGGTGGTGCCAGAGAATATCGGCCCCGAACAGGAATTGGGGAATGATGGGCGGCAGCGCCCAGAAGAAGATGATGCCGAGGTAGTTCCATTCGTCACCTGCAAAGAAAAATTGGAAGGTAAAGAAGAGCCAGGCGGCGATCAGTATTCCGGTGGCCCAGTAGCCAAGTTTTCGGTTGCGCTGGAGGGGGTGGTCTCGATTGTCCTGGTCTCGATACGTCGCTGCGCGACTACTCGACCACCGTTGATACGTCGCTGCGCGACTACTCGACCAACTTTCAC
Organism: Anaerolineales bacterium; assembly: GCA_034411635.1. Taxonomy (GTDB): domain Bacteria; phylum Chloroflexota; class Anaerolineae; order Anaerolineales; family Villigracilaceae; genus UBA8950. The sequence continues at coordinate 7,395 of DAOUML010000212.1, forward strand.
GCGTCGCTGCGCGACTACTCGACCAACCAATACGCCGGGCGAGGAACCACCACCACAGGCCAACCAGGATGGTTTCGACAATGAAGAAGGTGTATTCTTCAATTGGCACATAGCCAATCGTAATGCCCGTTACCAAATCCGGGTTGTAGTACCAGACGCCAGTGGCGACCAGGTAGTTGTCCCAGGGGGTGGTGTAGACCAGGGCGATGACGACATGCACAGCGATGATCAGCGGCACTTTTTTGGCGTCAAAGCCGGGGGTGGGGCGTCCGGCGCGATTGTCCAGCCAGGTGACGAGTAGCAGGACGAGAATGGGAATGATAACGAAGTAAGCGAGGAAGGCGAAGTAGGTCATTGGGATTTTAGATTTTAGATTTTAGATTGGAGGATTGGCGAAGGGTAATTTTCATCAGCACCCCCGGTCTGGGTTCGAGGGTTGCGCCCATGTGCGGATGGATATTTTTGGTCAAAAGTTGAAAGTCGAAAGTCTTTAAGAGTTGAGTGACCACAATTCGGGCTTCGGCCTGGCCGAAGGCGGCCCCAATGCAGGCGCGCGGCCCGCCGCCAAAGGGGATGAAACTCGCCCCTGTTTTTTCTGACGCGGTTTGGGCCTTCGAGTGCGGCGCGCTGCCGCGCGCAAAACGCTCAGGCTGAAACTGGTCGGGGTTCTCCCAGATGGCCGGGTCTCGCTGAGTCAGGTAAATGGAGTAGAACATGCGCGAGCCAGCCGGGATGGTTTGGCCTTCGCCAAAGGTGACATCTTGGGCCGCAATGCGATTGCCGATATGGATGGGCGGGTAAAGGCGCAGGGTTTCCTTGATGACCTGATCGAGCAGGGGCGGGTTTTTGCCGTCTTCGCCTTCGTCCAGGTCGCGGACGAGGCGGGCGGTAACGTCCGGGTGCTGGCCGAGCAGGGCGAAGATCCAGGCCAGCAGCGCGGTGGAAGTGTCGTGTCCGGCAATGAGCATGGTCAACATTTGATCGCGGATGATTTTATCGGGCAGGTTGGCGTCGATCAGGTGTTGGAGGAGGTCGAACTTCGGGGATTCGGTATTCGAGTATTCGATATTCGAACTTGGAGTATTCAAATATCGAGTATCGAGGTTCGCTTTTCGCCGTTCCGCGATGATTTCATAGAGATAAGCATCCAGGGCTTGCAGGTGCTTTTTATAGCCGGGACGTGGGATGCGCCGCCAGAGAATCCATGCGCCGGGAGAGATGTAGTCGATGGCTTTCAGGATGGGCGTCCAGATGCGCGGCAGGTCGTCCCAGGCGTCGCGGCTGAAGAGGGCCTGAATGATGATGAGCAGGGCAATTTTGCGGCCTTCGACGAGCATGTCCACCGTCTGGCCGTCCTGCCAGGTTGCGCTGACGCGTTCGGTTTGTTTACGCATCATTTCGGCGTATTGCGGCAATTGGCCGGGACGCAGGGATTTTTCCATCAATTTGCGGTAGTGGTCGTGTTCCGCGCCGTCGGTGACGAGTACGCCCCGGTCGAGCAAATCCGTAACCGGGTCCTGGTTGCGCCACAGGAACTTGTCCCGTTCGGTGACGAGCACTTTGCGGGCGGCTTCGGGGCCAAAGACGATGTAGGGCTTGAATCCCGGCAGGGGCACCTGGAAAAAACGCCCGACCCGCTCGGCCATGACGCGCAACGGGCCAAGCGGAGATTTTTCAGCGAGAAAGGCTTTCAGGACGGCGAGGCCGAGTTGGGGGTCGGAGGGGGTGTCAGGTTTCATGTGTCGGGTGTCAGGCTGAAAACGAGTCGCAGGTCGAGTAGGGCGTCAGCCCGTATCGAGACCGGTACAGGGTGGAAGGTGGAAGGTTATCAAGAAAAAGTTTTCGTCAGATAAAGCACCAGGTCATCATCGACCGGGACAGATTGACCGTATTGAATCGGCTGGCCGCGCGAGTGCAAGCCGCGCCCGTCGGGGAGGTAGCCGCGTTTGGCATACATGCGCTGGGCCGAGCCGTAGTCACTGGTCATGCCAACGCCCAGGCCGACGACATTGCTGCGGGCGGCAACCCGCTTTTCGGCTTCGTCCATCAGGGCCGCGCCGATTCCCTGGCGGCGGAATTTGGGCAGGACGTTGAAATCGACGATTTCGGGAATATTTGGGATGGCGAAGGCTGGATACTGTGACCGCCAAACTACTGTTACATACCCGGCAAATTCGCCATTTAAAAAGGCGACCAGGACGACCCGCTGGCCTGCTTCCTGCTCCGCGAGATATTTCTCGTACTGCGAGGCGGGTTTATCCCAGCCGAGTTCGGCGAAAGCGGCGGCGATGGGGGCGATGTCGGCGAGGGTGAGGGGGCGGATGGTGGGCATTGATTGACGGTTGAAGGTTGAATGTTTTAAGGTTGGCTGGAGGTCGAGTAGGGCATTAGCCCGTATCGAGGCCGATTTTCGACAAATTATAGGCGTTCAGCGTTCGTTCGCGGGCTTCGGCGCGGTCAACAATAGGTTTGGCGGGGTAGCCAGGGATGCGGATGCCCTTTTCCCAGGGGGCGTGGATTTCGGGCGAGGAGATGTGGGCCAGTTCGGGAACCCATTTGCGGATGTAGGCGCCATCCGGGTCGAATTTGGCTGATTGCAGGATTGGGTTGAAGATGCGGAAGTAGGGCGCGGCGTCGGTGCCGGTGCCGGCTGTCCATTGCCAGCCGCCGTTGTTGGCGGCGGGGTCGCCGTCGAGCAGGTTGTCCATGAACCAGCGTTCGCCCCACTGCCAGTTGATGAGCAAGTCCTTGACGAGGAAGGAGGCGACAATCATGCGGGCGCGATTGTGCATCCAGCCGGTTTCGCGCAGTTGACGCATAGCGGCGTCCACCACCGGTACGCCGGTGCGGCCTTCCTTCCAGGCGTTGAAATCGGCTTCATCGTCGCGCCAGGGGATGTTGGCGAGGGCCGGGTTGAAGGCGCGGGTGGCAACGTGGGGGAAGTGGTAGAGGATGGCGATGTAGAATTCGCGCCAGATGAGTTCGTTCAGCCAGGTAGCGGGGCCATTTTCCGGCTTCCCAGTTGATCGGTTTTCCTCTTCCGCATTCAACGCGGCCTGGGCCGCCTGGCGCATGGAAATCATGCCGAAGCGGATGTAGGGCGAGAGCGTGGAGGTGCCGTCCAGGTCGAGGCGGTTGCGGGTTTGGTGGTAGGCCCTCACCCCCAGCCCCTCTCCCATGGGGAGAGGGGAGCAGAAGGCAGTGAGGCGGCGTTGAGCTTCATGTTCACCGGGGGGGAATAAAGCGGATTCGAGAACGGATTGTTGAAGCGGATAAGCGGATAAGGAAAGGGATTGGGGCAGGTTTACGGGCGGGAAATGTTCCGGGGCAGGGAGCGGAGTCAGGCTGGGGGGCAGCAGAGATTTCCAGGTTTTGGAAAAAGGCGTGAAAACGGTATAAGGCTTGCCGTCCGGCTTGAAGACGGAGGCGGGGTGGTGGACGGTTTGGCCGTGAACGAGGGTGAGTGGCAGGGAGTCCGCGATTTGTTCATCCCGCCGGCGGGCGTAGGGAGTGTAATCTTCTTCGGCGTAGATGGCCTGGGCGCCGGTCTCGATAATCAGGTTGAGCAATTCGATTTCGGGCTTGCCTTTGCGGATGGTCAGGGCCGAGCCGCGTTTTTGCAGTTCAAGGTCCAGTTCGCGAAGGCCACCCAAGAGGAAAGCCTGCCTTCGGGCAGGAGTTCGTTGAAGCAGGCGCGGGTCGAGGATAAAGACGGGGATGACCGGCCCGTGCTTGAGCGCTTCGCGCAAGGCGGGGTTGTCGGCAAGGCGAATGTCGCGGCGAATCCACCAGAGGCAGGTCATCTTATTCCAGGAGTTCGGGCAGGGTCGGTTCGGCGATTTGGGCGGGAAAGAGTTTGTGCATGACGGTAATAACTTTGTAGGCAAAGTTGGGGTCGAAGGTGTAGAAGCCTTCATACATGCGCGGTTCGCCTTTGAGTCGTTCTGCCGGGTTGACTTCTTCGGCCAGGAGGGTCATGTGGATGCCGGGGCCGTATGCGATGACAAACCAGTAGTTTTCGAGCGGGGTGCCGGTGGTATCTATGGCGGTGGCGCGGGCGAAATCGGGCAGGGGGGCGTCTGGTACGCCGTAGAGATACAGCCCGGTGGAAGCCTGGGCTACCTGAGTGTAGCGATCCTGCTGGTCGGCGATGCGCGAGAAATACTGGAAGGAGACGTGGGTTTCGGAAACGCCGGGACTGGCAACGATGGCATCTTCTATCATGTGGCTGATTTCAATCATGCCGTTGACAGTGAAGATATAGCGGAAGTTGACCCGGTTGAGGTCTTCGCGGGTGGCGCTTTTGAGAAAAGCCTCGGCGCGCGGCGGGAACATGGGCATAAGTTTGCCGAAGAAGTTTTGGAGGATGTCTTTTTCCATAGGGGTCTCCTGAATGTTGAAGGTCGATATTCGATAGTGGATACTCGATATTCGACTTTCGAGTATCCACTATCGAATATCGATTAACGAATATCGACTGCCTTCGCCCTTTCGCGGATTTCCGCGGCAATGGGGCTGCCATAGATGACGCGCCAGACGTAGACGCTCAATAGTAGCAGTAGAATTCCGCTGAACAGGCCGGGGGCCCAGGTGCCGAACCCGCCGAGCAGAGCGCCGCCGAGGGTCGGGGCGATGACGCGCGTCAGGCTTTCGATGGAGGCCGAAAGTCCGAGAATGCCGCCCACTTCCTGGGCCTGGACTGCTTTGGTCAGGGTGCTGGCGAGAACGGTATTCAAGATTCCGCCGGCGATGGCGGTGGGGGCCAGGATGACCATCAGCCAGAAAACCGAGGGGACGATTGCCCATCCGAGCAGGGAGGCGGCCATAACAACAATTGAGATGGAGATCAGCAGGTCTTCGCGAAAACGTTGGGTCAGGCGACCAATCAGGAATCCTTGCACAAAAACAGAAAGGACGCCGACGTAGGTGAGAATAAAGCCGGTATTCTGGGCGTTAAGTTGGAATTTTTTTAGGGCGTACAGGGCAAAAACGGTCTGGAAAATGGCGAAGGCCAGGCCAAAGAAGAAACGGGTAATCAGTAATGAGCCGCTGAAAGGGCGCTGAAGTGCCGCCCAGAGCGCGGCAAAGGTGAAGCCGGGGCGTTTTTCCGATTTTTGGGTGCGGCGTTCAGGCGGCAGTGATTCAGGCAACCAGGCGGCCACCAGGACAAGGTTGATCAAGGACAGGCCAGCAGCGGCGAAAGAGGGGATGTCGTAGCCCCACTGACTGAGAAATCCACCAGTGACCGGGCCGATGATGAAACCCAGTCCAAACGCGGCCCCAACCAATCCCAGGCCTTTTGAGCGGCTTTTTTCATCGGTCACATCGGCAATGTAGGCCTGAGCCACGCTCAGGTTGCCGCCCATGAAACCGGAAAGCATTCGGCTGGCAAAGAGCATCCACAGGGCATTGGCGAAACCAAGAAAGAGAAAGCCCAGAAAGGCCCCAAAAATGCTGATAAGCAACATCGGACGACGCCCATAACGGTCTGAGAGACGCCCGAGCATGGGCGCGCCAATCAACTGCATGGCGGCGTAGGAAGCCACCAGCAGGCCGGTGATGAATTCGTCGGCGCCAAAGGTGTCGGCGTAATAGGGCAACAGCGGCAGAATCAGGCTGAAGCCAAGCAGGTCAACAAAAACGACGAAGATGACAGAAAAGAGGCGTTTTTTGTCCATGAAAGGGTGTCAGGGGGCGTTTTTGCCCATGAAAAATTTTTGCGGGTTGCCCTGGCTGGCGCGCAATGCCAGGAAGGCATACAGGCTGATGGCAAGCGCGCCGAGGGTCATTGTGGCGAGAATCCATAAGATTGTTGCCACAATGGATTTTTCGCGGTAGACAATCCAGACCGAAAAAAGCGTGAATCCCACATACAGGTCTACCAGCGAGACGATGCCCCAGGGCATGGAGGTCAGAATTGCGCCTTCGGTGGCAAAATCGCCGGCGATGAAGGCGTAAGCGATGATGGCGGTCATCGCCAGCGCGCCGAGAATGGTGAGGGTTTTTGCGAGGTTCATCCGGCGTCCTATTTGCGAGAAATACAGGCAAACCCCAACGCGCCCACGCCGAGATGCGCGCCCAAAACAGGGGTAATTTGCAAGACAGGCACGTCGCTTTCAGGCCAGTAAACGCGGACGCTTTCGCGCAAGGCTTCGGCTTCTTCCTGAATGCCGGCATGAACGATAGCCAGTTGCTCAAACGGCGCGTATTGTTCGAGCCAGGTCAGCAATTGGGTGGTGGCATTTTTCTGGGTGCGGGTTCGGTGCACAACTGGTTTTCCCATGTTCATGTGCAGCACGGGTTTGAGTTTAATCAGTTCGCCAATGCGGGCAACGGCGCTGTGCATACGTCCGCTGCGGCGCAAATATTCGAGGGTTTTGAGCGAGGCAAAAACATAACTGCGTTGCATTTGCTCCTTGAGCGCGGATAAAATTTCCTCGATGGATTGCCCGGCGGCGGCCAATTGGGCGGCTTTTTCGACCAGATAGCCCGTCCCCAGGCTGAGTTGGGACGAATCGAGCACCGTGACCGGAATGCGGGCAAATTGCTCGGCGGCAATCCGCGCTTCGTTGACGGTGGCGCTCAGGCTTTCGGAGATATGAATCGAAAGGATGGCTTTCGCGCCTTGATCGGCCAATCGCTGATAGAGTTGCTCGAACCCGCCCGGGCCGGGGGAGGCGGTTTTCGGAAACGGGTTCAGGGCGGGCAACTGACGGTAGAACTCTTCGCGGCTGATGTCTACGCCGTCTTTGTAAGCCTTCTCGCCAATGTGAATATTGAGCGGCAGAATGGTGATGCCCAATTTTTCGACCGTTTCTTTGGGCAAATCACAGGTGCTATCGGTGACAATTTGGATACTCATGCTTGGCCTCCATCGAAAGATGATTTTGCGCTATGACGCTGTTTCGCGCTCAGGGGTTGAGGGCAACTTCCTGAACCGGTCGGCAATCCAAATACCGAGGGCTACCAGTCCGGCCATGAGGAAGGCCACCAGATATTCAATAATGGGAATACGCACAATTTCATTCAAATATTCCCATCCCTTCCAATTATAGACCAGCAACGCCGAAACAATATAACCAAGACCTATCAACCAGCGAACAGTTTTGCTCCAGCCCAGGCCGTGCATCTGGGTAATGACAAAGATACCGAGAAAACCGAAGAAAAACATCGTCCAGATGCCAGAACCTTGCAAAATTGCGACCATCGTCCCATGAAACAGCACCGAAACTTCTTGCGTCAGCATCCACCATTTGTTGACATGCATGCGCGTGAGAAAGAGCGAGCCTTGCAGCATGAGGAAAAAGGTGTATAAGAAACCAAGTAAATGCCCTGAAGTATTAACCATCGGGTGAAACCAGAATGTGTAGACGATGGCCCAGGCAAACAAATAGCCATGATACTTGCGGGCAAAATCGGTTACGCGCGCCGAAATCGGGGCTTTTTTGCCAAAAAACATGCCGCGGCGCTTGTTTTCAATAATCAAAATGGCGCACAACATCAAAATCACCGAGCCTTGCGAACTCCAAACCGGCGTATCCTGGGCCAGGCCATCGTACCAGATATGGCTTTGGACAAAGTGTAAAACGATGAAAAGCGCGTTCAGCCCCAGGGCCATCAGGTTAACCGTATGCAGTCCTTTGGCATACTTCTGCACGCGAGTCTGGGCGTAGTAAATTAGTCCCCAGAAAGCGATTTGGTGAATGGCATACAGACCCCAGTATGACAAGCGGGTCATAAAAGTCACCTGGTCGGGAGGCAATTTCCACTCATACCAGAGCGGCCCCTGATCAGGCAAGAGAGGAATAGCGTTCAGGCGTTCGCCAGCCAACCAGATAATTACAGTAAAAGCCAACGAAAAGGCAATTCCTGCCCACAGGGCAATCTTTGTGGCGCGCGGATCAGAAAGAGTTGGTGTGTTCATGTTTTAATCCTCGTTTTTTAATTAATCAGGATGAAAATTTATTGGCTGTCGCCTGGCGCATCCATTCGCTGATGAGCGTGCCATGTTCGGGCATGTGATGCGCAACAGCATCGGCATACGTTTGTAGATAAGAAGAAACAGCCTGCGGCGGAAGTTGATAGACCTTGATCAATGTTTCGAGCCAATCCAGTTCCGACTCTATGAAGCGCAAGTTGCCTAATTGCAAAGCGGCGATAATGTTATCGCCCATAAACAAATTTGCATCTGCGATATGGCGCGCATTTTCAGCAAAAGGAAGAATTTTCTGGTTAACATCCCCCTCTATCAGCGGGCGATTAAGCGCAAAACTTTGCAGCGTTTTCACATACTTGGTCGAAGGCAAAATAATTTGCGGCGCATCGGGCCGGGTAATCAGCAACGTCTCAATTTTCTCTATGCCTGCTTCCAGCGTATCACCCAGATAATGAGCGGGAATATGCCGGGTCAGTTCCGGTTCTGCCGTGAAAATCCGCCCGCCAAAGGCCACCGTAGCGCCGTGGGCCGAAAGCAAAGCGGCCGTATGCGCCAAAGTAGCCGCCGTGCGCAACTGCTGCGAAGTAAGCACAACCAGGCTGGGGTGAATGGCTGAAAGCGTTTCTTCAAAACGCTCAGCCGGCACATTGGCGCCCAAATAAATCACATTCAACCCGCGCCGACGCAGCAAAAGCGTTAGCAGCAAACCACTGAAGTTATGCCACTCATTAGGCGGACACCCCACCAACAAACTGTGCGCCCGCCCCGGAGCAGGCGAGGCAGAAATCAACGCATCGAGCCGACGCATCGCCAAACCAGAAGCAAAATGCTCCTGCTGCACGCTGGCGCGGTTTTCATACCAAAGCCAGCCAATTTCGGTCAACCCGCGCGCAATCAAGTCCACCGCAACGGTTTCAACCGGGTAAAGGCTAAAAGCCTGGTTAAGGGTTTGCTCGGCAATAATTTCATTAAAATTGAGACAAGCCGCCAGCCATTGAGCGCGCAAGGCATCAAGCCCGGTTTCGGGGGGCAGGTAAATGGCCTGGGGCGTCTCAAAACCGGCCTGCATCTGCGCAGACATGGTTTTGAGCGGGTCTTTTCCGTTGGCAATTTGCTCGCGCCACATTTCAACCGCGCGAGAAATCGAAAGCCCCTCTTCCTGGCGCGCCATTAACCACTTAATCAGAGCAATATCATGCTCAGAATACAAACGATGACCGCCCTGCGTGCGCTGCGGCGCAGGCATGCCATAACGACGCTCCCAGGCGCGCAGCGTATCGGCCCCCATGCCAGTCTCTTTCAAAACGGCTTTCAGGTTAAAAATTGGGTTGGTATTGGGCATGGTTTCTTCCTAAATTGAAAACAAACGTAACTGCCTACGAACTGATATTCGTAGGGCGACATTTATGTCGCCTGAAAGCAAATTCTCAACTGCCTTGCTCCAAACGCGACTTGAAAGTCGCGCTACGCTAGGCAGTTACAAACAAACACGCTAATCACCTGCAACAGGCGAAAGTTTCGGGCTGGCAACCCTGGCCGGGGGCATCTCTTTCAGAATTCGTTGGGTTGTCAGTCGCGCAGAAAGCAGCACAATCGGCAGCCCCGTGCCAGGGTGGGTCGATGCGCCTGAAAAATACAGATTCTTGAACTGCGCATGGCGGTTCTGCGGACGCAAATACCCAACCTGCCAGAAATTATGGCTCAGGCCAAACGCCGCGCCTTTCTCAAGGTTAAACTCACGCTTCCACTCTTTGGGGGTATATACAATCTCAAATTTAATATGTTCACGCAAATCGCTAATGCCCATTTCCTTCTCCAGGCGGGCAAAAACCGTCTCACGGGCGCGATTAACCATCGCATCCCAATCCTGCTTGTTATTTTCGTCCAAATGACCCACCGGAACCAGCACATACAACGTCTCTTGCCCGGCAGGCGCGGCAGAAGGGTCGGTGCGGGCCGGAGCATGAACATAGAACGAAGGCTGCTGGGGCAGGCTGTGGTCCTCAAAAATCTGGTCAAACGAAGCCTTGTAATCACCTGCCAGAAAAACGTTATGATGATTAATCTGCGGATACTGCTTATCGACGCCCCAATAAAACATAATCGTCGAACAAGTGTAAAGTTTCTTGTCCAACTTTTCTGCTTCGTTATTTTTGGGCAACAATTCCTTGTAGATGTACGGCAAATCGGCGTTCCCCACGAAAAGATCGGCCTCGTAGCGAGTGCCATCTTCCGTTTCGACGCTCTGGACGCGACTACCCTGCGCCTGGATCGCCTTTACCGGAGCGTTATACACAAATCGGACTCCGTTTTTCTCCGCCAGCCTGGTTAGCGCCTCAATCGCGGCATACATGCCACCGATAGGATACCAAACCCCCTCAGCCAATTCGGTATACTGAAGCAGCGAATACGTGGCCGGGGCATCATAAGGGCTAAGGCCCAGATACATATTCTGAAAGGTAAAAGCCGCCTTCAAACGCTCATCCTTAAAAAATCGACTGGTATTGCGATAATGCTTATCGAGCGCCTTAAGTTGAAAAATAAGCGGCAAATTGGTCAGGCTGAAATACTCAAAGATATTGTAGAAATTACGGCCCACAAACTTCTCAACCGAAATTTTATAATGCCTGGCACCCTCGGCAATATAACCGAGAAAACCCGTAAAAGCCGTCTTATCGACAGCCTCCAACTGCTCCTGCATTTTGCCAATATCGGAAGTCAACTGCAACTGCAAGCCATCGTCAAAATGGACTTTATAAGTGGGGTCAATGCGGCGCAAATCAAGATGATCGCTCATCTTTTCACCCAGAGCAGCGAAAGTCTCTTCCCAGATTTCTGGCATCAAGAACAGGGTCGGGCCAATATCAAAACGATGCCCATCGCGCACAATCTGGTTGCAGCGTCCGCCTGATTTATCATTTTTTTCAAGAACGGTTACATCAAAACCGTTTTTTGCAAGCCGGGCCGCAGTGGCAATGCCACCAATCCCTGCGCCAATTACAACTGCCTGGGGTTTTGCGCTCATATACAATTTTCTCCTTGTTTCTATTTCTAATCACTGGTTGATCAATTACCCCTACAGTATAACATTTGCACAGATTTTGTCAAGCATATTCCAGGCCAATTCTGTAAAAAACCTTGACAAAATATAAAAAATACATAGAATACAAATATATGACCAAAACAGTAAGGATTAAGACAGGAGGAACGCCATGCACGCACATTGGGAACACAAATTACTAAACCTTGCCGGTAATATTCCGCACCCATCCACCCGCCCGGTTTTTTCCTACTGGGCTGGCGATGCCGCTCTGGAAGAGGCCTATGCGCTGTGCGGACGCGTGGCTGCTGAACACTCCAAATCTTTTTACATGGCTTCGGGCCTGTTGCCTGAAGAAAAACGCTCCGCCGCCCGCGCGCTTTACGCCTTTTGCCGCGTCGTCGATGATATTGTAGACGAAGGCTCAATCGTTGGCCGCGATATTGAACTGGATTACTGGCGCGGCGTTGTACAAGGTCTGGTCCCCCCCCGCGCCGACGATCTGGTCGCCCAGGCCTGGGCCGATACCCGCTCACGTTATCACATTCCCCCGCGCTACGCCCTGCAACTCATCGACGGCGTCGCCCGCGATATAACCCAAACTCGTTACAAAACCTTCGACGACCTGGCAACCTACTGTTACGGGGTCGCCTCCACCGTCGGGTTAATGAGCATGTACATCGTCGGATTCAAATCGAACCAGGCCCTGCCGTATGCCATCAAACTGGGCGTGGCCCTGCAAATGACCAATATCTTGCGCGACGTGGGCGAAGATTTTCGCAACGGACGCATCTACCTGCCAAAAGACGAACTCAAAGCCTTTGGCATCAGCGAAGCCGATATTGCGCGCGGCACAATCAACGACGCCTGGCGCAACTTTATGCGCTTCCAGATTGATCGCACGCGCAAACTGTACGCCGAAGCCGAGAAGGGCATCGCCCTGCTCGAACGCGACGGTCAACTGGCAATTGGGGCTTCCTCCAATTTTTACCAGGGCATTCTGGATGTCATTGAAGCCAATGACTATGATGTCTTTTCTAAACGCGCCAGTCTCACCGCCTGGGGCAAGATTAGCCGCATTCCCGCACTGTGGTTCAAACTTGCCACGCTCGCTCACTAAATGAGTTTGCGTACATGGTGATTCTCCTTTGGGTGAAGGGTGTATTCCCTTCAGCAAGCCCCCCGTCGGGCAACGGGGGGCTTGTTTTTTTAATGGCTCTCTGATATTTGCCTGCCTGCCCCGGCGCTCTTCAGGGTAAAGAAGGCCGCATTTTGGGGTATGAGAGCGCGTACGCGCTCTCATACCCCAAAATGCGGGGGCTTATCACGGGAAGTCCTAAAGAACCTTTTTAATAGGTTCGCTTGGCATTTCTATATCGCGCCAAATCAGGCGTGCTGTTTTCATATTCTTCCTGCATCAGCGGCGAAGAGATGATGAAATCAGCCGTAGCGCGATTTGAAGCCGTCGGAATGTTATAAAGAACGGCCAGACGCAGCAAGGCCTTAATATCGGGGTCGTGCGGCTGGGGTTCAAGCGGATCCCAAAAGAAAATCAACAGGTCGATTTCGCCCTCGGAAATGCCACCGCCGATTTGCTGATCGCCGCCAAGCGGACCGCTCTTGTACTTCTTGACAGGCACATCCAGTTCGGTTTCGAGCAGCGCGCCAGTGGTGCCTGTTCCGAGCAGGGTATGACGACTGAGCGTGCCGCGATTATAGCGCGCCCAATCGAGCAAATCGGCTTTTTTGTTATCATGCGCAACCAAAGCAATGCGCTTACGCGGTTTAATAATATGGCTTGCCATGCTTCCTCCCGATGAAAAAACCGCCATTTCCTGAATACTGCGCAGGGAACGGCGGCCATTTTTATTTATGGTTCAGGCGTATTACCAGGAGCAACACCCTGCCAGGAGAACACCCGCCGCTCGGCCTGCGCCCCGGCGGGGGTCCAGATGGGCTGCCCGCTATCGTCCGTGCCACTCTGGCGCACCGCCGTCACCCACCAGCGCAAGATGTGCGGAGCGCTGTCACGCGGCCTGAAGGATGAAGGCACGATAAATTTGGTGTCACTGGTATATTGCACAATCCGGCGCGAACCGTCGGTCACATCTTCTACAATCACCTGGTAAGTTTCGTTATCGCGCAAGATGCCCACCGAAGCCCATTGCAGGGTAATCGAGTCGTTGGCCAGGGTGAAGGAAGAACCATCAGCAGGCAGGAGCAGGCTGGGGGCCGGGTACGGTGGCGGGACGGTTGGGGTGGGCGTTGGGCCAGGGGTTGCGGCGCGTTCACAGAGCGGAATAACAATATTCATCCCCAAATAGACGACATCGGTGCTGAGGCTGTTGTAAGATTTGATGGCTTCTTGTGGCACGGCATAATTGTTGGAAATTGTGCCCAGCGTATCACCGGTTTGAACCGTGTAAATAACTTTTTCGCAAGCCGCCAACGTAGCCTGCTCAGGAATGAGCGTGGAAGTGGCCGCGGGCATGGGGGTTGGCGTGGGGTAGGGAATGCGAATTTTTTGCCCCACCGAAAGAATGCAACTCGCCGAAAGATTATTTTCCAGAATAATGCTCTGAAAAGAGACATTAAAGGTGGCGGCCAAACCCAGGCAGGTATCACCCTGGCCGATGGTATATTCTTGGGGCGGCTGAGTGGTGGAAGTTGGCACCGGGGTTTCGGTGAAGAGAATTGTCGCGGTAGGGCTAAGGGTGGGGGTGGCGGTAATGGTTGCGGTAGCATCGCTCTCGCTGGCGGCCCCGGCCCCGGTCAGGCGCATGGCGACAAAAACCAGCGTCGCCCCGGCCAAAAGGAAGAGCGTCAGCAGGCCGAGCGCCATGGGCAGGCTGAGGGTGATTTCAGGCATACGCGCCGCCTGCACCTGGCTGGTTTCTTTTACATCTACCGACTGCGATAACTCTGTGCCGCAAACCAGGCAGCGCGAAGTGTTTTCGGCCAGGCGCGTGCCGCAAGTTGGGCAAATTTTTGTGGATTCGAGAGATTTTTCAGGCATACGAATCGAAATTATACCATGTCGAATTTATTGTCAAGCCTTACTTGCCCAAAATCAAAAATCCCCGCAAGATTTTCACCTTGCGGGGATTGTAAAAACGAACTACACCACAATATTAATCAACTTCTTCTGCGCCACAATCACCTTTTTAGGCGTTTTGCCTTCCAAATGCTTCTGAACCGATTCGCTTGCCAGCGCCAGCGATTTAATTTCATCCTCGCTTGATTCAGCCGGAACCACCAGCCTATCGCGCAATTTGCCGTTGACCTGCACCGGAATTGTGATTTCGTCGTCTTTGGCGGCTTCCTCGTCCACCTTCGGCCAATCCTGGGTATGGACGCTGTATTGCTCGCCCAACACGCCTGTCCACAGTTCTTCGGCGATGTGCGGCGTTACCGGGGCCACCATGCGCACGTAGATGTTCACCGCCTCCTGCCACTCGGCAGAACCGGCGGCCCCGGCTTCACGGGCCTTATACATCTCGTTTAGCAACGACATCAGGCTCGAAACAATCGTATTGAACTCAAAATTCTCAAAGTCATGCGTCACCCGCCGCAGGGTTTGGTGCACTTTGCGGCGCAGGCCACGCAAAACTTCGGCCTGAGCGGAGCCTTGCGAAGTCGAAGGCTCGTCGGTAAACAGCGTCCAGGCGCGCCGCACCCAGCGGGCCGAACCTTCAATGCCCTGGCTATCCCACGGCGCGCCCATCTCCCAGCGCGCGAAGAACATCAGGTAAGCGCGCACGGTGTCGGCCCCGTAGTAATCCACCAGCACATCCGGCGCAACCACGTTGCCGCGGCTCTTCGACATCTTCTCGTTGTCCTCGCCCAGCACCATGCCCTGGTTGCGCAGTTGGGTCATCGGCTCGTGGCCTTCGGTAATGCCGGCATCGCGCAGGGCCTTGTGGAAGAAACGCGTATACATCAGGTGCATGTTGGCATGTTCGATGCCGCCCGTGTAGGTATCGACCGGCATCCAGTAATTGTATTCTGCCTCGTCAAACGGCACATCTTTGCGCCAGGGCGAGAGATAGCCCAGGTGATACCACGACGAGCACATAAACGTGTCCATCGTATCGGTTTCACGCGTCGCCGGGCCGCCGCAGACCGGGCAGGTGGTGTTCTTCCAGGTCGGGTGCAGTTTCAGCGGGCTTTCGCCGGTCGGTTTCCACTCCACATCTTCGGGCAGGGTCACGGGCAACTGGTCATCCGGCACAGGATTCCAGCCGTCTTTTTCGCAATAAATCATCGGGATCGGCGAACCCCAATAGCGTTGGCGCGAAATCAGCCAGTCACGCAACTTATATGTCACCGCCAGTTTGCCGAGACCCTTTTCTTCGAGCCATTTGGCGACTGCGAGTATGCCGGGGTTGTCCTTACCCTTTTTATCATTGACGGATGTCCCGTTAAACTGGGCCGAATTAATCATCCGGCCGCCGCCGCTATAAGCGACTTCCATCGTGGCCCCATCCAGGATCGCTTCACCCTCCGGCTGGATGACCGGGATAATGGGCAACTCAAACTTCCGGGCGAAGGCAAAATCGCGCTCGTCATGCGCCGGGACAGCCATAATCGCCCCGGTGCCGTAAGACATCAGCACATAATCCGC
>DAOUML010000213.1:0-5392 GCA_034411635.1 Anaerolineales bacterium
GCATGGCTATAATCCTGCCACACCAAGCGGGTGTAGTTCAGTGGTAGAACGTCTGCTTCCCAAGCAGGATGTCACGGGTTCGAGTCCCGTCACCCGCTCAAAAAGTAGTTTTTTTGCAAAAAGAACGATTTTTTGGGGGAGAAATGCCAGTTTCTGTAAAACAAAAAGCCTGTTTTCTCAGGTTTTTTTGTTTAATTGGATAATATTTCGCTATTTTACAATAAATTCATCAAATAGACACAGAAAATCGAGAGATTTATCGGGAAAACAGGCCATAAGCGCGAAAAAATCAAATTTTCTGAAATTTATAATCAAAATAACCTTATCAATTCAAATCATTCTCGTAATAATTTTAGAAGCGGTTTGCGCGCCATTTTCCTGGCGCAGTTTTTCGCCCATTTGTCGGGCGTTCTGGCGAATTTCAGACTGGAGGGCCTGCTCGATGGCGCGGGCCAGTTTTTCGGCGGTCAGTTTTCTATGCAGGATGGGTGTTGGACCCAGCCCCATTTTTTGCACCTGACGGCCCAGGAAGGGCTGGTCACCGAGAAAGGGGATGACTACTGTTGGCAAGCCAGCCCGAAGGCTGGCAGCCAGGGTGCCAACGCTGCCGTGATGCACTGCCGCCTTCATGTGCGGGAAAAGCCAGTCGTGGGGCGCTTCTACAATCGGGAAGATGTGCTTTCCAAGTTTTGCGCCCTGGCCCAGACCGCCCCAGCCGCCCAACAGCACGCCGCGCTACCCGGTCTATCTCCAGGGCTTGGGCGGCGATGGGCGATAACTTATGGAATTCATCGTCGTTCATGCTGCCAAAGCCAATGTAAACCGGTGCTTGGCCCGCATCCAGGAAGTTTAGCAGGGCTAGGGGGTGCTTGCCAGTTGGATGCCTGATCCAGGTGCCAAAAACCAGTCACATGGACATGCGGCCCCCAATCGGAGGCGCGTGGGATGAAGTGAGAGATATAGGCTTGCAGGTGCGGGATCGGCTCGCCGTTTTGCTGGTAATACAGATGCCGAAAACGATCCATCGGCGGCAGGCTATGTTTGGCGCGCCAGCGGTTGGACAATTCGTAAATAGCCCAATGGCCCGAAAGATCGCCAATGTGGTGTGTCAGCAGGTTATAGACCCCGCCAAGGGTAGCTGCGGAAACATGACCGAGACAAGTTGGCGGGTGGGGTAAATAGGCTGGAGGGAAAATCGCACACAACGCGCCCCGGTCAGGTCGGCAGTCAGGCGCGCGCCTGATGCAAAGTGGCTAAACATCAAGATATCCGCATCCCGACTGGCTTTCAGGATGGTATCCATGCTGGCATCCATAATACTGGGTTGGAAAAATTTCCCCCAAGCCTGGGCAAATCGGAAGATGTCCATCCCGGCATCGTGAATGTCTTTCACAAGCCGGGTCGCGTCGCCAGGGGTGGCGGCATAGCCCAGGCCATATTGGCGTACAAAGGCTTCAGCGTAGGCATGGGTAACGATGGTGACCTGCCAGCCTTGTTGTTTGAGCGCAACGCCCAGAGCGATGCAAGGCTGCACGTCGCCACGGCTGCCAAAGTTGACCAGGGTGATTTTCATTTGTTTCTCCCTTGGCGTTGAAGCAGTTGCTTGAAGAGCCAGGCCAGCCCGCCGATTGCCAGCAGGCCCAGGACAATTTTGGAACCGGTAAATATGCGGTCAGCAGGGGTGCTTTCGAGCATCACGCGGCGGAATCCCATTTTACGGCGCAGGGTGCTATCATCATCGCCATACGCCAGCGACTGACCGCCTTGCAGTACCCAGCGCATATAGCGCTCGAAGATTTTTTCTGGCAGAATGGAACGCACCCAAAGCAGGTACTGAATATCATTGCCCACCGGGTAGCGCAAGCGGCGCGGCTTGCCCTTGACCAGGCTGGCAATTTGTTCGGCCACCTGGCGCGGATTGCTGCCGTAGCCGAGTCGAGCCACTGTCGTAGGGTTTGGCCCTCGACCATTTCCATTACAATGTAGGGTTGCCCATCCTGTTCGCCCGCGTCGTAGACGGAGACGATGTTGGGATGGGTCAGGTTGTGACACAAGCCATGGGTCGAACCTTTTACCAGATTGTAGCGCTTTTTCCATGAAAGCGGCGTGAAAGTCGTCTCGAATTTGATATGTGCTTCAAGGTCGGTAATGCCCAACGAGGCCAGCCTCCTGAAGACGTGCCCTCGCGCTTCGTCGCGCAGATTGGCCCAATCTTGCCCGGCGGACTGGCGGGGCTGCTCACTGTCATTCGCCATGTGTCCGACGGGGATAATAGCGATGAGCGTATCCTGTCCAGGTGGCGCCATGGATGGGTCGAGTCGGGCCGGGGCGTGGATGTAGAGACTGGGATTGGCTGGCAGATTCAGGTCACGGATGATACTGTCGAAATTAGCGCGGTAATCATCGGCAAGAAAGAGCGTGTGCGGCGGGAAAGTATTCAAAAGATGAATTCACCAGGTAATAGTCCTGGCCTACGCGGCAGATTGATGGAGCTGGGTAGCTGCCGCGCAGGATTGGATTCTTAAAGTTTGGTGAATTGCTCATGGATTGATGACATAAAGGGTGGCCGATTGGGCTGGCAAGGTCAGGATGCCGTCTGCCGGGAGGTCTTGCGCGCCCAGGTTTTCGGCGTTATGGTTGATATCCAGAAGCCAGACTTCTGCCGCAGATGCTAGTTCCATGCCCGAAACCTGTAGCGGGACGCGCTGTTCAGTGTCAGACAGGTTGATGATCATCAGGGTCAGCGCGCCGTCTGCGCGTCTGGCGGCGAAAATATCAACATCGGTCAGGCCTGAATCGGAATGAAGCAATTCGCTGCCAAAATTCTTGTAAAGCGGGAAAACGTAAAAGGTGGGGCGAATGTTGTTGCCCTGGAACAGTCCCAGCCCGGTGCTGCGCTGGGAAAGTACCCATTGATTTACCATGAAAACATCGGCTTTCATCAGTTGACCGAGCACATCGGCATACCAGATGGCGTTATAGAACGAATCGGGCGATGCTTCCTGAAGCATGGTTGGGCTGGGGTCAGAATTAAGTTCGTTGATGGCAATGGGTAGTTCGCGCCCCAGAATTTCCCTGGTCAGGCTGCGCAGGTATTCGATTTCCGCCACCCATTGCCGGGTGTTGCGGCGCAAATCTTCCACCGTGACGGGGTTGCTGGGGTGGTGGAGCGGATAGCGGTGAACGGCGACAACATCGATCAAATCGCCGTTGGCTTTCAGGAATTCGGTCATCCAATCGCGCCCGGCTGAGTCTTTTGGGGTGGAGGCATAATCGAGGTTCCATTGGTGGATATTTGGCCCAACCAGTTTGATGGTTGGGTCGACCGCTTTCATGGCTTCTGCAATTGGCCGCCAATCGCGGTTGAGATGTTCGGTCGTGTAATCATAATCCGCGTGCTTGAGTTGGGTGTAAATCGAAGCCTCGTTTCCAATGCTCCAATAGACCACGCCGTATTTCTTCTCGAGGTTGGTATACCGTACCAATTCCGCAGCAGTTTCCGGCGAGCCATCCAACAAGCGGACGCTGATAAGCGGGGTTGCGCCGACTTGCTCGCAAAAAGCCATAAATTGGTCAATCTGGAAGGGTTTCATGTCCCAGGCGTCGGTTTGGGCGCCGCCTGGAAAACGCAGGATGGTGAATCCGGCCTGTTCAACCAGCGGCATCATCTCCACTGTAACGGCGTGCATGGGGCCGTAATTGGTGCCAAAAAGGTAGGGGCTGATTTCCCCAAGCGAAATGGACGGGTCGACAGTCAGCGTTCCGGGGGTTGTGGTTGGAATAACGACTGGCGCGCGGGCTGCCGGCGCGCAGGATGCCAGCAAGAAGGTGGCAAGGGTTAACAAAAGGAAGATGCGCTGCATGATTTTCTCCAAAGGGCTAGGGTTGGGGCATATTGAGCCGCCGGGCAAGCGGTTCGATGTACTGGAGAATGCCGAGAGATGGATCTTCTTCGGGATTCTCAAAAAGTTCGGGCCAGATATTGTTGATGGCTTTATTAAGACGATCTTCAATTGAACCCCAGCCCCTGCCGGTGGCGGGGAAGGGGCATCCATGCGTCAGACCGGTTCGGCAGACATCCTGGTAATGTTCATCTTCGTCGTTGGGCATCTCGAAAGCCTGGCGATGAGCATAAAGCATGACATCGTGCAGTTTTATCGGGTTGCGTGGGGCTTGCTGAAGCAGGAAGCGAATCCAGGCCAGCGACTCCTGATCGTACTGTGAATGTTTCCAGATCACAAGGTTCATGCCGCCAACCCAGGTTTTGGTGAATAAAGGGGCCAGGCCAATTTTTTCGCGCCAGGCGGGGTCTGTTTGGCGGCCAATCACATCAAAGCGTGGCCCGTCAATCATCGCCATCGCTTTTTTGGACTGGAAAAACCCGGAAGGAAAGGTTTCTTTGACAATTTGCGGTGAAATGAAAGGCAGCAAGCCGAAATAATCCCGAAATCCCTGCAAGGCTTTCTCCTGGGCAAAAGCGACCTGTTTGCCATCCGGGGTCATGAGTTCGCCCCCGGCGGCCCAAACCCAATTAACCGCAATGTGCATCGCGCGGTTTGAATTGTGGACCATCATCGCCAGGGGATATTCATGACCTTTCTGTTGCAAAGTCAGCAGGGTTTTCTGCATCGCTTGCGGGGTTGCAAAAGCGGAGGTGGCGTCGGTAATCCCCGCTTGTATCAAGGCATCTTTCCAGTAATAAACCAGTAGGACATCGGCGACCCAGGGAAACCCCCATATTCTGGGGTCGCCTGGCAGAAAATTGGCCTGCCAACTTGGTGGGAAAAAGGCCTCGCCGCCGCTCAGTTCTGCAATTTCTGACGGGGCAATTGGCCTCAGGGCTTGCAAGGCGGCCAGGCTGGTGACCCAGGTGGAGCCAACTTCGGATACGTCCGGGCCTTTGCCGTACAGCCCAAAATTAAGCACTTGCGACCAGCCGTTTTGCCAACCAATCGGCATGATATTGACGTGGATGCGGGTTTGCTGTTTAAATGCCTTTACCAGAGGTTCGTATCGCAGAATGGTTGTTTCAAAATCGGCCTGGTTGGACATGACAGAGAAATTAATTTCGCGCATTTTTTCAGCCTCCTGGAAAATCACGAGTTCTGAATAGGAACTTTAAAGTTGAATCCTTGCACAAAAAGCAAGAAAATTACCACGACGGCAACGACGGAACACGACGTAAAAGCATTAAAGGTTTTCCGTAGTGCCCCGTTGTTGCCGTTGTGGTTAAAGGTATTCTTTTCCGGCTTGTCCGGGTTAGGGATAACCAATCTCGCTGATACCGTATATACTGTTCGCTTGAGATTACATCGCCAATGCAATATTCGGCGAGGCCTGGGCGGTGGCAGAGAGTGTTTTCATGGTAGTTTTCCGTAGAATTTAGGTGGAA
>DAOUML010000214.1:0-2021 GCA_034411635.1 Anaerolineales bacterium
TTGGCGCGATCCACTTTCAGCCATTCGGCCAGGCTGGGCTGGCGCACGACCAACTCGCCGCGCGCATTGCGGACGGCTTTCGGGCTTTCCCACCAGTCGAGCAGCAGGTCGACTGCGTCGGCGTACAGTTCTTCGCGTTTTTCGGGCAGGGTGCCGCCGCGCCAGGCGTGCAGGGAGGCCATCAGGGTCAGGAGCAGCGGGCGTTCGGCCAGGCCCATCAACTGGGTGCTGTTGAAGATAGCCCGTTTGAGCAGTTCGGCCCGGCCCTGGGCGTCGTCGCTGCCCATGCGGCGCAAGACGGCGATGTGGGCATACCAGCGCTCGACGAAGTTGCGGATTTGGCCGCGCGAGAAAGCCGCCAGCACGCTTTCGGAGAATCCGTTCAGACGCCAATCCTGGCGCTGGTAGGCGTAGGTGCGGCTGGTGACCAGAATGCGGCATTTCGGGAAACTGGCAGCGAATCCTTCAACAGCCTGCTTGATTTGCGTCCGGCGCTGGTCGGCTTCGGGGACTTCGTCGAGGCCATCCAGCAAGAGCAGGCCGCCCTTTTGGAGTAGTTCCTGGGCGAGCGGTTTCTCGAACTCATACAAAGCCCAGGCGTCCAGTTCGCTGAGGATGAACTGCCAGAGCGTTTTGGCGCTGGCTTTTTCGCCGATTGGCGGCAGGCCGCGCGCGGCAAAGTCGCGCAGGATGACGCGCAGCGGCAGGAGCGGGCCGTGTTCCCAGGGTTGGGATTTGGGCTTCTCGTCGCGGTTGCGGCGCGGGTCATCTTCTTCGGGCAGGGGAGCGGTCAGGACGGCGAGATTGGCGTCTTTATGCTGGAGTGTCTCGCCGGCCAGGCACATGGCGACGAAATTGACAAAGGTGGTCTTGCCGCTGCCGGGGTCGCCGAGCAGGACCAGGCGGTTGTGGCGGTTCAACTGCGTCAGGGCCGAAATGTGAAGAGGCACAGCCTCGATTCTTAAACGGGTGCCGCTCTCATCATGCTCAACTACTTCTCCATGTGCTGTTTGGGTTGTTTGTAGGGCGGTGTAAACCGCTCCCAGGTTCAGGCGCGCTTCGGCGTCCGAGGCGGTCTTGGGGTCGATTCCCGATAACTGCAACTGGCTGACGCTCTCGAACAGGTGGTTCAGGTAGGCGGCGCGTAGTTCTGCGGGGGAGGCGTCTTCGGGGACGTGATAGTGTTTCTCCAATTTGCCACCATTGGCAACATAATCGCCTTCAACCAGTGTGCCATCCTTACCAACGGCTTTGGCGTTGGCTCCCTGGGCGATGGCGCCGTCGCCGGTAAGGGTGGCAAGTTGCGCCTGCAAACGTTTGATTTCTGCTTTTAGTTTTTCCGGGTCATCGGTCATGGGGGCCGCCTTTCGTACCCGCCCGGACATGAATGTCCGGGCTATTCTGCGAAGCCCGCTGAAGCGGGCTGGGTCACATTGATAAACAAAAAGGTAGAAGTTCCTGGCTTCTACCTTTTACAAAGAGCATAGTTTGTTACCCGATTGTTTTTTCTGCCCAAAAGAGTACCCGGGCGGCCAGTTTGAGCGCTTCCTGGTATTCATCCGGGGTTACGGCTTCGTCCCAACCTGGGTAGCGAGCCTGGACAGCGTATTGGGTCAGGATGTCGGCTGCTTTGATTTCATCGGGCAGGGATAAGCCATCCGATTCAAGCAAGTCAATCAACCTGACCAGCGAATGGGTTTTCGGAAAGTCGATATTGCGGTGCAGGCAAACGGCTTTGAACGCTTTTTCGGCGGCTTGTTGCGCGTTAAAGCACAGGTCTTCGAGCAGAACGCCTTTCAATCGGCTGCCACGCTCGGCCAGTTGCAGGTTGCTGCGGGCGCGCCGCAACCATTCCTGCGGATTGGATGGATGTTCAGTCTGCGGCATAGATGACCTGCCCTTCTTCCATCGCCGGGCGGATAATGGAAAAACCGTCCTGGCTGCGGGCGACATCTTCTTCTGTGACAACAACCACATCGACCGGCAAATCGACGCCGTGCAGGTTGCGGTAGATTTTCTGG
>DAOUML010000215.1:0-6260 GCA_034411635.1 Anaerolineales bacterium
CGCCGAGCGGGGCGTAGCCGCTGGTGATGCCTTTGGCGGTGGTGATGATATCGGGGACGGTATTCCAGTTATCGACGGCAAACCACTGCCCGGTGCGACCCCAGCCGCTCATCACCTCATCGGAGATGAGCAGGATGCCATACTTGTCGCAGATTTCGCGCACCTGCGGCCAGTAATCATCCGGCGGGACGATGAGACCATTCGAGCCGACCACGCCTTCCATAATAATAGCGGCAATTTTATCCGGCCCTTCATATAATATAACTTCCTCGAGGTGCTTGATGCACTCGCGAGCGCAGGAATCTTTTTTCTGCCCGAACGGGCAGCGATAGCAGAACGGGTCGAGAAAATGGACGCCGCCCGGCATGGTCGGCTCAACCGCCAGGCGGCGATAGTCGCCGGTCAGGGCCACCGCGCCATGCGTCGCGCCATGATACGAGCGGTAACGCGCCAGGATTTTGTGCCGCCCGGTGTAGAAACGGGCAATTTTGATGGCGTTTTCGTTGGCTTCCGCGCCGCCCAGGGTGAAAAATGTCTTTTTCAAATTGCCCGGCGTTACTTCGGCCAGTTTTTTGCCGAGCAGGGCGCGCGCTTCGGTGGTATTGCCGGGATGCACAAAACACAACTCGGCGGCCTGCTTTTGAATGGCAGCGACCACCTGCGGGTGCTGGTGGCCGATGTTGGTGTTCATCAGTTGCGAGGAAAAGTCAATGTAGCGCTTGCCATCGACGTCCCAAAAATAAACGCCTTCAGCCTTCGCTACCGGAATTGGACTGACCTGCCCCTGCACCGACCAGGAGAAGAAGGTGTATTCGCGGCTCAGGTCAATCATTTCTTTGGAGGTTAGTTGGGTCATACATCCTCAACATGTAGGAGCGCAGCAATGCTGCGCCCCTACATAAAAATTTATTTTTTACTCGCCTTGACCGCCTCGCGGAAAACCGTCAACGTGTCGTCGATGTCTTTTTCGCTGTGGGCGTAGCACAGGAACCAGGGTTCGCGGGCATCGTGGTCGGGCATCACGCCGCGCTCAATCAACGCATCGACAATTTCCAGATACAGGTCGTGGTCGCTTGCGTTCCAGGTGCGCTGGTTGGTCACTTTATCGACGCCGATGGCGTAGGTAAACATGGCCGGATACCCGTTCATGCAGTGAACCAGGCCCTCTTCCGTCAGAATTTGGCTGAGTCCATCCATCAAACGCTGTCCGCGCGCTTCGATGGTTTTGAGAACCGGCTTTTCCTTAAGCATCTTGAGCGTTGCCCAGGCTCCAGCCACGCCAGGCTTGTTATTGGTGTACGTTCCGCCTTGCGCGACGCCGTGTCCGATGATGCGCATGACCTTCTCTTTGCCGCCAAAAGCCGCCGCCGGGTAGCCATTGCCGAGGGCTTTGGCGTAGGTCATCAGGTCGGGTTTCAGGTTGTAGTAGGCCTGCGCGCCGCCATTGGCAATGCGAAAGCCGGTTTTGACTTCGTCGAGGATAAAGAGCGTGCCATATTCGGCGCATTTTTGCTGGATGAGTTCCAGGAAACCCGGCTCAGGCAAGATACCGCCACAGTTGCCCTGGCACGGTTCAGTGATAACCGCTGCGAGCAAATGCCCATACGAGAACATCGCCCGCTCGAAGGCTTCCTTGTCGTTAAACGGCAGGGTAATAATGAGATTGCCCATCGGACGAGGAATGCCCGATGAAGCCGGAATCGGAATCGGGGAGCGCGGGTTGCCGTAGGCCTCCGCCGGGGCGTAGGTGCTCCACAGGGTGTGGTCATGGAAGCCGTGATAATTGCCCTCGAACTTGAGAATCATCTCGCGTCCGGTATAGGCGCGCGCCACGCGGATGGCGTGCATGGTGGCCTCGGTGCCAGAACAGGCCAGACGCACCAGTTCGAGGCCGGGAACCATCTCGATCATCATCTCCTCGACCTCGATTTCGAGTTCGCCGGTCATCGCAAACAGGACGCCCTTGCGGATTTCCTCAGCGACTTTATCATCCACTTCATCGACGGCGTGACCGAGGATAATTGGGCCAAATGCCATGCGATAATCGATGTATTTGTTGCCATCCACATCCCAAAGATAGCCTTCTTTGCCTTTTTGGACATACGGAGTAATGCCATCGCCCCAATAACGGAAATTGGAATTAACGCCCAGTGGCGTAACCTGGTAAGCCCGTTTTTGCAAGGCTTGATTTTTGCTGAAATTGCGCATGAGTTGCTCCTTTTGGTAACTTGCTATGGATTATTCTCAATCATTCCCGAAGGAATTCTCCACTGATAGATGTCTTTCAGCACCATAGGGACAATGTTGGTGGTGGTCTTGCGCACCCCAGGCACTTTGGCTATCACCTCCGTAACAAAACGATATACTTCGCCGGTATCACGAGCCAACACCTGCACGCTCACATCCCGCTCCCCAATTGAACAGGCCACATAACTGATTTCTTCCAAATCTGTCATACGGCGCGCAACATCCAGGATTGAATCGGCGTCGCATTCAATCCAAACATCGGCCACCACCGAAAGACCAACCGACCTGGGATTAACCACAGCGCTAATCTGCATCACATCATTCTCGATCATGCGCTCAATCCGATAGCGAACCGCGCGCTCTGAAATATTTCCCATCCGACGCGCTATCTCGGCTGCGTGAATACGACCATCCTCAATCAATAAACTAAGAATCTTCAAGTCGGTTTTGTCGATTTTATACATATTTTCACCATTCTTCTTCCGTTTCTTACATCAAGAATACTTCTTCGCTTCCGTTATGTCAATAAAAGTGGTTGGAATCGGAAAACTTTTCAAAACCTAAAAAATAAGATATTGACGATTATCTAAATTACGGTATAATTATTTTTCGGCATTATCCCCGTAGTTTTTTCAGGAGAAATATATGAGCAATACAGCGGCAGAAACCCTTACCCCGGTCGATATTAAACCCAAAACCAAATTGACTGGTAAAGTAGTAAAAGTTACACTCGCGGGGGCGATTGTAGATGTAGGACAAGCAGTACCAGGCGTAATACATATCTCACAACTTCAGAGCGAACCCGTAAAACGGGTAGAAGACGTTATCGAAATCGGGCAGGAAATTACTGCCTGGGTTCGCAAAGCCAAGTCTGACCGCATTGAGTTAACCATGATTGAACCGCTCGGCCTCGAGTGGCGCGAACTCAAACCTGAAACCGTCGTAAAAGGCAAGGTTATGCGCCTCGAAACTTATGGCGCGTTTGTTGAAATCGGCGCCGAACGCCCGGGCCTGGTTCACATTAGCGAAATGGCGCATGGGTATGTAAAAACGCCTCAAGAAGTTGTCAAAGAAGGCGACGAAGTTGATGTCATGGTGC
The DNA here is from genome assembly GCA_034411635.1 of Anaerolineales bacterium. Classification (GTDB taxonomy): domain Bacteria; phylum Chloroflexota; class Anaerolineae; order Anaerolineales; family Villigracilaceae; genus UBA8950. Next base: position 3,347 of record DAOUML010000215.1, read on the forward strand.
TGGAAGTAGATCGTAAAAAGAAACAAATTCGCCTGAGCATGAAGGCCACCCAGCCCAAGCCAGAAGAAGTTGCGCAGGAAGCGCCGGCCCCCAAATCTGACCGCGCCGACCGCCCTGATCGTGCAGACCGCAAACGCGGCGGCAAACGCAACGCCAAGCCAAAAGCCGAAAGTTTTGAAATGCCGCAGGAGCCCTCCGAGCCTGAATTGACCGCTTTTGAACTGGCCTGGCAGGCCGCCTTAGACCGCTCAAAAGCAGAAAAATCTGCCAAAAGCAAAAAAAGCAAGGTTGAAGACAAAGATCAGGAAGATATCTTTGACCGCACCTTGAAAAGTCGTTTGCCAACCAACTAATCATTTTTTGAATAGACATAGAGAATCCCCTGCCGCTTTCAGTAGACAGGCAGGGGATTTTTTTATAAGGTTATTTCAGAAAATCGCATTGACAAACAAAAACAAAGTTGATAATATATGTCTAAATTAGACAAGGAGAACTTAATGTTACAACAGACAGACACTCAGCTCATCTCGCTTACAGCAAGCGCAACGGACGCTATTCGTAACATTTTAACAGAGCGTAAACTCGATGGCTATGCCCTGCGAATTTATGTCAGCGGTGGCGGTGGTTGTTGCGGCGGAACTCAATTCAACATGGCTTTAGACAATAACATCCGCGACAATGACGTAACCTACGAAAATGATGGCATAAAAGTCGTTGTTGACAATGTATCAGTCGATTATGTGCGCGGCGCAAAAATCGACTTTGTCGATGATCCGGCCCGTGGGGCTGGTTTCCTGGTCGATAGCCCTGCCAGCAGTGGCGGTTCCTGTGGCTGCGGCTCCAAAAACCATGAGGGGCATGGAGATCACGCCGACGAATCGGCCTGCGCCTGTGGCGGCTCTTGCGCTTGCTAAATTTCGACCACCGATAAGAAGATAAACCCAACAAAAAGCGACGAATAATCGTCGCTTTTTGTTTTCTACCGAAGCAACACGAATTAATTGTACAAACCCCAATCCATGGCAGATGGGTCTTCCATCATTGAAAAGTCCCAAACATCCATGCCCATTTCAACCGTAACGGGCATGTTCAACCCCTCCTGCCCTTTGGCGCGCGTCATCTCTACCATTGCCGGGCCATACGGGCAAAAAGGGGTGGTTAAAATCATGGTCAATCGCGCAGTGCCGGTTTCCTCGATAGCAACGTTGCGAACCAACCCTAGAGCAATAATATCGAGCCCAATTTCAGGATCAACCACCTCGCGCAGTTTGGCGCGAACAGAATCAACCAAATCGGGGTGAGTATCTTCCAATGTCCAGTGGACGGTATTCAATTTTTCTTCTTCACTCATCTTGTCTTCCTCAATTTTTAATCTAAAAAGTTAAATTTTGGCGGGTTGAGCCTTGACCACATACGTGCAGTGGGCGGCGCCGCTCAGAATACACTGTACCTTATTAACCGGCAAGGCTAACATCCGGGAAATCAAGGTCTCATCTACCGTACAAACTTCAGGATGCCTTTGCCCCACCTGCAAATATGGACAAGTAATCTCGTGGATATGATACTCGTCATTCTTCTTCTCCCACTCGACAACGAACCCCTCATCAGCCAACAAATCTTTGACGGTCTCCAGACGCTCTTCCACGCTCAAGCCTTTTAACTGCGCTTCATGCTGGTTAGCCAACCCTGTAGCGACTTCTTTGAACAACTCACCCACCACCGGGCCAGGAAGAGTCTCCTTCATTTGAGAAAGCAAACGGGTGGTCAAACGCAGATAGCGGGTCGGAAAACGCTCCAACCCATCCTCCGTCAGGCTGTAGACCAATCGCGGACGGCCCACTCCATGGCGCTCTTCAGATGCCTCCACCAACCCTTCCATTTGTAAATTGGTCAGGTGATGACGTACAGAAATAGGATTAATACCAACCGCCTGAGCCAAATCATTAATGGTTGAACGCGGAGCGCGCAACAAGTACTGTAAAATTTTATCTCGCGTGCTTTTCATTTGATCATCTTTCATTTACTAAAGCATTGAACAATAATCAAAAGTATAATGTTGCCGCGAGAATTTGTCAATAATATAGATAATTATAATAAATATTATTCTCCCCAAAATTGGTTCGGAAAAAATCCTTGACAGCATAAGACCCACATGATAAACTACGGGCCGCTCAACAAACAAAGAGCAACTGGTCCCGTGGTGTAGCGGTTGAACATGCGGCCCTGTCAAGGCCGAGATCGCGGGTTCGAATCCCGTCGGGGCCGCAGAGCGTAACTCTGCGCAAAGAAACCCCGGTTTTCGATGAACAAAATTCATCGGAGACCGGGGTTTTTCGATTCCGGCTCCAGGAGGAAACCCATGACAGCCGGAAAAGTACCATCGGATGAAGAATTGTTGTTCAGTGTTGAGTTGCTCACCATTCCCCAGGTTGCCAAGTGGGCAAGGGTGAGCACGAAAACCATCTATCGCTGGATTGAAGGGGGAAAGATCCCAGTCGTCAGATTTGGTCAACGGACATATCGTATCCCGGCCGGTGCTGTGATTCAGCAGTTGAAACAGGCCGGATACGAGGATGTGTTGAATCCTAGTCGTCAGGAATAGGGGGAAAGAATGCGCTACCTTGCCGTGATCATCCTCCTCTTCCTCGCCCTCCTGTTCGCGCTGCCCTCGGTCTCCCAGTCCTACGCCAGCGCCAAACAGGCCCAGGCCGTGATCGAGACCAGCCGCGTGGCCCAAATTGCCAGCGCCGGGAATCTGATCATCATCGCAACCCTGTCGCTCCTGCTGCTGGCTGCGCTCGGCGTGATTGGCTATCTGCTCTGGCGCACCCGCCAGACATCGCAGTCGCGCTGGGTCTCCGGCCCGAACGCGAACTGGGGGCAACAGCAAACCCAGCAACCAGACGCCAACGCC
>DAOUML010000216.1:0-27089 GCA_034411635.1 Anaerolineales bacterium
AGCGCGACTTTCAAGTCGCGTTTAGGAGTAAGACAGTGAGAATTTGCTTTCAGGCGACATAAATGTCGCCGTACGAATATCAGTTCGTAGGCAGTTACAGAAAAACAAAAAATTTGGCGCGCTTGGCGACTCACTGGCACTGCCCGCCAGGGCAAGTGTTGCGTGAGATTCATGGGTTATCCTGGCGAATATGAACACAAAGCAGCAAGCCGCTTTTGAGCGAAACGCCGGCCTGTTCGGTAGTCATCAGATTGCTAATTCCGCGGGTGCGATAGGGTGACAGGCTTTCGCCCTTGAGCGGATATTGCAGGCCGCTGGTGACGATTCCTTCAGCGGGAGCGCCCCAGGCCAGTAGCGAAACCGTGTCGCCGGGGTTGCCGCTGATTTCGGCCTGTTCACTGATGAAAAAGGCTTCGGTCTGACCATCATCGAGACGAACGTTGGCTTCAATGCACTTTGGCGCGGCTATCAGGCCAAGGATGCCGAGCGAATGGTCGAGGCGTCCGCCGTAGGCGCCGAGGATGAGAATCGGACTGTATCCGTGCTGCAGGGCATAATCGAGGGCCAGTTCGAGGTCGGTTTCGTCTTTTTCGGGCGGATGGCGCTGCAAACTGGTTCCGGCGCGGGTAAATTGATCCAGTTCCAGGCTGGAAAGCGAATCAAAATCGCCGATGAGTACCGATGGGGTCAATCCAAGCGCAACGGCATGACGCGCGCCGCCATCGGCAGCGATCAGGATGTCGCCGGGACGAATCAGGCGGCGGGCCAGTTCAGGGTTGGGCAGGTCGCCATTGGCGAATAGAATGGCACGGGGCATGTAAACCTTTCAACAATGTCACATTTCAGCGGTACGCCCTGAGCGGAGGCTTCTTGAAGCGGCAGCGAAGAGCCCCTTCGACTGCGCTCAGGGTCGAAGGGAAATTCTTGGCAAAAAATGTCCTTCGACTACAGCCTACGGCTTCCGCTCAGGACTCCTAACAAAAAAACATCCTCCCCGGCGTTGGGAGGATGTGAGCAGAAGTCAAGCGTCATCCCTACGCCGGTACTAACCGGATCAGGTTCTGCGGGTCGAGCGTTTACGCTCCTCTCAGCCTGTCAGGCAGGCTCCCCGTTGGGTTTTGAAGTTCGGTCTGCATTGTAATCGAAACTTTTAGATTTTGCAAATTTGGTAAAATCAATCCATGCGCACACCCCAAACTCTTTTGTTGATCTTGCTTGGCATTTTTCTCTCTGCCTGTACCCGCTCCGCGCCCATCGACACCGCCTTCACCCCGCTGGCCCCCGGCAACGTGGCCCGCTCCACGCTTTCGCCGGTGCAAACCTTCCTACCACCCACGCGCGCCGCCAATGCGCCCATCGCCACCCCCACGCCAGACAGAGAAATTGTCCTGCTGCCCACGTTCACTCCGCTTTCTCCGGGCGCGCAATCGTTGAACGACCCCGGAAAAGTCACCTACACCGTCCAAAGCGGTGATTTTCTGGGAAAAATTGCCCAAAGTTACGGCATTACAATTGAGGAACTGGCCGAAGCCAACAATCTGAATATCTACACCTCCATCCTCTATCCCGGCGACGTGCTGATCATCCCCATCCCCCCTGAGCAAGCCCGCCCCACCCAGGCCGCGCTCACCATTTCCTCTGAATACTTCAAAATCATCCCCGATTCTGAACTGGTCTACTCCCCGCTCGGCACCCTGCTCAACATCGAGGCCTACATCCGTCAAAAAGGCGGCTACCTGGCCTACTACAAACAAGAAGTGGATGGCGAAACCCTTACCGGCGCGCAAATCGTGGAGCGGGTGGCCCTCAACTATTCCGTCAACCCGCGCCTGCTGCTGGCCGTGCTGGAATATCGCGCGCAGTGGGTGAGCAATGCCAACCCCTCCAGCACCAGCCTTGAAACCCCCATCCACTACATCGACGACACCCGCATCGGGCTATACCGTCAACTGGCCTGGACCGCCGACCGCCTCAACGCCGGTTTTTACGGCTGGCGCGAAGAACAACTCAAAACCCTGACCCTGCGCGATGGCGTTCAGGTTGCGCCCCACTACGGGTTAAACGCTGGCACAGTCGGCGTGCAAAGCCTGTTTGCCCAAATCGGCGACCAATCTGCCTGGAAATTCGACACCAGCCAAAACGGACTATACGCCACGTACACCACCTTGTTCGGATACCCCTTCGATTGGGCCATCGAACCGCTTCTACCAGCCAACCTAAGCCAGCCAAACTTCATGCTACCCTTTGAACCCGGCGATATTTGGGCCTTTACCGGCGGCCCGCACGGCGGCTGGGATAGCGGCTCGGCCTGGGCCGCCCTCGACTTTGTCCCGCCAGACCTCGACGCCTGCAACACCAGCGACACCTGGGTTACAGCCATCGCCGATGGTCTGATTGTGCGCTCCGAAAACGGCACAGTCATGCAAGACCTGGATGGCGATGGCCTCGAACAAACCGGCTGGAACATCCTCTACATGCACATCAGCAGCCGCGGCAAAGCACAAACCGGGCAATATGTTCGCGCCGGAGAACGCATCGGCCACGCATCCTGCGAAGGCGGGTTCTCGAACGCCACCCACCTGCACATTGCCCGCAAATACAACGGCGTTTGGATTCCGGTCGATGCTCCCGGTTTGCACTTCGTCATGGATGGCTGGCAACCCGAACGCGGCGACCGCGAATACAACGGCTTCCTGCGCAAAAACGACCTCAGCCTGCAAGCCTGGCAAACCGTCGGCCCCATCAACCAGATTCAACGCCCATGAAAAAACTAACCCAACTACTCTTACTGGTACTATTCGCCACCTCCTGCGCCGCGCCCGCTGGCGGCTTGTGGGGCGATTTCGCCACCCCCACCCCACAGCCCATTATCCCCAGCCCTACGCGCATCACCTACGCCCTGGTCGCCACCATCACCCCCACCCCAACCGCCACCCCGCAACTCTTCCTGCCGCTTTCGGATACCCCCACCCCCGACGCCCCGCCCATGCCCACCCTGGCCCCGGTCAACACGGCCGGGCCCTTGCTGCTCATCCGCTCCCAAAGCGGCGATACCCTCGAAATCATCGCCAAACGCGCCAATGTGCAAATCGAGCAAATCATCTCCGATGTCATCCTACCGGCGCCAAACGCCCTGCTCAACCCCGGCACGCAACTGCTCATGCCCGACCAACTGCCCGCCGAACGCACCAGCAACGGCCAGATGCTGCCCGATAGCGAATTCATCCTCTCCCCCGCCACCATCGGCTTCGATACCCAAACCTACGTCAACCAGGCTGGCGGCTACCTCTCCCGCCATACCGACTACACCAAAAGCGCCGGCAACCTGAGCGGCGCCCAGGCCGTCGAACGCATCGCCATCGAAAACTCCATCAATCCGCGCCTCCTGCTCACCATCATCGAACTCGAAAGCCACTGGGTGCGCGGAACCCCCTCCAACTTCGCCCAGGACGAATACCCCCTCGGCTACGTCGATTTTCACTACAAAGGCCTGTATCGCCAAATGATGTGGGCTGTCAGCGAACTCTCCAACGGCTACTACGGCTGGCGTTCCGGCACACTCACCGAAATCACCTTTCAAGATGGCAGCACCGTCAAACTTGCCCCCAGCCTCAACGCCGCCACCGTCGGGCTTATGTACTTCTTCTCCAAAACCCGCAACCGCGAAGCCTGGGCCCAGGCCGTCGCCGCCTTCCCCGGCCTGTATACCGAAATGTTCGGCGACCCCTGGCCCTTTGTCAGCGCCGTCGAGCCGCTCTACCCACCCAACCTGACCCAACCCGAACTCAGCCTGCCCTTTGAACCCGGCCAAATCTGGGCCTACACCGGCGGCCCACACTCCGCCTGGGGGCGCGAAGGCGCAATGGCCGCCATCGACTTCGCCCCCGGCTCCCTCGAACAAAGTTGCAAAATCTCTAGCCTGTGGGTTGTCGCCCCGGCCCCCGGCCTGGTCACGCGCGTCGACGACGGCCTGGTCGTCCTCGACCTCGATGGCGACGGCCACGAACAAACCGGCTGGGTGCTCATCTTCCTGCACATCGCCGACGAAGGCAAAGTCAAACTCGGCGCAACCCTGCAAAAAGAAGACAAAATCGGCCACCCATCCTGTCAGGGCGGCGTTTCCACCGGCACGCACCTGCACATTGCCCGCAAATACAACGGCGAATGGATCATCGCCGATAGCCCCCTGCCCTTTACCCTGAGCGGCTGGGTGGCCGGGGCCGGCCCCGAACCCTACAAAGGCACCCTCAGCCGCGATGGAATTATCATCAACGCCAACACCAACAGCGCCAGGGCCGGAATCATGCGAGAAAAAAATGAATAATCTGTTTTTTAGGGGAAAAATAAAACCTGATCGGCCCTTTGGCTTGCTACTCACCCTCAGCCTGCTGCTCGCCTCCTGTGCGGCCCCACAAGGAACAGACCCCGCCCCAACCTTGCCCCCGTACCCCGAAGCAGACTTCCCAACCCCGGCCATTGAATTCACGCCCCTGCCCACCCGTCCATACTACACCCCCGGCGAACTGGTCGAATACATTGCCCAAACCGGCGACACCCTGCCCGCCCTGGCGACGCGCTTCTACACCACCGAAGCCGAAATCCGGGCCGCCAACCCCATCATCCCCCCCGATGCCAGCACCATGCCGCCGGGATTCCCCATGCAAATCCCGATCTACTACCAACCGCTATGGGCCAGCCCCTACCAAATACTACCCGACTGGCTCTACATCAACGGCCCGGCCCAGGTCCACTTCGATACTGCTGAATTCATCAGCCAATACCCGGGTTGGCTCAAAACCTACACCGAAGCCGGCCTTGAAGGACGCCGCAGCGCAGCCGAAACCATTAACCTGGTCGCCAAAAATTTCAGCATCAGCCCGCGCCTGATGCTGGCCCTGCTCGAATACCAATCGCAAGGGCTATCGAACCCCGCCCAACCCGAAACCGTTTTCTTTCTCGGCTATCGGAATCAAAACTACAAAGGACTATACCTGCAACTCGTCTGGAGCGCCAACACCCTTAACAATGGCTACTACAGTTGGCGCGGCGGCTTGATGCGCGAATTTGAAAACCCCGATGGACGGCTGCAACGCCCTGATCCCTGGCAAAATGCCGCCAGCGTTGCCCTGCACTACTATTACTCCCGCCTGTACAACAACCCCACCTACGAGCAAATCGTCGGGCCAGGCGGTGTGGCGCACACCTACGCCGCCTTGTTTGGCGATCCCTGGGAAAATCCCGAACCCCACCTGCCGGGCAGTTTACGCCAACCCGAATTTTTGCTGCCCTTTGAGCGCGGCAAAGCCTGGAACCATACCGGCGGCCCGCACACCGGCTGGGGCCTGGGCGAACCCTTCGCCGCCATCGATTTCGCCCCACTCGGCATCGCCGATTGCAACCCCAGCCAATCCTGGATCACCGCCGTCGCCGAAGGCCTGGTCATCCGCTCTGAACCCGGCATCGTCGTCCTCGACCTCGACGGAGATGGATACGAACAAACCGGCTGGGTCATCTTCTATCTGCACGTCGCCACCGAAAACCGCGCCCGGGTGGGGCAACGCCTGGCCTCCGGGGAAAAGATCGGGTATCCATCCTGCGAGGGTGGCTCCTCCACCGGCACGCACCTGCACATCGCGCGCAAATACAACGGTGAATGGATTCTGGCCGACGGCCCGCTGGCCTTCAATCTCGAAGGCTGGGTTGTCGAACGAGGCGGGCGCGTCTATCAAGGCACGCTCACCCGCCTGGGTCAGGTCGTCACCGCCTCCACCCGGGCTGAAGCGAAAAGCGTAATTCAGGCCGGGGAGTGACGATTTGTTATTACTCACTGATTACTGCTTACCGTCCCACTGACGACCAACTCCCCGCTGATCTCATCGCGGATGAAATATTTCATCTCCATCGGCACAACCTGACCGAGCATCGATTGGGCCGGGCAGTATTTGGTGGCAGAAAGTTCAATCGCGCGAAGCACCGCTGCCTCGCTTATCTCCGCGCCGCTGAAGTGATACTCAATCACAATATGGGTAAAGACATGTGGATGCTCGCCCTGCTGGTCGGCATGGACTTTTACCTCGAAAGACGCCACCTGCTGCTTTTTCTTGCGCACAATCGAAATCACGTCCATCGCGGTACAACCCGCCAGAGAAACAGCCATCAATTCGAGCGGACGAAAGCCGTCATTCGCGCCGCCCACGTCGGGGTGCGCGCCAAGCGGCACTTCAAAACCGGTGTTGGCCGTTCCGGTAAAGGTCATTCCATCTTTCCAGGTTACTTTTGCGTCCATAAGATTGTCTCCTTGTAACTGCCTACGAACTTATATTCGTAGTGCGACACATCGTCCCCGAATGGGGGTTTATGTCGCCTGAAAGCAAGTTCTCAACTGCCTCACTCCAAACGCGACTTGAAAGTCGCGCTACGGTAGGCAGTTACGTCTCCTTTGTAAAGTAGGACAAGATAAGTATCTTCTCCTACTCGCTTAATAACGGCGTGACGTATTTCTCCAACGCCGCCATGCTGATTTCACCACTCCAGGTCAGGCGCACCTGTCCCTGGCGATCAATGACAAAGGAAGCCGGCAGACCGTTTACCCCATAGGCCCGGCTGGCCTTATATTCCGGGTCCGGCCAAACGGGGAAGGTGAGCCCATACTCGGCAACAAAGTCTTTTACATCCACATTGCCTTGCAAGCCATCTTCAATGGCAATAATGACAAAGCCCTTGCTGCGGTGCTTTTCATAATAGGCCTGCAAAACGGGCATTTCTGCCTTGCAAGGCGGGCACCAGGTGGCCCAGGCGTTATACAGAATGACCTGTCCGGCATAATCATCGAACGAAACGGGATTACCATCCAGGTCGAGCAGCGCAACGTCCCGGGCCGGGTAATTGACCGCCATCGGCACCACCAGCATCATCTCATCGGCGCGAACATCCTGGGCCACTTTGGGGATGGCGAGAAATCCGGCGATGGCAATCAAAACTAGCCCCAACCCAATCACCAGAGAAATGATGCCCTGCGCGCGAGATTGTTTAATCTGTTTGCGAGCCGACTGTTTTCGAGATGACATCGGCTACCGACCTCCCAATGCCTGGCGAATTTCCTGAAGTAACTGCGCTTCAGGCGCGGCCCCCACCATGCGCCCGGCGCCATCATTGATAATCGTATCAGGCACGCCGCTAATGTGATGACGTTCTGAAAGTTCGTAAAATTCCATGGCTTCAACGCCCTCGGCCAAAATCATGGCCGGATTTTCGATTGCAAACTGGTAGGCGAGCAACACGGCTCGCGGGCAATACGGTCAGGTAGGGGTGACAAAAACCTGCAAAAGAAGCGAACTGGTAAGGCCTTGTAAATAGGCGCGAGTTTCAGGCGCAAGCCCTGAATTGCGCCCTGAAACCAATAAAATAGCCTGAATCAGGGTGCCAAACTCATGCCCCGATGGAATGCCCATATAGCGCACGCCCAGATCGGTCACTTGCTCGCCTTCGCGGGCCAGAATGAGAATCGCCGGAGCCGCTTTAACATTGAATTTGGCGGCGACATCGGCATCGGCGTCCAGATCATAAACCCGCAGGCTGAGCAATTCTGAAAGCGGTGCCACTTCTTCGAGCAGTTGGCGTGTTTCGGCGCAATAGTCGCAATTTTTCTGCGCAACGAACAAAATCAACTCAACCGGATGCTCCATTTTCTGAAAGGCATCGCGCAATTGAGCGATAATTTCGTGATTGAGTAACTTTTCCATTTTTCTCCTGTTTGAATTTGAGGAAGATTGATTTATTTTTCCGACGAAGTGAAGTGATCCAGTTTTAATGCGCCAAACAGACGCGCGCGCGCGCCTTCCGGTACGTTCACCTCGCGGCCAGAAGTCTGATAAAGATAAATTGTCTTGTTCATGGTATCAAAAACAATGCGACAATTCTCGCAATCGCGCATGTGCGTTTCAAGTTCGGCGCACAAATCTTCGGGCAAGTCGCCATCAAGATAGGCATTCAAATCAGCCAGCATGGCGCGGCAATCGTGGGTTGAATTTTTCATTGGGCACTCTCCGCATTCATACGTTCGCCATAATAACCCGACAAAGACTCGCGCAAATGCAATCGGGCGCGCAGCAAACGGGTTTTCACCGCCGTCTCGCTCAGGCCCAAGGCCTCGCTGGTTTCGCGTATCGACAGGCCCTCAATATCCCGCAGCAGAAAGACTACCTTGAGCGTTTCGGGCAGGCGCTGAATGGCAAGGTCGAGTTGGCCTTTTGATTCGTCGGTGATGAATTCGTCTTCGGGCAGGCAGCACCAATCGGTGAACTGCGTGGGGGTGTAATCTTCCTCGCTGTCATCTGCATTTTCATCGACGACAACGGTTGGGCGGCGTTTTCGCAGCAACATTAAGGCTTCATTGGCGGCAATTCGATACAGCCAGGTCGAAAGACTGGAACGTCCCTCGAAGTTGGGCAGGTGCTGCAAGGCTTTCAAAAAAGTGTTTTGCAGCACATCTTCAGCATCGGCGCTATCGCCGAGCATTTTCAGGCCAAGTCGATAGATGGGGGTGTAATAAGCCTCAACCAGACGGGCAAACTCAGCCTTATCGCCAGATTTGAGCAAATCGAGAGAGAATTCTTTCGGGTCGGTTTGATTCATTAGATGCATCCTGATGGAAAAGGTTACAAATGTCATCAGAGTATACCTGAAATAGCGGTTTTCTTGCCGCTCATGTCATAAGACATCAGGACAAATGTCTATCATTTTTAGAATATTTGCCACTATGACAAAATGGGGCAAAAGATTTATGATTTATGCAAATGATTGGACAAATTACCCGTTTCCCCCTTTTCCGAGATTTAAGCGCGGCAGACCTGAAAATTATTGCCCCGCTCTTTTCGGCTTGCGCCTACCCACAAGACGCAATCCTTTTTGAGCAGGGCGAGCGCGCCCTCAACCTGTATCTGTTGGCGCAAGGCGAAATTCAAATTCGCTACAAGCCCTACGACGGTGATGCCATTAACCTGAACCGCATAAAAGCCGGTGGGGTTTTTGGCTGGTCGGCGGTGCTTGGCAATTTGGTTTACAGTTCATCGGCAATTTGTACGCAGAATTGCGAAGTGCTTTCAATCAGCGGGCCAGACCTGCGCCACTTGCTGATCAGTCACCCCCAAACCGGGCGTATCGTGCTAGACAGACTGGCGCGGGCGGTGTCTTCACGTTGGGTCAATGCCCATGCTCAAATCAAAAAAATGCTCAACAACGGCATTGTTTATAATAATTTTCCGCTTAACCCTGAGGAGGTTTCCATGACAAGCAGCCCCGAACAAATCGCAAAAGAGTCCCAAATTCGCGCCCTGCTTGAGCAGTTGAGCGCCTATATCGAGCAATATCATGGCGGCTCGGTGGAACTCGTCTCTTTCGATGGCGATACGCTCAAAGTCCGGTTGGGGGGCGCCTGCCTGGGTTGCCCGCTCTCCCCATCGACCCTGCATGGCTGGGTGCAGGGAACCGTGCGTCAGTTTTTCCCGGATGTAAACGTAGTGGAAGCCATGCCCACAGAATAAGAATCCCCCGCGCTGTGAGTTGAGGGCACAGACATCGCTTCAATGGTGGGACAAAAAAGACTCCCGGTAAATCCGGGAGTCTTTTTTATTGCGCTGGTTACTTTTTCAAGAAAAAGCCGACAATCAGCCCCAGGCCGACGGCAATCAACGCCGCAGGCCAGATATATTCAGCGAGACCCTCGACCATATTACTGCCCACAAAAGCCCCAAACAGGACCAATGCAGCGGCCGGCACGTAAGCCCAACGGGTATCATCGCCGCGATTGGGAAGCAAGGCCACCAGCAAGAAGGTGAGACCCAGGCCAATGAAAAAGACCCCGCCGCTGCCTTCGCCCGGCAAAACATTATCCAACGCGCTAACAGTTGCCAGCGTCACCAACACGCCGCCGGGGATAATGGCCCACCAGCGCGAAATATCGGTAATGTAAACCAGCAGGAAAGCAAGCCCAATCGCGCCCAGGAAAAACATGCCGCCCAGGTCGGCAAGCGATTCGGGCAAAACTGAATCTGCCGCCATGCCAAACAAGGCAAAAGCCGGAATAACCGCCCACCAGTTTTTGGCCGGGGCCTGCAAAAAAAAGGAGACAAAAAAGCCGCCAATCACAGCCAAAATCGCGGCCCAAAACCAGCCCGCCGCGCCTTTCAGCAAGCCGAATTGTTCCAAAAAGAGCAGGCCGCCCAACAACATCAGGCCGCCGCCCAGCAAAACACGAAAATCGAAGCGTTTCATCGTTCAGGCCTCCTGGTTACGCATGAATGTTGATTGAATTGGCGCCGCCTTCGAGACGGATTTCGGCGCGATTAAGAGACGTATCAAAATCAGGGGATTGATACAGGCCGCCATCTACGCGCGGAAAACGCTCGTCCACCGAAACCGACATCGCTCCGCCATCGGCATGGATGCGGGCCGCCATGCCCTGCGGAACGAGAATATCAACCGCCGCCGCGCCAGAACTGATTTCAACAAATGGCTGGCCCTCAGCAGGCAATTTGAGATTGGTACTGCTTGCGCCGGTATCCAGTTTGAAGCGGGTTAATTTGACCTGGCTCAAATCAAAGTCCATGCTGGCCGCGCCGGCATCAATTTTTAACTCAACCGGCAACTCCTCGGTCAACTGAAACCTCCACGCGCCATCTGAAGGGCCGATAAAGGGCAGGAAACTTGGCCCGGCCTCAACCTTAACTTTGAGCGTGCCATCTTCCAGGCGTGATTTGAACTCGACCCCAGTAGCCTCGGAACCAGTCACCGCCACGCCAGCCGGCGCGCCGCCAGAGACCAGCACCTGCCCCGCGCCATGTTCCAGTTTAAAGCGGACGCGCTGGGCGCCCTGCAAATCGACAGAAAAAGATTCGCCATAGTACAGACCAAATTTCGGGCGCGCAAAAGCACCCAACAAAATCCATGCGCCCAGGGCCATCAAGAAAAGCGGCCACAGGAAACCGGTCACGTTGTCAATAACGTCCATGGCCTGCAACAGAAACAGGCCGGCAATCGCAATCAGCAAAATACCCCAAAAAAGGCTGCCGTTTCTCATCTTATTCGCCTCCTTTGCCCCGGCCACGAAACAGGCCGTTGGCAACCAACCACAAACCGACCACCACCAACAGGGCCGCCACGCCATAAGAGCCGCCCAAAATTTCCAGGCCGCCCAGCAGGGTGCCAAAAATCAGGAACAGTACTGCGCTGACGGCAATCGCGTTCATGCCCTCGCGCGCGCGCCGGCCGTTCCAGGTAAACAGGCCATGCAAAATGTTGCCAACCCCGATAAAACCGGGGAAAAGCGTCCACAGATAGGACCAGGAATCCCAGTTGCCAATGCTGTTCTGATAGGTCAGAATTCCACCAACCCCGGCCACAATCGCCGCCGGGACGGCCATGCCCGGCGCGCCGACCAGCAAACCGACCACCAGCAGGGCCGCGCCAATGGCAATAATATTGAGCGGCCATTCCAGGTATTGACCGGCCCATTCTTTCAAACCAGGCACCTGATTGACCGCCACAAACCAAGCACCAGCCAAAATCAGGATGAGCCCCATCGCAAGTTGACCACGATCATGCTTCATAACATTCTCCTTTATAATATTCAATTAAAACAAAATTATTATTAATTATTATAACTTTTATTTTCATATTGTCAATTTACAAATTGATTTCTCTCGCGAAACCAGACCTGACAGGTCTTATCAGGTACCTGGCCTGTCAATCACCCTTGCGCGAACAAGGGCGACTTTGCGCAAGATTGTTGTGCTGTCAGGTCTTTTTTCTCTACTCTTAATCATACGTCAAAAATGAAAGAAAGTATCAATACAAAATATACTGACAAATTCACTCCAAATCCGTGACATTCGTCCAGAGGCGGGCGGGTATAATGCCAGCATGTTTACGCCAACTCAAATCGAACAAAAACTTGACCGAATTCTCTTAAGAGTAGCCAAACCGGGCCGCTATGTGGGCGGCGAAGTCAACAGCACCGTCAAAGCCTGGGGAAAAACCCCCTTGCGCGTGGCCCTGGCCTTCCCGGATGTATATGATATCGGCATTTCCAACGTCGGCATTCAGATTCTGTACGACCAGATCAATGCCCGCCCCGATGCGCTGGCCGAACGGGTTTACGCGCCCTGGGTCGATATGGACGCCCTGATGCGCGAAAACGACATTCCGCTTTACTCGCTCGAAACCTATCACCCGATTGCCGATTTCGACATCCTTGGTTTTACCCTGCCCTACGAAACGCTCTACACCAACACCCTGAGTATGCTCAGCCTGGCCGGGATTCCCGTCCGCGCCGCCGAACGGACGCTCGCCCACCCGCTCGTCATCGCCGGTGGACACAGCACCATGAACCCCGAACCGATGAGCGCCTTCATCGACGCCTTTGTGATTGGCGAGGGCGAGGAAGTGATACATGACATTCTGGATGTTGTTACCCGGTTTTCCAGTTCACCAGTTCCCCAGTTAGAACCGGAAAACCGAACAACCGAAAAACGAGAAAACCTCCTTCGCGCCCTGGCCCAAATCCCCGGTGTGTACGTCCCCAGCCTGTACAAAGTCGAATATCTCGATGACGGAACCATCTCCGGGGTCAGTCCGCTCGTCCCTGAAGCGCCAAAAATGGTGATTAAACGGATGGCGGCCAAACTGCCTCCCCCGCCAACAAAGTTTATCGTCCCCAACATTGAAGCCGTGCATAACCGCGTTTCGGTTGAAATCATGCGTGGATGCACGCGCGGATGCCGCTTTTGCCAGGCTGGCATGATTGCGCGTCCGGTGCGCGAACGCCCCATCGCCGAAATCGTGCAGGCCGCCCGCGCCGCCATCCAGTCCACCGGAGCCGAGGAACTGGCCCTGCTCTCGCTCTCATCATCAGACTATACGAACGTCATCGACCTGGTGGACGCCATCAGTGAAGAGTTCAAAAACGAGCACCTGTCGATCTCGCTGCCCTCGCTGCGCATCGAATCGGTCTCGATTGACCTGATGGAAAAAATTAAAGGCCGCCGCACCAGCGGTTTTACGCTCGCCCCCGAAGCGGCCAGCGAACGCATGCGGCGCATCATCAACAAATACATCCCCGATGAAGACATCGTCAACACCGCCCGTGAAGTCTATGCGCGCGGCTGGCAAACCCTGAAACTGTACTTCATGATCGGCCATCCCAGCGAAACCCTCGAAGATGTGCAAGCCATCGCCGAACTGTGCAAACGCGTCCTGCACGAGGGCCGCAAAGTGGCGGGCAAACGCATCAACCTGAACGTGGGCGTCAGCACCTTCATTCCCAAACCGCACACGCCCTTTCAGTGGGTCTCCTGCGACACGCCCGAAAAAATCCGCGCCAAACAAGTGCTGCTGCGTCAGGAACTGCGCGACAAAAACATCAAACTGACCCTCAGCAGCATCGAAGACAGCCTGCTCGAAGGCTGGCTCACGCGCGGCGACCGGCGCACCAGCGAAATCATCTACACCGCCTGGAAAAACGGCGCGAAATTCGACGCCTGGAACGACCAGCACCACTTCGACATCTGGTACGCCGCTTTTGGCGCGAACAACCTTGATCCTGAATTCTACAATTATCGCCAGCGCCGCCTCGACGAAATCTTCCCCTGGGATCACATCTCCAGCGCAGTGCGCAAGGAATATCTGTTCCAGGACTTTCGCCAGAGTCTCGAGGGCCAGATTCGCGTCGATTGCCGCGAACAGTGCTTCGCCTGCGGCATTCTACCCACCTTCACCCAAACCCGGCGCGAAAACCCCGGCGACTATTGGAAATGCCCCGAAGTCAAATCCCCGGCCCGAAAAACACCCCAGGCGGTGACTGCATGACCACCCGCATCCGCATCACCTTTGCCAAACAGGGCGCGCTGCGCTACATCGGCCATCTCGATCTGCATAAACTTTGGGAAAGCGCCACCCGCCGCGCCAGAATCGCGCTGGCCTACAGCCAGGGTTTTCATCCCCAACCCAAAATTCAACTTGCCTCGGCCCTGCCGCTCGGTTTTTCCTCGCGCTGTGAAGTGGCGGATATGTGGGTGGAGGACGAGGTGACAGAAGATTTTCAGACCCGCCTGCAAGCCGCGCTGCCGCCTGGCATCATCATCCAGAGCATTGTTCAGGTGGATGAACGCGCCCCGGCCTTGCAGACCCAGGTGACCGCCTCCGAGTTTGACGTTACCCTGCTCGATGAAATCGACGCAAACGCGCTCACCCGCCGCCTGTCCGCCGTTTTAGAGGCCGATTCCATCCCCCGCGAGCGGCGCGGCAAACCCTACGACCTCAGGCCGCTCATCGAATCCCTAACCTTTTCCCACGCTGCGGTGGTCGAGCCTGTCGCGGTGGTCGAGCCTGTCGCGGTGGTCGAGCCTGTCGAGACCCTTCGTATGCGCCTGACCGCCCGCGAAGGCGCAACCGGCCGCCCCGAAGAAGTGCTGGCCGTGCTCGAAATTCCGCTCGAAAGCGTGCGTATTGAACGCACCAGGTTGATTTTTGGGGAATGACAAGCGCTTATAAATTCTCAATCAAACCAACCGCCGCCTGAACCCCGTCTTCAGCGCGGATTTGGTTTCCAAGCCTTTGGGCTGTCGAGAGAACCGAAGCTGACTCGGCCCCGGCCAGCGCCGCCAAAAGACGCGCGGCGGTCAGTTTTTTGACCGCTATCGGGGCCGGGCCTGCACCCAGGGCCTGGACTCGCCGTCCCCAGAAGAATTGATCGGCGGCGTGGGGGATGACGAGGCTGGGAATGCCCACCCGCAGACCGGCGGCGGTTGTGCCAGCCCCGCCATGATGGATGAAGGTTTTGCAATGCGGCAACAGCCAGGAATGCGGCGCGGAATCGAGGTAGAGAATATTTTCAGGCGCAGGGCGCGCTTTCCAGCCGCCCCAACCCGTCAGAATGATGGCGCGCTCTTTGCGTTGCGCGAAAACTTCGAGCAGGAGTTTTCCGGTTGGTTCGGCGCGTTCGTTAACCATGCTGCCAAACGAGACGCACACCGGGGGCGGGCCAGCCGCCAGAAAACGGGACAAGGATTCGGGGGGCTGGTAATGTTCTTCGTCGAGGAAAAGGTATCCGCAGACCGAGACGTTGGCGGGCAGGTCTGCCGGGATGGGGAGCACGCTGGGAGAAACGGCGAGCAGCAACGGGGTGCGAAGCCGCGCTTCGGGATTGGCAAAGGGCCAGGATAAGGTTCGGGGAAAAGAATCCGGCAAGAGATGCTGAATCTGCCTGAATCCCAAATTGCCCCCATACCAGAAAATCTGGGTGCCGAGCCAGTGGCTAAAACGGTTTCCCAACCTGCCGAGATTGGGAAAAGCGGCCAGCGGATAATCGCCGGTGGGGGTGAAGATGGGAAAGGTCTGAATGGAGACATCCGGGATGCCCAGGTGACGGGCCAGGCTGTGCGCGCCGGTGGTGAAGGCGAAGGAGTGAATCAGCAGATCGGCGTTTTGGCTGGCCTGCATGATTTGACGGACAACCCCCGGCGCAATGCCAAGCACATGCCCGCGCATGGCGGCAACCATCCGCAACGGGTTGGCCCCGGCCTGGTTGAAGGCCAGGCTGAGTTCCGCCGGGTCGCCGGGCAGGGGAACATAGCCCACGCCAAAGGCGGCTGCAAACTCGCTGAAGCGTTGCGGGCCGGTGAGCGTCACTTTATGGCCCGCTTTTTGCAGACCAACCGCGAGGGCCAGGAAGGGTTGCAGGTCGCCGCGTGAACCGTAGGTTAAGATGGTTATGTTCATAGGCTGATTTTATACTATACTTAAGGAAATCACGCGCCGGAGAATCTCATGTCACAAAATACCCCCTATCTGGAAGACCCGCTGGGCAACGAACATTTGCTTGAAAATGAAATCACCTGCCTGGGGCGGGCAATCGAGAGCGATATTGTTATTCTGAGCAATCGGGCTTCGCGTGAGCACGCCCAGATCCGGCGCGAAGGGCGCAAGGTTTTTCTGGAAGATTTGGAAAGCACCAACGGCACCTTCTTGAACAATGAACGGGTGACGGGCAGTATTGCGCTGCGCGATGGCGACCAGGTTCTGGTGGGGGATGTAACCTTCACCTTCCGCGACCCAGACACGACCACGCGCGAATCGCCCTTCCCGGAGTTGGAAGTCAATGCCGATGCGGGCGAAGTGCGCCTGAACCGGCGGCTGCTCACGCTCTCGCCCAAGGAATTTGCGCTGGTTTCTTTCCTTTACAACAATCGCGGCAAGGTTTGCTCAAAAGACGAAATTGGGCGAGCGGTGTGGGCCGAATACCAATCGGGGGTTTTTGATTACCAGATTGAGAACCTGGTGCGGCGGTTGAGGATGAAAATCGAACTCGACCCCAACGTGCCCTTGCTTCTGATCACAATTCGCGGCCTGGGCTACAAACTAACCCCCGCCTGAAGCAAATTCACGCGCTTTTCTTGCCTTCCTTATATGGGCATGATAGCCGTTTGTTAGGTAGGTTTCTTGCGCAGATGATATGATTCTGCGCAGATTGATTTGGAGAAACAAGATGCTCGCACAAAAACTTGAAGGACAAACTCTTGGAAAATACCGCATCCTCGACGCGCTGGGGCGCGGCGGCATGGCGCAGGTCTATCGCGGCTATCATCCACAACTCGACCGCTATGTGGCCCTGAAAGTATTGCGCTCTGACCTGGTGGAACAAGACGAGTTTCGGGGCCGCTTCAAGCGTGAGGCTCACTCCGTTTCCGGGCTGCGCCACCCGAACATTGTGCAGGTCTTCGATTTTGACGTGCAGGGCGATCTTCATTATATGGTTATGGAATTGCTCGAAGGCGACACCCTGCGGGCGCGGCTGAACGAATACCGCGTGCGCGGCGAGCGAATGCCGCTCAATGAAATTCTGCGCGTGCTGCTGGAAGTGCTGGCCGGGCTGGAATACGCGCATGGCGAAGGCATCATCCACCGCGACATCAAACCCGCCAACATCATGCTGACCAAACGCGGCCAGGCCGTGCTAACCGATTTCGGCATTGCCCAAATTGTGGGCAGCACCCAGTACACCGTCTCTGGCGCGCTGATGGGCACGCTCAACTACATGGCCCCCGAACAAGGCCTGAAGGGAACCTGCGACGAGCGCAGCGACATCTACTCGCTCGGCATCGTCTTGTACGAAATGCTGATTGGCTACACGCCTTTTGACGCAGACACGCCGCTGGCAATCTTAATGAAACACCTGAACGACCCGCTGCCCCTGCCCAGCCAGATCGACCCATCACTGCCGCGCGAAATCGAACAAATTGTACTCAAAGCCCTGTCGAAAGACCCGGCTGATCGATTTCAAAGCGCCGATGAAATGGCGCATGCCGTCCAATTGGTGCTGGATGAAAAACTGCCCAACGCCGCCCGACCCGTGGTCCCGCCACCAAGCGGATTCCAGGCCCAGGCCGTCTTCTCCGGCGCGGCCCGCCAGCAAATCAGCGATCACCGTTTTGCCGACGCCGATACCAACATGGACATTCGTCCGCGCCCCGCGCCCGTCAGCAACCAAACCCTGCCGGGCCAGGTGACGAGCATCTTGAACCGCTTCACGCCGCGCCCCATTCGGCCCGTTTCGGCGGTCTTCGTCAGCCTGATGCTGATGACGATTGTCAACCTGATGGCCTCCATCGCCGGCACCATCGCCAATACCAACGTTTTTGCCTATGGTTGGGCCTTCGAGGTCTTCCTGGTGGCTGGCCTGCTGGCCTTCATTGGCTGGGGCACGCAATCGCCCTGGCTGCTGGTTCCGGGCATTATCGTCTTTGGGCATGGCTTATTGTTGGCCTACTCCTCGCTCACCGGGCGCTGGGAAGATTGGGCCTTCCTGTGGATGTTCATCCCGCTCATCATCGGCGTCGCCATTTACCTGCCCACCCGCCTGAACGAACGTCCGCGCTCTGAAATTCCCACCTGGGGGCGGCTGGGCGGCATGGCCCTGGGTCTCATCTCGATGCTGATGGCCGGGTTTACCTGCTCGCTTTCCATCGTGTTCTCCATCCTGTTCCGCTAAAACCGACGGAAATTCTTCCCACGTTCGTAAAGTGCTGAAAAAATCCATTAATCAACCGCTCGCAAGAGACGGGCTTATTCAACGCGCCTTGAAACAAGGCAAGGAGTAAAAAATGAAACCTGAACGCATTCTTTCTCTGATTTTTGGCCTCGGGCTAATCATCATCGGCGGCCTGATGCTCGCCGGAAACCTGTTCCTCGTCACCCAGGCCTGGCGCATGTGGCCGCTGGTGGTCATCGTGCTCGGCCTGGCCCTCACAGCTCCCGGCTTTCTGGCGATTGCCCGCCCTGGTTTGGGCGCATTCTTCATGCCCGGATTGCCGGTTTTGGTAACAGGCGGGATTTTGATGTTCGCCAGCATTACCGGCTACTGGGGCGTTTGGGCGCTGGCCTGGCCGCTGGTCGTACTGGCGGTTGCGCTTGGCTTCGGCCTGTCTGCCGCCTTCATGCGTGTTCCGGGCCTGGCGATTCCGGCCATCCTGATCGGCGCGAACGGCCTGGTGCTGGCCTTCTGCAACCTGACCGGCCTGTGGGGCGCGTGGGCCATCCTGTGGCCGATTGAGCCGCTCGCCATCGGGCTTGGGTTGCTGGTCGTCGGCATCGCCCATCGCTCTCCCGGCGCAAATCTGGCGGCGATGATTCTGATTGGCCTGTCTGGGCTGGGATTTTTTATCACCTCCTTCATCGGAATCTTCAACGATACTTTGCTGCGCTTCGCCATCCCCGGCCTGCTGGCCCTGACCGGCCTGCTGCTGGTGGGAATGAACTTCCTGCGCCGTGAACCTGCGCCGGAAACACAAACCGGCGAAACCATTTCGGAACAGAACGCGTAGAGAAGTAATAAGACCTCGTTCAAAAAGGAAAATCAAAATGAAAAAAATCATCCTCCCCTTACTTATTCTGCTGGCCCTGCTCTTGAGCGCCTGCAATGTCAACACTGTGCGCGGCACTGGCCCGCTGCAACAGGAAACCCGTCAGGTTAGCGGTTTTGAGCAAATTGTGCTGTCGATCCCGGCCCGCATGGTGCTAACCCAGGGAGAAAGCGAAAGCCTGGAAATTAGCGCGGAAGAGAACCTGCTGCCCTATATCGAAACCAAAGTCGAAGACGGGATTCTGAGCATCCAGGCCAAGCCCGAAATGACCAATCTCATGCCGACTCAGGAAATCGTCATCAACCTGGCAGTCATCGACCTGAACGCCCTCACCATCAACGGCTCGGCCAATCTGCAATCTGACTCGCTGCAAGCCGATTCACTCAGTCTGACGATTAATGGCGCGGGAAAAATCGAGATTGGGGAAATCAAGGCCCAAAACTTCAAGGCCACCATCAACGGCGCGGGCGAGATGAGCCTGGATACCATCAGCGCTGAAGCAACCAGCCTGGCGATTAATGGCACTGGTCAATACAGATTGGCCGGCGAAAGCATCCGCGCGCAAATGAGCATTACCGGCAGCGGCAACATCCGGGCCAAAGACCTGGCCTGTGAAGATGTGCAGGTCACGATCAGCGGGGCCGGGCAGGTGAATGCCTGGGCCGAGAATCAGTTATCCGTCACCATCACCGGCAGTGGCACGGTTGTCTATCAGGGCGAAGCCCAGGTGAAGAAATCCATCACCGGGGCCGGCAGCGTGCGGCAGGAGTAGTAAAGAATTGTAACTACCTACCCTCACTCTAGCCCTCTCCCGAAGGGAGAGGGAAGCGGACATATAAAACGGATTTTTTCTGAAAGTGACAGAAGCGTCCCTGTTTTCTCCCCTCTCCCGGTGGGAGAGGGGCCGGGGGTGAGGGTGGGTAGGCAGTTACAAAGAATTCCAGAAAGTGCCTATTGAGATGGCTTACGCGTCTCGATAGGCACTTTCCGGGTACTCTCTGCGAAGCATCCTGGAAAACCTACCCGATTTTCGGCAGGCGGGTTAAACTGTGGCTATGTTAAGTAAAATGTTTGAAAAATTCCGCAAAGCGGAACAGGTTTCTGATAACCCGCCTTATCTCATCGTTGGCCTGGGCAATCCGGGCCGGGAATATCATGATACGCGCCATAATATCGGCTTTATGCTGATTGACAAACTGGCCGAACGGTTGGATGCGCATTCAATGCGCGTACAATCAAAGGCCATTATCACCACTGCGCAATACGAGGGGCGCAAAATCATCCTGGCCAAGCCACAGACCTATATGAATCTCTCCGGCCAGTCGGTGCAGGGACTGGCGCGCTTCTACAAAATCCCACAGGAAAACCTGATGGTGGCGCATGACGACCTCGACCTGCCCTTCTGCGCCTTACGCCTGAGACCCGGCGGCGGTTCAGCGGGGCAAAAGGGAATTGCCTCCATCATCCAACACCTCGGCACGCCCGATTTTGCGCGCATGAGGCTGGGTATCGACCGTCCGCCAGGGAGAATGCCGGCGGCGGCCTACGTGCTGCAAACTTTCACCCAAAAGGAAGCGCAAGAAGTGGCCGAATTGCTGGACAAAGCCACAGACGCCGCCCTGACCTGGGCGCGGGAAGGGCTAAACGCGGCGATGAATCGGTTTAATGGGAAAGGGGAAGGGTAAAATAGAAGATACTCCCCCGCCCCACCCCGTCGCTTTCAACCCAAATCTGCCCGCCGTGGGCTTCGACGAGGTGCCTGGCAATCGTCAGGCCGATGCCGCTGCCGCCGCCCGATTGACGAGAGCGCGACTTGTCGACCCGGTAGAAGCGGGTAAAGACCAGGTCACGGTCGGTGGCTGAAAGGCCGATGCCGCTATCTGAAACGCTGAATTGGATAAATTCGGCGTTTTTTTGCGCCGAAAGGGTGACGGTTCCACCAGCCGGGGTGTATTGCAAGGCGTTGTTGAGCAGGTTGGCTAGCACTTGCAGGATGCGGTCTTCGTCGGCGTGGAGGGGTGGAAGGTCAGGAGTCAGGTTGGAGCGTAGCGCGACCTGTTTTTCGCTAAAGGGCCGGGCCAGCCGTTTAAGGGCTGTCGCTGCGAGGGCGGTAACGTCGAGGGTCTGTTTGTCCAATACATAAGCCCCAGATTCAACCCGGCTGAGTTCTTGCAGGTCGTCTACCAATCGGTTGAGGCGGTCGGATTCCTGCAAAATCTGGGTGAAGGTTTCGGCATCGGGTTGCAGAACGCCGTCGAGCAATCCTTCGAGCGAGCCTTTGATGGTGGTGAGCGGGGTGCGCAGTTCGTGGGCGACATCGCCAACCAGGCGGCGGCGCATCGATTCGGTTTGTTCGAGTTGGGCGGCCATCTGGTTGAAACTGCCCGCCAGTTGGGAAAATTCGTCTTCACCATCGACGCTGACGCGCTCGTCATAATGACCGGTGGCGATTCTTTTGGTGGCGCGGGTGAGGGCGCGCAGGGGAGCAACAATGCGCTCGCTGAGAAACAGGCTAACGAGCACGGCGACCAGGGCGGCGGCCAGGGCGGCGTAGCCAAGCGATTCAAAGACGGCAGCGCGGAAGTTGGCAAATTGCATCATGGCGCGCTGTTGGGGCGGTGGCATTTGCTGTGTCGAGCGCATCATGCCCTCGCCCATCTGACGGTTGTAGGCCAGGCGCGAGGTGAACGAGACCGAAAGCAGGGTGACGGCCACGCCAACGAGCAAGACGATGAGGTAGGAAAGCAGGAGTTTGGAGCGGATGGATTTCATTAGAGCGGCTGGTCCTCAAAGCGATAGCCGACGCCGCGCACGGTGGTGATTAAGCCCTCGACCCCCAGTTTTTGGCGAACGTGGCCGAGGTGAACATCGACGACGCGCATTTCGCCATAGTAGTTGCCGCCCCAGACCTTTTCGAGCAATTGTTCGCGGGTGAGAACGCGTCCGCGATTTTCGGCGATGACGCGCAACAGGTCAAATTCGATGGCGGTTAGTTCGATGGGCTGGTCGTCTACGCTGACGGCGCGCGCGCCGGTATCGATGCGCACGCGCTGGAAGGAGAGTATTTCTCCGTTTGGGCCGGGGCTGGCCTTGATGCGCCGCAGGGCGGCTTTGATGCGCGCCACGAGTTCACGCGGGCTGAAGGGTTTGGTGACGTAATCGTCTGCGCCGACAGTCAGTCCGACGACTTTGTCGGTTTCTTCGGTGCGGGCGGTGAGCAGGATGACGTAGACATCGGATTCGCGGCGCAGACGGGCGAGCAGGTCGAGGCCGTCGATGCCGGGCAGCATGATGTCGAGCAGGATCAGGTCTGGCTTGAAGATGCGGGCAGATTTCAGGCCAGCCTCGCCATCGCTGGCGGTCAATACTTCATAGCCTTCAGGCTTGAGGTAGGCGCTGATGAGTTTGAGGATGCCGGGTTCGTCGTCTATAACAAGAATTTTGCTCATGGGCTGGTTATATCAGGGCTGTATGGCGGGTTTATGAAGGAATTATGAAGATTTGGTAAAGAATTAATCGCCAAGAATTTCTTTCAGAGCCATTAAGCCCAACCAGTATGAATGCCAGCCAAAGCCGCTGATTTTGCCTTTGCAAACCGCCGAAATGAGCGACTTGTGTCGAAATTCTTCGCGGGCATAAACATTGGACAAATGGACTTCAATCACCGGGATGCCGATGGCGGTGATCGCATCGCGCAGGGCAACCGAGGTGTGGGTATAGCCGCCGGGGTTGAAAATTACGCCGTTGGCCCAGGCACGCGCGTCGTGCAAGGCGTCGATTAATGCGCCTTCGTGGTTGCTTTGCAAACAACGCACTTCGATGCCAATCTCGCCCCCGGCAGATTGGATGCGGGCGTTGATATCGTCAAGAGTCAGGCTGCCATATACGTCTGGCTCGCGGGTGCCGAGCAGGTTCAGGTTGGGGCCATGGAGGAGTAGGATGGATTTCATGGGCAAATCTTATCATAATCTTGGCGCGGGTATAATAAGTGGGCAAGATAAATCTTGCCCTACAGAAAGGAGCAGTCATGTCGAAAGAAACCGAAGCGGTTATTTTGTCTGCGACGCGCACGCCGATTGGGCGTTTTCAGGGCGCATTAAACGGAATCCCGGCCACGGAGTTGGGCGCGATTGCTGTTCGGGCGGCGGTTGAGCGGGCCGGGCTGGAGAATCCCGAAGAGATTGACGAAGTCCTGCTGGGCAATGTCGTCCAGGCCGGGGTGGGACAGGCTCCGGCGCGCCAGGCGGCGATTTTTGCCGGATTGCCCGCCACCGTCTGCGCGACCACGCTCAACAAGGTGTGCGGCTCCGGGCTGAAGGCGGTCATGCTCGCGGCCCAGGCTGTTCGCGCGGGGGATGGGCAGTTGTTCGTGGCGGGCGGGTTTGAATCGATGTCGCGCGCGCCGTATCTTGTCGACGGGCGCGGCGGCGAGTTGCGCTTCGGCCATAGCCAACTGACCGACGCGCTGCTGCACGATGGCCTGTGGGATCCGTTTGAAAATTGGGGCATGGGCAACGCCGCCGATTTTATCGCCGAGGAATACCGGGTCAGCCGCGAAGCGATGGATCAATTTGCGCTGGAAAGTCACCAGAAAGCCATCGCCGCCCAGGATGCGGGCAGGTTCAAGGCCGAAATTGCGCCGGTGGAATTGAAAGGACGCAAAGGCGCTGTGACCCTGTTCGAGACTGACGAAGGCCCGCGCCGGGACGCTTCGCTCGAATCGCTGGCGCGGCTGAAGCCTGCCTTCCGCCCCGATGGGCGCGTAACCGCCGGAAACGCCTCCACGCTCAACGATGGGGCGGCGGCAGTCGTAGTCGCCAGCCGCGCCTACGCCGAATCGCGCGGACTGACTCCCCTGGCGCGGATTGTGGCCTACGGACAGGCCGCGCTTGAACCCAAATGGCTGTTCGCCGCCCCGGCCAAAGCCATGCCCAAAGCGCTCGCCAAAGCCGGTTGGACGTTCTCCGATGTCGATTTAATCGAACTCAACGAAGCCTTTGCCGCCCAAATGCTGGCAAACGGCGCCGAACTTTCAGCGGCCGGCTGGGATTGGGACAAGGTCAACGTCAATGGCGGTGGAATTTCGCTCGGCCACCCAATTGGGGCCAGCGGCGCGCGCGTACTGACCACGCTGATTTTCGCGCTCAAAAACCGAGGTCTGAAACGCGGACTGGCGTCACTCTGCCTGGGCGGCGGCGAAGCGGTGGCGATGGCAGTTGAACTTGAGTGAATCCTAATCAATTTGTAAGCCCAAAAAGCCGCGCAAGGTGTAAAATAAAGCCATGACACAAGGCCCCATACTCGTTGTAGAAGATGTCCCCAATGTTCTCGAACTCCTGGAAGTGACCCTGCGTTTTAAAGGCTACCAGGTGATCAGCGCCCGCAATGGCGAAGAAGGGCTTGAAAAAGTCCACAGTGAAAACCCTGCGCTGGTCATCACCGATATTCTGATGCCCAAACTGGACGGCTTCGCCTTCGTCCAAAAATTGCGCGAAGACCCCAAAACGCGCGGCGTTCCGGTCATTTTCCTGTCGGCAACCTATGTGACCCCCGAAGATCGCGGGTTTGCCATGAGCCTGGGCGCGGCTCGCTTTATCGAAAAACCAATCGATACCGAAGAATTCCTGCTAACGGTGGCCGAAATCATCGTTCAGGGGCCGCCCACTTCGCCCGAACCGCTCAACAGCCAGGTCTTTTATCAGGGTTATAAAGAGCGGCTGGAACAGAAATTGCGCCACAAACACACCCAGATTCAGCGCACCGAACGCCTGATTCCCACCCTGCCCGAACACCAGCGCCCAGCCTTCAAATCCATGCTCGACCAGGCCAACGCCGACCGCGAAAATATCAAGGCTGAGTTACAGGAAATTTATCAAATTCTAGAAGAAATTAAGGCAAGCAAAAAGTAAAATGACGCACACGCCACTTTTGACCGACCTGGAGCGAATGGCGCGCCAGGCCGGTTCTATTTTGTCTGAAGGCTACGAAACCGATTTAAGGGTGGACTATAAAGGCGAGATTGATCTGGTAACGGAGTTTGACCGCCGCTCGGAAGATTACCTGCTCGGCGAGATTGCCCGCAACTTCCCGACCCACAGCGTGATGGCCGAGGAAACCGGCGGAATCAACGGCGACAACGAACACCTATGGGTGGTCGACCCGTTGGATGGCACGGTTAACTTCGCCCACGGCATTCCAATTTTTTCGGTGGCAATCGCTTATGCCCATCGCGGCGAACTGCTTTTGGGCGCGGTCTATGACCCGTGCCGCGATGAAATGTTCCTGGCCGAAAAAGGACGCGGCGCATGGCTGAATGGCCGTCTGCTGCGGGTTAGGCAGGAATCTGACCTGAGCCGCAGCCTGCTGGTGACGGGTTTCCCGTATGATGTGCGCACCACCAGCGAAAACAACCTGGCGCAATATGCCCATTTCGCGCTGCGCTCGCAAGGCGTGCGCCGACTCGGTTCGGCGGCCCTCGATTTGTGCTACGTTGCCGCCGGGCGTTTTGATGGCTACTGGGAACTCTCACTCAAACCCTGGGACTTGTGCGCCGGAGCGCTGGTGGCGATGGAAGCCGGGGCAACCGTCACCGACGCGCGCGGCAAAACCAATTTCTTCCATCCGCCGCTTTCGGTGCTGGCGGCCAACCCGGTTTTGCGCGAGAAAATGTTGGCAGAATTGCTGAGTCTGTAAACAAAAACACCCGGAGAATGAAATCTCCGGGTGTTTTTGTTTTCCTGCTAACTGCGCAACTTCGCGCCCAATTCGTTTTCGAGACGTTTGATTATCCGGTTGCGGATTCCGGCGGCGTCTTTGTCGGTAAGCGTGCCTTCGTGGGAGCGATAGGTCAGGGCGTAGGCCAGGCTTTTCTTGCCCGCGCCGATTTGCTCGCTGCGGAAAACGTCGAAGAGATGGACATTTTCGAGCATTTTACCGCCGGTTTGTTTGATGAGCGCCTCGACCCGGTCGGCGGGCAGGGCTTCATCAACGATGACGGCAATATCTTCCAGCACGGGCGGGAACTCGCTAAACGGACGAATCGGGTAGCCGGTTGGGATGGCCGCCAGCATCGATTCCAGGTCAAAATCGGCGGCCAGGACGGGTGAGACGAAATCGTAGTTTTCCTGCACGAGCGGGTGCAGTTCGCCAAAAACGCCAAGGGGCGCACTGGGCACAGCCGAATTCAGCAGAGCATGGGGTTGCGAAGTCGAAGTGCTGTTTGCTGTCAATAAAACGGCGGCGCACTTGCCAGGGTGAAAAGATGGATGTTCCGCCGGGGTGAAGGTCACGTCGAGGTGTAGTGCGTCCATCAGGGCTTCGACGATGCCTTTCAGGTCGTAGAAATCGACCTTGACGCCGATTTTGGTATCCCAGGCACTTTCGTAGCGGCGGCCTGTCAGCGCCAGGGACAGGCGGCGTGGTTCGAGGGGCAACGAACCCGGGTTGGGAATGTAAACCGAGCCAATCTCAAACATCGCCAGGCTATCGCGCAGGCGGGCATTGCGCTCGACGACGTTCAGCACCGAACTGAGCAGGCTGCGGCGCAGGACGCGTTTTTCGGGGGCGATGGCGTTGGCGAGTTTGACATATTCGATATTCGATGACTCGGTATTCGACGGTAGCAGCCTGTTCTCAATTTCTGGCGCGCTCATGCGGTGAGTGACGACTTCCTGCAAACCCAGGCCGGCCAACAGGTCGCGGACGCGCTCTTCGGCTTCCAGGCCAGGATTGCCGCGCTGGGGCGGCAGCGGGTCGGCGATGCGCGTTTCGGGGATGCGGTCGAAGCCGTACAGGCGGGCGATTTCTTCCATCACATCGGCCAGGCCAATGACGCCTTCGCCAATGTCCATGCGAATCGCAGGCGGTGAGACGATCAGTGTTTCTATATTCGATGATTCGTTATTCGATATTCGAGGATTCGAGTTATCGAGCTCCGAATATCGAATATCGCATTTGAATTCAAGCCGTTCAAGCAATTCTTTGGCTTCTTCGAGCGGGATTTCAATGCCCAGGGCGCGGCGAATGTCACTCGCGCGGATTTCAACCGTCGGGTCGAGGGGCGGGAGCGGGTATTCGTCCACAATGCCGGGGGCAACCTGTCCACCGCTCCATTGGGCCATCCAGTACAGACAGCGCTTCAGGCCGTCCAGCGCCAGGCTGGGATGTACGCCGCGC
>DAOUML010000217.1:0-8093 GCA_034411635.1 Anaerolineales bacterium
GCGGAGGGCGAAGCGTATTTTGCGAAGCCCGTAGTCGAAGGATGGTTGTTGAGCCTGTCGAAACACGCTCCGCTCAGGACTTATGCAAGAAGTCTATTCAAAAACCACATCCGCCGGCATGCCCGGTTTCAACTTGCCTGCCGGGTCGTCGAGGCGCAGTTTGATGGCGAAGACGGTGGTTTTGCGGCCCTCGACGGTCTGGACGTTGCGCGGGGTGAATTCGGCCCGGTCGGCAATGTGGATGACGATGGCCGAGAAGGTTTCGCCAGGGAAGGAGTCGACGGTGACGCTGACAGATTGACCGAGCGAGACCTCGCCGTAGCGGTCTTCGGGGACGTAGACCGTCAGGGTCAGGTCAGACAGGTTGGCGAGGGTTAGGGCAACGGCGCCGGGGTTGATGACCTCGCCCGGTTGGATGCTGCGGGTCAGGATAACGCCGTCTGCCGGGGCGGTGAGGGTCAGTTTGGTGATTTGAGTTTGGATGAGATTCAGGTTGGCTTCGGCTTGCTTGACGGCGGTTTGCGACTGGCCCAGGGCGGCTGCCGCCTGCTCGACTGCTTTTTGGGCGGCCAGGACTTTGGGCGAATCTGGCCCGGTTTGCAGGGCGCGGATTTGGTCGGCGGCGCGTTCGGCGCGCTCCTGGGCAATGCGCAGGTCGGCGCGGGCTTCGAGCAGGTCGGTTGCGCCATCGCGCAGCAGGACATCGTCATATTCTTTTTGGGCGTCTTGCAGGCTGGCTTTGGCGTCGTCGAAGTGGGTTTGGGCTGATTCGCGCAGGGTCGTATCGGCGTTGTTGGCGTTGCTGAGCAGTTCGGCGGCGAGTTGGTAGGCGGCGCGGGCGGTGGACAGGTTATTTTCGGCTTTGAGGAAGTCGGCGTTGGTGGCACGGCGCTGGATCGTTTCGAGGCGCGTCTGTGCTTTTTGGAGCGCGGTTTGGGCGGCGGCAGATTCGGCTTCAAAGGCGGCGCGCTGTTCGGCGCGGTTGAAGTACCAGACGGGTTGGTCGAAATCGGAGGGGGTGGTTTGGCCCCAATCGGCGGCCCGCAGGCTGGCTTCTTCTGTCAGCGAGGCGCGCAGGGTCAGGTCGTATTGAACCTGGGCGGAGGCCAGGGCGGCTTCGGCGGTGGTGACGGCTGATTTGGCGGTATCCAGGCCGGCAGTGGCGAGCGCGATCTGCGCTTCGTGTAGCGAAGTATCCAGGCGCAGGAGAACGTCACCAGCGCGGACAAAATCCCCGGCGTCCACCATTATCCCCAATACCTTGCCGCCAATTTCGGGCGCGATGGAGATTTGGACGGTTTCGACGGTGCCGGAGGCGGTCAGTCGGGGGTCGGTGGGCGGCTGGAACTCTTGCCACAGGAAATAGGCGGCGGTGCCGAGCAGGGCAAGCACGATAAAGATGATGACGGGGATGGGGGGGCGAGAGTGGGACATGGGGAACTCCGTTGAGTCGAAGGTGGAAAGTCGGTATTCGATATTCGATACTCGATACTCGATATTCGATTTTCGAGTATCGAATATCGAATATCGAGTATCGGGTTTTTAGTCCAGACGTTTGCGGAAGCGCAGGGCGGCGGCGGTCATGATGAGCAGCCCAAAAACGGTCAGGGCGATTAGGTCAGGCAGAATGCTTTCGAGGCCAACGCCTTTGAGGAGCAGGACGCGAATGATGGACAGGTAGTAGCGCAAGGGCATGGCGTAGGAAATCCATTGCAGGATGGGTGGCATGGCCTCGAGCGGGAAGAAGAAGCCGGAAAGGAAGATGCTGGGGAGCAGGGTCATCCAGACGGTGAGCATGGATTCTTGCTGGGTGTTGGCGATGGTGGATGCGAGCAGGCCGACGCCCAGGCCGGAGAGCAGGAAAATGGCTGAGACGCCCAAAATGAGCGCGAGTGAACTGCGAATCGGGACGCCAAACCACCAGTGTCCGATAAACAGGACGACAACTGTATCGAACAGGGCCAGGATGGTGTAGGGCAGAATTTTGCCGATGACGAGTTCCCAGGGGCGGATGGGGGTGACGATGAGTTGCTCAATGGTGCCGCGTTCGCGCTCGCGGACGACTGCCGAGGCGGTCAGGATGGCGGTGATGGCGTAGAGAATCATGCCAATTACGCCGGGAATCATGAAGTGGGCCGAGATGAGGTCGGGGTTGTACCAGACGGTGGTGCGCACTTCGACCGGCGGCTGGAGGCGGATGGACATACCGGAGCGGGCAATTTTTTCGGCGAGAATGATGGTGGCGTGGTTTTGGCCGATGAGTTGCGCTGCTGAGAGCGCGGTGGCGGCGACGGTGGGGTCGGAGCCGTCGAGGATGAACATGACCTGGGCGTTGCCGGCCTGGATGCGGTTGGCGTAATCGGGCGGGATGATGAGCGCGGCGCGGGCCTGACCGGTTTCGATCAGGTTTTGGATTTCGGATTCGGAGCGGGCGGCGTGGGTAATGGCGAAGTAATCGGCGGCGCGGTAGGAATCGAGCAGCGCGCGCGATTGGGTGCTGTTGCTCTGGTCGAAGACGGCCAGTGGGACGTTGCGCACGTCGTTGGTGGCGGCGTATCCGAGCAGGAATAACTGCATGATGGGGATGACGAGGATCAGCGCCAGGGTGCGCTTGTCGCGGAAAATCTGGATGAATTCTTTGCGGATGATGGAGGCAAGGCGAGAGTTCATGTTCGTTACTCGTTATTCGAGATTTGATATTCGATATTCGATGCTCGGTAGTCGCAATTCATCATTCTTCATTCTGACTTCTGCATTCCAGAATGCCGTGCAGGTAAATATCGATGAAATCTTCCAGTTTTATGTTGCGGATTTCGGCGGGCAGGTTGGGGCTTTGCATCAGGCTTTCGGTAACGTAAAAGGCGACAATGGTTCCCATCAGCGTTCGCAGGATGAGCGGCAGGGGCAAATCGCGCAGATGGTTTTCAGGTTGGGAAAAACGCATGAGCAGCGGGAGAATCTGGGGCGAGACGATTTCAAATAGTTTCGGGAAATGACTGCCCCCAAACTCGACAATTTCTATCAGCATCAATTTCATGAAATCAGGACGTTCTCCCATCTCAGCCTGTACAATTCGGGCGGCGTTGCGCAGGAATTCTTCGGCGTTTTCGCCTGGCGCGGCCTGGAGAAGCGGCATGATTTGAATATAGGGATGCCTGGCAAGGATGACTGCCTGGAAAATCTCGTCTTTGCTGGCGAAATGATTATAGATGCCGCCCAGGGCCAACCCGGCCTGGCTGGCGATTTGGCGCATGGAGGTGGCTGAATAGCCCTGCGAGAGAAAGAGCATATAAGCGGCATCGAGGATGTTTTGGCGAGTCTGGTCGGATTTGGTGGGCATGGGTAGGGTTGGGAGTTTGGGATGTTTACGGTAGATAAAAACGAACGTTCGTTCATGTTTATTGTAAGCAAAAGGCCCGAAGGTGTCAAGTGGGCAAAGGTTCAGAAGTATTTATTGGCTCAACCGATGAAATGAGCGGAAAACAAAACGGGTATGCAAACGGCCTGTTTTGTTTTCCACGTTTTATACTGGTGTGGGAGGCTTTTTGCTAAATTTGATGAAAATATACACCCCTGCGCCCAGAACCACCCCGCCTAAAATGAATCCGCTGAAATCGGAGATGAACTGACTAATGAGTTCCCACTGACTGCCGAAGGCATAGCCCAGGCCGCCGTAGACGGCAACCCAGAGCAGTTCACCGAGCATGGCGTAAATGAAAAAGCGCCGAAACTGGTAACGGCTGGAACCCGCAATCAGGGTGATGGGAAAGGCCACCGCGGTAAGCAGCCAACGGGAGAGAAAAATTGCCAGTCCGCCACGCTGCGCGAAAAGGGTTTGGGCACTTTGCCAGGCGGCGGTTTTGCCAAAGCGGGATTGAATTTTCGAACTGGCGAAAAAGCCGACAGCGTAGAGCGCCGCGTCGCCGCTTATCGTGCCGAGATAGCCCAGCAGGGGTGTCGAGATGGTATCCAACAAACTCTGGCGCATAAAGGCTCCCGAAGCAATGACGATTAGCGTGCCGGGCAGGGGCAAGCCCATTCCGCCCAAAAAGAGCAGGCCAGCCACCATCGGCGAGCCGTAAGATGCAATCCAGTTCAAAATCAGGGTGGTGAGATCGAGGTCGCTCATGGAATCACCGGTTGGAAGCCTTGCTCGTCCACAATTTTTTGGATCGCCGCTACCAGCGCGCCCGGCCCGCCGGGATAATCCAGTTCGTCGGCCAGGAAACCGAGCGGTTTGTGAGCGTTGCCATCCGCCGCCGGGATGTTTACCGCTTGCAGGATGGTTTCTGCCGGGATGCCGACACTGTTGGCGATGTATTGCACGGTCATCCAGTCTTCGACATTTTTCTCCAGCAGCCCGGTGACGACCGGGTTGGCGCGATAGGCAAGGATGGCCTGTCGGATGGTTTCCTGCAAAACTGGCTGGTTGTTGTGTTTGCCCTGCTGCGTCTGCTGGTTCAGGCGACTTATTGAAATCATGCTGGTTTCTTTTCTGGGTTGGATATTGGCCGCGTCGAACAGGTATTGCTGCGGCACGGCATACGCCACCGCTATATAGCGGATGCTCATCCACGGGCGCAGCAGATCGGGGGAGATGTTGCCAGAAGCGAAATCATGTTCGCTGGCGTATTGGACTTCCTTGTAGAAATTCAGCATTCCCAGGCCTTTGGGGATCATAATCGCCACGCCGACCAGAATCAGCGCCACGGCCAGCCATTGGACGGGGGTTAGTTTGGAAATGAGTTTTTTCATATCTTTTTTCCTGGGCTTCAAAATCTAATGCTTTCGGGTGCGTTTCATTTCAGTTGAAACCGTTCCGAAGGCTTCGTCGCGAGCGCTCAGCCGTGCGGTTCCTGAAAACGGCATAATTCAGGCTCAGAAACTTTCGGGATGTTCCATCAATAACTCAAATGGAATGCACCCGTTTCATTTCTTAGAGCAGGTGGTCGAGTTGCGGTGCGGCGCAAGTGTACGTTTTTCCTTTGGCTCAGTATACCAGCGGACGAGTATTACGAATCGAATGGCGACTTTGACGATGGCGGGCTGGAAGTCGGCGATGTTGTCAGCAATTTTCAATTTGAAACACAGCGTGCCGGATTGGAATATATAGCGCGGGCTTTGCACAGCACTTTGTAGCCTGCGATTCGCCGCCTGCGAAGGGCTGCGCAAAGGCGGCGCTACACCGGCCTATTGAGAATTGCTGCGATGTTGTGGACAAATTTAGATACTGGTTGATAAAGAATGAATATGAAACTGAAACATGCTATACTAATAACACTATCGGTATTCAATCAGGAGCCAGAAAATGACCGTTTACCAGACTCATTACACCGAAAAAATTGAGCAGGAAATCCAGAAAACCCCGGACGAATACCTGCCCATGCTCTTGGAAATGGTGCGCCTGTTCCGTCAGAGCGTGGCGCTCAAACCTGCGGACGAAAGTTTCCGCCAAGGATGGCAGGAGGCGTTTAAAGGTGAGACAATGCCCATTGCTGAGTTGTGGACAAATCTGGACACTGTTTGATAAAGAATGAATATGAAACTGAAAACAAACTGCCCCGCGGACTTGCGACCCGCAGGGCGGTTTCTTATTCTGATAAAATATCCCCATGACAAACTTCTCGTCAACCTATCCCAACATTGCCGAATAGATAGAATCCTACGGCTGGATTGAACTTGGACAAGACGATTATTCAAAATCCCTCATCCGCGCTTTGGACGAAGGTGGGGGAATGCGCTGGGAAAGCAAAGCGGAATACAAATCCCTTGATGACGCGCTTGATGAACTGGAAGCGGCGCTGGATAAAATTATTGACGAAATCGGCTAAAAAACCAAAACGCCCGGCGGATTTGTGGTCTGTGGGGCGGTTTCTTGTCCGTTCTAC
Source organism: Anaerolineales bacterium (assembly GCA_034411635.1). Taxonomy (GTDB): domain Bacteria; phylum Chloroflexota; class Anaerolineae; order Anaerolineales; family Villigracilaceae; genus UBA8950. Next base: position 5,889 of record DAOUML010000217.1, read on the forward strand.
TCAGGCATTGCTCCCCACATCAAGCACAATATTACCGAGCAGATATTTTCATGTACAATTGAATCATCTTGAATTACGGGAAAACTCATATGACAAATTTCCGATTTATCTCCGATGAACAAATCAGAATCGCGGTTGAACGTGACAAAAAAGAGTTGGATATTTGCATTGAACATCAAGCCTGTAAATCAGCATTAGTTTTAGCAGGTAGCATTATTGAAGCCATCCTTGTAGATTATTTCTTGGCTTTCCCAAGATCAAATACAACATCAGGGCAAGTTCTAAAAGAAACTTTGTCGAATTTGATTGATTGGGCAGAACAAGATCATTTGATTTCGAAATCTACAAAAGAGATTTCCACCGTTATCAGGGGTTATAGAAATCTTATTCATCCTGGCAAAGAATATCGCTTGAAAGAAAAGGTTGACAGTAATTCAGCAACGGTTGCAGCAAGTTTAGTTGAAATGGTGACGCAAGAAATTGCGGAAAACTATGCCAAGCGACTTGGCTACACTGCGGAGCAAGCCATTAAAAAAGTTAGACTTGACCCGTCTTGTGCTTCACTTTTTCCTCATATCATTTCTAAAATGGCTATGGTAGAACGGATAAAACTTTTTAAATCTATACCGGACACATGTGTCTATGATGATACTCTTTATGGAGAGGCAATTGAAAGCCTTATAAAATTACACCAAGTTTTAAAGAGAAACATCCCTGAAGAAATATTAAAATCCGAGACAAAGCAGGTTTATGACTGTATTCACAATTCTAGCAAACGCGAGGCTTTATTCTTGTTGCGCTTTTTCAATCAAGATCTGAATTTATTAGAAGTTGACCAAAAGCAGTCTGTCATCTCTTACTTATTTAGCATTTTGGAAACAGGTGATGTCGATGATTTAGAAATTTTATATGATTGGCATATTTTTATGCCGATAGGTAGGCAACTTGATGAAAACGGGCCAGAAAGGTTAAAAAAAGTTGTATTTTCCCGATTGCCATATACGCAAACCGAAGGTAGCGAAGAGTTCCTGAAATTATTTTGTGAGCATGTCTTGAACGAAGTTAGATTTGAAATCACTGAAACTCTTGTGCAATCACTTAGGGAGGCTGATTATTATTCAGGGGCGCTAAGTTGGGCAAACTATATAGAAAATAATAGGCCAATACCGTTTTAGAGAATGCTAAGGATATCGAAATAGCCAATTAAAAATGCCCTATAGGTCTAACTTGTAGAATTTTTCTGGTCTATAAAATCATTAGGGTGCAACTCTCAAACCGCAACCCAGCCTGTCATTTCGAGCGATAGCGAGAAATCTTGCCTGCCAGGATGCAGATTTCTCCTCGCTGTTGCTCGTCGAAATGACAAATTACCATACGCAACGTTTTCAGAGTTGCACTCAAATCATTACATCCATCACTACCCCTCCCGGCTCATATCCTCTATACTTAAGGACATGAGCCGTTTTTTATTCATCGCCAACCCAACCCCATGAAATTCGACCCCCGCATCCCCTTCGACCAGGCTCAGGACAGGCACCACAGGCGCTCCATCCGCCTGAAAGGCTACGACATCGCCCTGTGGACTACCGCCAGGCCGGCGGATATTTCGTCACGTTGGTCACGCAGGGGCGCGAAATGATGTTTGATCACGAAAACACATCTCGGAAATAATCCCATGCCATCCACCACCCCCACGCCCCACGCAACACGCATCAAAACCGGCTGTCCCGCCCACAACTGCGGCGGACGCTGTCTGCTCATCGCGCATGTCCAGGATGGCAAAATCACCCGCCTCGAGACCGACGACCGCCCCGACAGCCTCGCATCCCCGCAACTGCGCGCCTGCCCGCGCGGACGGGCCTATCTGCGCCGCCAGTACCACCCCGATAGGTTGCTCCATCCGCTCCGGAGAACCGGAAAACGGGGTAACGGGGAATTTGAACGCATCTCCTGGGACGAAGCCCTCGACACCGTCGCCGCCCAGTTCGAGCGCGTCAAAGCCAAATACGGCAACGAAGCCCTGTTTGTCCCCTACGGCACCGGCTCCTACAACCAACTCAACGGCTCGCACACCGCCCGCCGCCTGCTGAACCTGTACGGCGGCTGCCTCGGCCACTACAATTCCTACTCGTGGGCCGCCATCAACGCCGCCACGCCCACCGTCTGGGGTACGCTCGTCACCGGCAACCAGCGCCAGGACTGGCT
>DAOUML010000218.1:0-2862 GCA_034411635.1 Anaerolineales bacterium
AGAATCGTAGTTGCTGAAGAAGAAGCATAAACAACTGAATATGGAAAAACCCAAACCCCGAAAGGCGCCCGCCCTTCGGGGTCTTTTTTTTCAGGTAAAATACATTCCATGAATGGTAAAAAACTTTCCCGCAGAGACTTTCTAAAACTAAGCGCCACAGCCCTGGGCGGGCTGGCATTTTCTCCTTACCTTCCTCCCTCAAGCGAATTTGAAGACCTGCCCCTCGTACGCGTAGCCACCAAATCAATCAGCGTACACAGCATGCCCAACGACGAAAGCAAAATCGTGCGCCAGGTTTTTCGTGACGAAATCTTGCCGGTCTACGAAGAAATCAACTCAGGCACACCAGGCTACAACCCGGTCTGGTATCGTGTGTGGGGTGGGTTTGTTCATCGCGCCCGAATGCCCAAAGTGCAATTTCGCTATAACGCCCCGGCGGATTCCATCCGCGAGGGTGGGCAATTGGGCGAAATCACCGTCCCGTTTACCCAGGTTTTGTGGCCGCGCAGGGATGTGTGGGAGCCGCTCTATCGCCTCTACTACGAGACCATTCATTGGGTCGTTGGCATCGTCGAGGGCCCCGACGGCCAACCCTGGTATCAAATCAAGGATGAACTGTATAAAAATCTGATTTACAACGTTCCGGCCACCCATGTTCGCCTGCTCAAAGATGAAGAATTCGCCCCAATTAATGCCGATGTGCCAACCGAGCATAAACGGGTAGAAGTGGCCCTCGACGCCCAAATCATGACCTGTTACGAATACGACCAGGTCGTCTTCCGCACCAGCATTTCCTCCGGGCGGGTTGGCACGGTAACGCCTCCTGGCGGCATTCCCACCCGCACGCCGGTTGGCAAAGCCCATGTCACCAACAAACTGCCCTCCAAGCACATGGGCGATGGGCAACTGGCTTCCGATATTGAGGCTTACGAACTGGTTGGCGTTCCCTGGACCGTTTTCATCAAATACGACCACCTGCCCTTTCAAGGTCACGCCTTTCACGGCACCTACTGGCATGATAATTATGGCGTGCCAATGAGCAGCGGATGTGTTAACATGCGCAACGACGAAGCCAAATGGTTCTTCCGCTGGTGCCTGCCCAAAGCCGGCGCAGAAGACATCCGCCCAGGCTCTCTCGACAGGCCCGGATACGGCACGCGCATTGTTTTGAGAATTTAGAAAATATGCCTGCTCTTGTCTGGGACGAAAAACAACGCCGCGACCCTCAGCCTGTTTCGCTGACCCTCGATTCGCTCATTCACCCTGGCGGGGTCAATTACCCTCAGCCAAACCCGGTCAACCGACTCTATCTCGGCGACAATTTTGCCCTTATGTCTTCCCTGCTCGAAGATTATCAGGGCAAAATTGACTTAATCTACGTCGACCCGCCTTTCTTTACCAATCGAAAATTTCTAGCGCGCATTGGCCGCGGAGAAGACTCGCGCAAACCTGCCGAGTGGCAAATGGGCGAAGGCTATGGCGATTCGTGGGCCAGCCTCGATGAGTATATACAGTTTCTTTACGAGCGGCTCCTCCTCATGCACCGTCTGCTCGCCCCAACTGGCACCCTCTACCTGCACCTCGATTGGCATGCCGATGCCTATGCCCGCCTGTTGCTCGATGAAATTTTTGGCCCCGAACGCTTGCTCAACCAAATCGTCTGGGCCTATCATGGCCCTTCGCCCATTCGCACCGCCTTCAACCGCAAGCACGACACCATCCTGGCCTACACCAAAAGCGACTCTTACACCTTCAACGTCGATGCCATCCGCGTCCCTTACGACCCGACAACCGTTAAAACCTTCGCATCTTCGCCCAAAGCCGGGTTTGGCAAAATTCCTGACCTGGAACGTGGTAAAGTCCCCGAAGATTGGTGGTACTTTCCGGTTGTCGCCCGCTTGCACAACGAACGCACCGGCTACCCCACCCAGAAGCCGGAAGCCTTGCTCAACCGCATCATTCTCGCCTCATCCAACCCCGGCGACCTGGTGGCCGATTTTTTCTGCGGCTCTGGTACAACCCCGCTGGTTGCGGCACGAAATGGACGAAAAATTCTGGCAACTGACGCCACGTTTCGCGCCATTCATACCACCCGCGCGCGTTTAATTCGAGAACAATCCCCCGCATTTGCAATTTTTTCAACCGTCAGCGAACAGACTCTGCCAATGAATTCTCATTTTGAATTTCGCCAGCAGGGTCAACAAGTTGTTCTCCGCTCCGATGCCCGGCCCGTTTACTGGGAAATTGACCCAAACTGGGATGGTAACGTCTTCAAGAGTTATGCCCAGGCGATTCTGCCCACCCGCAAAGGCGATATTCCAGATTTTTTGACTTTACCGCCCGAATCAGGCCGAATTTGCATTCGCACAGTTGATGCCCAGGGGCAAATCGCGCAGATGATTCTTGAATGAACTTGCCACATACAAGCCAAAAGAGCAGGGCTGTCCCAAAGGACAGCCCTGCTCTTTTGTAATCGCGAGATTTGCACTGCACTGGTTAGCACGATATTTTGCAGTGGGGCAAAAGGTTCAGGTGATCAGCCAAATTGATGTATTCAGAACCAGATTGGAATTGCTGATGTACTTCGCCCCGGCCTCGTCCGTCATCGAAAATGCCTGTATAATTGGGCAAGTTACCAAACCTGTCGTTGGCCTGGCAAGGCTTGAGATGACGACACTACGCGAGGTTGGCGCGTAGCGGTTATAGGGACAGTGTCCCCCTATTTCGCCGCCTGCGTGCCTTGCGCAAGGCGGCTTTTTGTATAATAGACTTCTTGCATAAGTCCTGAGCGGAGCGTGTTTCGACAGGCTCAACAACCATCCTTCGACTACGGGCTTCGCAAAATACGCTTCGCCCTCCGCT
>DAOUML010000219.1:0-2670 GCA_034411635.1 Anaerolineales bacterium
CACCAGGGAGGAGGCTGCCGAGCCGCGCGACGAGTGGGGCACACCAGTCTGGCGGGCGAAATTCAGGATGTCCTCGACAATCAAGAAGATGGGTTCATAACCCATGCGGGCGATGACTTCGATTTCGTGTTCGAGGCGGGATTGGATTTCAGGGGTGATTTGCCCGTAGAGTTTTCTGGCTCCGGATTCGGCGCGCTCGCGCAGCACCTGGCTGGCGATTTTCCCCGCTGGCAGTGGAATGACCGGCATGTGCGGCTGGCCCAGGGGCAGATCGAAGCGGCAGCGTTCGGCGATTTCCTGGGTGGCGCGGATGGCTTTCGGGAAATGGGCAAAGCGCATCTCAATCTTGGCGACGCTGGCAAAGTACGCGCCCGGCGGAGCAACAGCCTCCGGCGGCAATTTGGCAAGTGGCTGAATCAGACGAATGGCCGCCAGGGTGCGTTGCAAGGCGGCCTGTTCAGGTTGCAAGTAATAGACTGAGTGGTTTGCGACCAGCGGCAGGCCGAATTGGGCGGCCTGTTTCGTGCGCGGTAATCCGCGAGTGGGGTCGGTCAGGGTGGCGTAAAGGCGTTTGGGAAAGATATCCTTGAGCGCGCCGAAGGTCTCTTCGTCATGGGCCAGGGCAACCAGATCTCCGGCGTACTGGGCCAGTAGCTCCAGCGTGCAAGGGGCTTCGGGGTTTTCTTGCAAGGTCAGTGCGCTGCTCAGTCGGCACAGGTTCGACCACCCTTCCAGGCTCTCTGCCAAAAGTGGCAGGCGGCATCCTGTTGCCAGGTCGATTTCCAATCCCAGAATAGGCTGGATGTCGACTTGCTTGCAGGCCAGAACGAACTCGATGGCGCCGGTCAGGGTGCGGTGGTCGGTCAGGCCGAGGGCAGTCATGCCAGATGATTTCGCAGCCTGCGCCAGTTCCGCTGGCAGGGGCAAACCTTCGAGCAGGGAGTAGGCTGAGTGAGTGGTCAGGTGGAGGTACATGATGGCAAGGCTGTTTACCCAAAAATTGAATCCGGTTGCCAGGTTGCGACATAAACAGTCTTCTCATCAGGAATCTCAAGGCCAGGGTCTTCCACAGACCAGCGCCCAGCAAAGCCCAGTTCACGATTGGTCAGATCAAAATGGCACATGGCAATGCCCACATCCAGCCGTTGCAGGTCGGCCAGGCCAAGCAATTTGAAGACCAGGCTGCCCTTGCCATAACCCGGCGTGCGCTGGCAATAGAAATGCCAGGCCTGACCCTGGCGGACAATTCGCCAGGGCTGCCGGTTGGAGGCGGAAGGCGCGATACGCACCATTTCGAGCGACTGCCGGAATTGTCCGGCGTTATCGGGGGACAAGGCAGTATCAAAACCGCCATCGAAAAACAATTTCTGCCAGGGCAAGCGAGTGTCCGAACGGGCCGCGCGGCGAAACAGGTCCCGCTCGCGGGCCTCGGGAGCGAGATAGCCGGTCGCTGTGACGGCTGGCAGAATCTCATCTTGCATCTTTTTGATTTTTCCGACAAAACTGCTCTTGGTGAACGAGCCGCCCAGCCAGCAAGTGCCCAGGCCCAGGCTTGTGGCTTCGAGAATGGCCTGCTCCATGACGTAGCCATAGTCTTCCAAAGCATGTTCGCCTGAACGGACAGTCCCGATGATAAAACCGGCTGGATTCTTGATGAAGCCATAGGTACCCAGACCGCGCAGCGAGCTTCTATCCTGTTCACTTGCCGCGAACAGACCCAGACGTATGCCTGAGCCCAGCGGACCGGTTTGCAGGCTGGCGAGGAAGGCTTGCAGTTCGTCTCGAGTCTGGCCTGTAATCGCGGTATCTTGATAGGTGCGCGCTGAGTAGCGCTGTTGGATGATGGTCTGGATATTCATTTTCAGGGATGAACAACCAACAATCCCAAATGCTGTTCGTAGCCGTCGAAATCGCGGTCGTTGTGCAAGAGTTCGTGGTCGTTTTCGATGCAATAAGTGGCAATCAGGCTGTCGATGGTTTTTCGGACAGTGATACCTTTTTGTCGCAGGGCGCGATAGTTGCGCGCGCTCTGGACAGCCAGAGCAGGGCTGACCATTTGGGTCTGGATAAAACGGGTTAGCAACCGGCGCGCAGTGTCAAAATCGGCATCGCTGCGAAAGCCTTGCAACACTTCGGCCAGCACCAGATCGCCGACCAGGATGGGGGTGGTTTCCAAAACCCGATGCAGGAAATCAGTTTGCGGGTTTTCGATGCCGTTGAAATAGTCAATCCAAACCGTGGAATCGACAAAAAGCATGGCTAACGCCCCTCTATGCGCGCCTGACGCATATCATCAAGATTGCCCTCCCACTTCAACTTGCCGCGCAGGTTGCGCACTTCGGCCTGCTCGCGCAGCAAGATCAAGGTTCGCAGGGCTTCCTGCACCACTTCGCGTTTGGTTTTGATGCCGGTCAGTTTTTGGGCGCGTTCGATTAAGTTTTCATCTAAAACAATATTGGTTCGCATGGCCATCTCCAGGATGTGTATAAATAGACAAATCTATGTGTATTATACCCTTCTTTTGCAAACTTCAAGCCTCATGCTGAAGTTCAAAAACTGGTTGAATCCTATATTAGACTTCTTGCATAAGTCCTGAGCGGAGCGTGTTTCGACAGGCTCAACAACCATCCTTCGACTACGGGCTTCGCAAAATACGCTTCGCCCTCCGCT
>DAOUML010000220.1:0-6580 GCA_034411635.1 Anaerolineales bacterium
GGAGACTGGCGCTCCGGCTACTACCGCGACCAAACCTGGATGTTCGCCCTCGGGGTGATTGACATCCAGGCTTTTTTTGCCCAACTCTACGCCCACGCCGACGTAAAACACGAACCCGCCACCGCCGGGCGCGCCATGAACGGCCATTTTGCCTCGCGCTACATCAACCCCGATGGCTCCTGGGTAAACCAGGTCGATTCCTACAATATCGCCGCCGACGTTTCACCGACCGCCTCGCAAATGCCGCGCCTGGTCGGGCTGGCATTTGCTTCTGTCCTGTATCGCAATTTGCCGGAACTGAAGGCCCCTCACCCTGGCCCTCTCCCGGTGGGAGAGGGAACTCCCCCCTCTCCCACCGGGAGAGGGGCCGGGGGTGAGGGCCAAAATGAGGGCCAAAACCCATTCTCGCGCAACGGGGACGAAGTCGCCTGGGGCACCATCGGCAACGCCTCCACCGCCGAAGGCATGTTCTGGGAAAGCGTCAACGCCATCGGCGTGCTGCAAGCCCCGGCCGTCATCACCATCTACGATGATGGCTACGGCATCTCGGTCCCCAATCAGTTCCAGATGGTCAAAGAAAACATCGGCGCCATCCTGAAAGGCTTCGAGCGCGACCCCAACCCGCCGCGCAGCACCGACATCGGCTACGACCTGTACACCGTCCGCGCCTGGGACTACCCCGCCCTGCTCGAAACCTACGCCGCAGCCAGCGAAATCGCCCGCGAATATCACATCCCGGCCATCGTGCATGTCACCGAAGTCACCCAGCCGCTCGGTCACAGCACCAGTGGCAGTCACGAGCGCTACAAATCCGCCGAGCGCTTGCAATGGGAAGCCGAGCACGACTGCCTGCTCAAATTGCGCGCCTGGATGATCGAAAACGGCATCGCCACCAAGGACGAATTAAACGCCTACGAAACGGAAGACCGGCAGCGGGTCGAAGAGTCCCGCAAGGCCGCCTGGGAAGCGTATAACGCCCCCCTGTTGAAAATCCGCCGCGAAGCCGTCGAACTCTTCAGTCAAATCCCCTCCGCCAGCGGGATAAAAGAGAATTTATCCAACCTGCCGGTTTTTACCAAACGAGATGTTTTTGCCGCCGCCCATGAAATTCTCCGCTCGGAACGCGACCACCCGACGCCTGCCCTGCAAAAACTAGGAGACTGGTACCAGGCCGAAAGCGCCGCCGCCGCTGAGACGATTTCCAGCCACCTGCACAGCCCCTGGGCCGACGCCGCCATCCGCGTCCCACAAGTCAAACCCGTTTACTCGGCATCTTCTCCCTCCCAGACCGGGTTCGAAGTCGTCAACGCCTTCTTCGACGCCGCTTTTGCCCGCGACCCGCGCGCGATTGCCTTTGGCGAAGACGTTGGCAAACTGGGCGATGTCAACCAGGGCTTTCGCGGCTTGCAGGAAAAATACGGATTTTTGCGCGTGATGGACACCGGTATCCGCGAAGTGACCATTCTCGGTCAGGCCATCGGCCTGGCTATGCGCGGACTGCGTCCAATTTGCGAAATCCAGTACCTCGATTATCTCTTGTATGCCCTGCAACTGATGTCCGACGACCTCGCCAACCTGCTCTGGCGCACCGCTGGCGGGCAGAAAGCCCCGGTCATCATCCGCACCCGCGGCCACCGGCTGGAGGGCATCTGGCACAGCGGCTCGCCGATGGCCGGAATCATTAATCTCGTGCGCGGCGTGCATGTCCTCGTCCCGCGCAACCTGACCCAGGCTGGCGGTTTCTACAACACCCTGCTGCGCGCCGAAGAGCCGGGATTGGTGGTCGAGCCGCTGAATGGCTATCGTCTCAAGGAACGCCTGCCCGACAACCTGGCCGAGATGACCGTCCCGCTCGGCGTCCCCGAAATCCTGCGCCCCGGCACAGACGTGACCGTCGTCACCTACGGCTCATGCTGCCGCATCGCCCTGGATGCCGCCGAGAAACTCTCGCAGGCCGGCATCGAAATCGAAGTCATCGATGTACAAAGCCTGCTACCCTTCGACCTGAACGGCATGATTCTCGAATCGCTTAAAAAAACCAACCGGGTACTCTTCCTCGACGAAGACGTACCCGGCGGTACCACCGCTTATATGTTCCAACAGGTGATCGAAAAACAAGGCGGCTACTACCACCTCGACGCTGCCCCGCGCACCCTGGCCGCCCAACCCCACCGCCCCGCCTACGGCTCGGACGGCGATTACTGGTCCAAGCCCAACGCCGAAACGATTTTTGATGCGGTGTATGAGATGATGAAAGAATAGATGTAGGGCGGGATGAATCCCGCCCGCCAATGCAGGTCAGCAATTCACTTTCGCGGGATAAATCCCGCGCTACGCCTCGTACTCCCCGGCTTCTTCCTCCACCTCCATCACCGGTTCATCAGCGGGCTTGCGGTCAAGCATCTGCATTTGCAGGGCCACCACTTTGGTGAAAAACTTTGTTTCGCCCTTCTCTTCATACTTGTCGGTTTTCAAACGGCCTTCAATAAAAACCAGCGAGCCTTTGTGCAAATACTTGTCACAAATCTCACCCAGACCGCCCCAGGCCTCAATATTGACCCATTCGGTGTACTCCTTCGTCTCGCCACCCGTCTTCCAGCGTTGGGTGACGGCCAGACTAAAGGTTGTCACTTTTTTGCCGGTTGGCGTATAGCGGCTTTCCGGGTCTTTGCCCAGATAACCCATTAACTGAACACGATTTAATGCTGGCATAGGTTCCTCCGAAACAAAATGGATTTTTCAAGATTTCCAACGAATCTTTTAAATAGTGTAGACCGAAAATAAAAAATGTCAAGCACCACTTTGATACTGCAAAGGAATACCCCCATGAAACAAAAATACTTTATCGACAGCCACAAAGCAGTCACCGGGCTGGTCATTCTCGGCATGATGGCCTGGTTTGAGCAGTGGAACAACCCCACCGCCTGGGTTTATCTCGCCATGCACGCAACCTATGGCCTTTTATGGGTACTCAAAAGCAGCATCTTTCCCGATAAACAATGGGAACAGGACAAAGGCCTGCTTTACGGCCTGTACATCTGGGCCGGTTTAAGCCTGTACTGGATTGCGCCCTGGCTGATCACCTCCCAAAATGCGCAGGCCCCTGCCTGGCTATTGGGACTCACGGTTAGTCTGTATACGTTTGGAATCTTCCTGCACTACGCCGCGGATATGCAAAAACATATCCAACTGAAATACCATCCCGGCCACCTGATTGAAGACGGGTTAATGGCGCGCGTTCGCAACATCAATTACTTCGGCGAATTGTTGATTTATCTCGGTTTTGGATTGTTGGCCCTGCACTGGCTGCCCCTGGCGGTGATTGCGCTCTATCTGGTTTTGATTTGGTTCCCGAATATGCTCAAAAAAGACAAATCGTTGGCGCGTTATCCTGGGTTCGGCGAATACAAGCGCAAATCGAAGTTGTTCATTCCCTTTTTGTTCTAAGCGGTTGCCGACAACCCACTTCCCCGCTAATCAAACAAGACCATTGGATTCATCTCCGCCGGCGTTTTCCAATCCATCTGGTATTTCTCGCGCAGGATGCGCTTTTGCTCCGCCCATCGCCGGTGACAAAACCCGCGCCCCATCGGGACATCGGCCAAATTCGCCATCGCCTCTTCAAGCGCGGCCTCGATTTTGGCCTTGAGCAAGGGGTCGTCTTCCTGGGGGTCGTGGTTGAGGGTCATGGGGATTTTCCTCGATTATTTCTTTTTTCCGGTTAAGCCGAGATAATCTTCGTAGGTTTCGGCGTCTTCGGCTTTTTGCACGCCTTTCCAGGTGCTATAGCGGATGCGCGACAGGTCTTCATTTTCAACCGGTTTGCGAAAGATGAAAAGATGCTCGTGCATTATAAGATAAAACTTGTAATTTCTTGCCCGTACTGTCCAACGCGGTTTGCTGGCAGTATGATGTTGGGTTTTGATAATTTCTTCTTTCAAGATAAAACCCGTTCGGAGGCATCTTCTCAAAACAAAACGCGATAATGGAATATAGTGCTGGCCTTTGCGGGTATCGCCAATCAAAATAGCGCAAAATCGGTCGGGCTTTAATACCCGATACATTTCTTTGAATGCGCTTTCGATTGCATTCAAGAATCTTGGAATGCCAGGAATACTTGAGAAATCGTCCGGGTTCTTACCGTTTGAATATTTGATTAAATTCAAATAGGGAGGGTGTGTCACAATCAAGTCAACTGAGTCGTCCTGAATGTCCGTAAGTTTTTGCGCATTGCCAAGTTTGACAACTTGCCTTGACGGGTTGGGTACTTCAAATGCAATTCGTTCCGTGGCGATATTGACCGCATTTTGATTGACATCGACCCCGATGGCATTCCGATTTAACAAACGGGCTTCAATCAGGGTTGTGCCGCTGCCCACCATCGGGTCGAGCACCCATTCACCTTCCTGCGAGTAATTCAAAATCACGTTGCGGGGAATTTGGGGCGCAAAATTGCCCCGGTAATCGGGTTTATGGGTTGCCCATGCGCCGCGTTCTGGAAAATCCCAAACGGTTGTGTTTTCGGGTTGAAACTTATCTTTTTGGGGATTTGTATCTTTCATGTTGATTACTCCGAAATGAAAAAAGAAATGCTTTTTTGATAGATTTTGCAAAAGGCTTCCAAATCCTTTATTTGCAAATGCTTTATGCCCATTTCACATCGAGAGACATAAGACTGAGGGCGATGTAATAAATCGGCGGCTTGTTGCTGGGTTAAGCCAAGTTCTTCCCGCACCTGTCGGAGTTTTTCTATAATCGCATGTGAAGATATGGTTTCAGTTCCTGGCTTCATAAATAAGTTCCTTTGAGAATTTTTCTGCCGGACAAACTTTGTGATAGTTTGTCATCCCTGGCACTGCCCACCACACTTGCACCGCACTGCGTTCGGTGCAGTGCAGGTGGGGCAAGTGTTCAAGCAGCAGTGATTGTCATTTCGAGCCGCGTAGCGGGGAGAAATCTGGCCCGCATGGGGAAAGATTTCTCGCTGTCGCTCGAAATGACAAAAATAATCGGTAAATTACGGGGTTGGCGGTTTTATCCGGTAGAGAATCGAGAAAAGTTTTATGCACTTTTTGCATAATAAAAAACGCCTCATCGGGCGTTTTTGACATGCAGAAAGTATTTGAGCGGGGAATACCATATCTCATCGGCGAAACCCATTCAGTCTATGGTTTTTTCAGTATTTGTCACAGGGAAAGAATAACAGAATGTCGCCCAAATTTCCACCTGGTTGGAGTGACATTCTGGGAACTGCTGTTGAATTGTCTAACACATGTCGAACTACGTCTTTAGTCTGTATTTTCCAGGACTGACGAATTCGATTACATTCCGGTCTCTCAAAAATTGTAACTGTTGCCGGATTTTGGCCTGAACGTTGTTATTATTGGGATGCTTGGCTTTTAGCAAAGGTTCAAATCGATACATCTCATCCAGTGAGAAGTCCTTTTTCTTGAGTTTATCGATACAAACCAGCACATCAAACAACCAGCCCTTGGCTTCAATGTCATGCGTGTTCTTGATAAAAGTAGTTTTATTCCAGCGTTCGAGCACATGGTCTTTTCTATGCGCCAAACCATCCTGGACATAAAAGATTTTGCCAAATTCAGGAATGCCTTCCATCACAATATTACAACCGACCCAACCTGCTCGTCGGGCAGTTGGGCTGAGTGGATTTCTGCGTTCAATGATTTCTTCGATAAAAAAATACTTCGGTATCGCCAGAAAGTCCCTGATGATATAGGTTCGTTTGTCATAATTGAGAAAGAAGAAGTTTGGGTTGTTGTTGGCGCTCAATCTCTCTAACATCGAAACATACGCACCGTCCACAACTTTCTTTCCCAAGCCCCCATTCTTTGATTTAAGTTCATACTCTTCTTCGCAATTCCCACAATAGAAATCCGCCACAGGATGATTGTTCTCAAAATTTGCTAATTCGTTGCCGCAATTTGGGCAAAATACAGATTGATTGACCCAATATTCTGTCATCACACGAATTTTCTGGCTGCTGCTGGTATAAGTTTGGGCAATCTCAACGGGCAATCTTAAGTCCATTGTATTCTCTCGTTCTATGTATGATGGATGAGCAAGTCTATGTTTATTTTACCCAGGTTTGAATAGATTTAATAAATCTTTCTCATCCGCGCTCAAAACTCGGATAATTCTCATCAGCGTCAAAAACGAAATATTCCGTTTGCCGGTTTCAATCTCGGTAATATATGAGCGCGTGAAACCGACCAGGGGCGCAAATTGCTCCTGGGTCAGGCCTTTTTCTTCACGCCATTGGCGAATATAGGCGCCAAGAATTTTGAGCGATTCAGATTCTTGTACACTGCGGGGGGAAGTAATCGGTGACATAGCCACCAAAATAACAAAATGTCACTCAAATCACAACCTGATTTGAGTGACATTTTGACTTTGTCTATGCAGTTGCTTTACAAAAACCCGGTGTTATCCCCGTTGCGATAAAAAATGGGTGTGTTTCCAGCAATTCCAAATCTGAAACGTAATTTTCAGGCAAAGGGCTTTCCCGCTGGTTCCGGCGGGCTGGAAGCCCTGCCTCAGCACAAAAAAGCCCTTCGGG
>DAOUML010000221.1:0-5314 GCA_034411635.1 Anaerolineales bacterium
AGTCCGTACTCCCCCACCGCAAAGTGGTGCAGTATGGGCGAATACCGGTGGCGCACTTTGGGTGAATATCCCTGGTGCATTCCGGGCGACTATTGACAGACCGGCAGGCTCGTTCAATTTTTCAAGAGTTTCAAGTGATTCCAAGGACTGGGAAAGCGCGAGAACATAATCGCTAAAATTAAACTGGCAGATTGAAATCATACTTTCGGCAATACCCTTTTCATATTGCGCGCTTTCTGCAAGTTCAAGGGCGGTTTGTGCCAACTGAGCACCGCGTTTTTGATCCCAATCTTTTAATTCCCAGGCCAGGGCATTCATTAAATCCACTTTCTTTTTCTTGTTTCTCTCCCGGTCCAGTTTTTCAAATAACAGTTGAAGATTCTGCATGGTTTGCTGTCCTTGCCAGATTTATTCCAAGAAATCATAGCATAGCACATGGGTTTGCACCTGCCTGTCAATCAATATTTTGATTTTATTGTAATGTGTTTACCGGGGTTGTGCATTAAGAAAACGTGGCAGGACAAAAGTCTTGTCAAAAACGGTTCATATATGTCTGGAATATCCCCGACGGATGGAGAAAGTCATCCGGCAATATTTGGAGTTTGTGACATGAAGAAAAAATACCCTAATCCAATCAATCCCCCAGCATTTCTTCCAATTCAGCGAAAGTTTCATGGAAAAAATCGCCATAGCCCTAGCCGATGTTGGCGGTACGGTTCATTAATTATTAATCAGGTCAACCAATTGCTCGGGCGGTAATTCTTTCAGGGCTTTGCGCAGGTCGGTTCAGGTGTTCATTGGCTTGGCCTTCAACTACAGTTCCAACCCATTCAACAAATCGCGCAACGCCTTCAACTCTTCCTTCGAGAGCGTGACGCCTTTGCCCATTTGCTTGTTCTCCGGCGCCCAGTCGCGCAGGTCGTATTTGGGGTCACGGTCATTCCAACGGATGAGATTCAGTTCCTTGGCCCAGCCGCTCGCGGACGTGGACAAAACGCCGATTTTTTGCACGATTTCGTATTTGATGTCTGGCATGTTTACTCCCTTGACGGTCTTATTCCAACCAACTGCGCCCGATTTGGGCGGATTGGGCGACAAAGTAGGCTTTGACATCCTGCCAGGCAACCGATTGCAACAGGTCGGGGTCGACATCCTGCTCGGCGTTCTCGAAGTAGACCAGGCGTTTGACGGTTTGGGCTTCGAAATCGCGCACGGATGGGTATTTTCGCGGGGCGAGTTGATACAGGTGGGGCAGGGGGACGTTCTGGGTGATGAAGTACAGGTCGTAGAAGTCTTTGCGCATGGCGCGCGCCAGCAGGGCGTCCAGTTTCATCAGGGCGATGTCTTCCTGCGAGGCGAGACGCGCGGATTCAGCCTGCACCAGCGGCGCAACCAGCGGATGTCCATAACCATAAAAGCCGATGCGGACATCCCGAGCCAGGTAAACCAGGTTGCCCCAGGCGGAATCGGCCAGAGTCGGTTGGAAGGGGGCCAGAGCCTGTTCCAGTTGGGGGCGGACGGTGGGGATGTCTTCGCTGGGACTGAAAAAGTCGAGGTCGACCGAGAGACGATGCCCAAGTTGGAGCGAGAGCGCCGTGCCGCCGGCCAGGTAGAAGCGCGCCCCGATTTCGGTATCCGCGAACCGGGTCAGGAGGACGCGCATGTCCGCCGAAATGGTGTTCCAAAAGAGTTCGCTCACGGTTCAATCTCCAGAACGATTCGCCAGAAATCCAGGTGCGGATGCGGCAGGCGCGCTGCGCCAAATTGCCTGACCCAGTCTGCAATTTGCTGGCGCGGGTATTGGCCGAACAGCCAGCGCAGTTCGGCGCGGTTGCCATATTGCAAGGCGCGTTCGATGATGGTGGCCGCATCGCGCTGGGCGTCCAGGCGGCGCAGGTCGTATTCCTGGAAAAACGGGGCCAGGCTGGCTGGGATGGGGGTATGCGTGGGGTGGGTTTTCATCATTCCAGTTTTTCCAGGGCGGCCAAAACGGGGATTTCGGGTTTCTTTTTCATGGTTATCTCATCAACCTGGTTCGGCGTATCGCCTGCGCCGCCTGCATGCAAATTCCTCTTGCAGGTTGTCCAGACAATCAAGGTGAAACTCATTCTTGCGTGATTTCATTTTCCAGCGCATGGATAATGGCTAGTATAACGCCCGCGATGTTGTTCAGCACCTCGTTATTCCAAAAGCGGATGACTTTATAGCCCTGCGATTCCAGGTATTGGGTTCTTTCTTGATCATATTCTTCCTGCTCCAAATGCTGACTGCCATCCAGTTCGATGATGAGTTTCTTCTCGACGCAGGCGAAATCGGGGATGTAGTTGCCGATGGCGTGCTGCCTTCTAAAGTTGACGCCCAACTGGTCGTTGCGAATCGCGGCCCAGAGTTTGCGCTCGGCTGGCGTGGGTTCTTTTCTGAGTTCGATGGCGCGGGTGCGGGTTTTGGGGTTGCTTCTGGGTGGGCGTGGCATTGGGGCCCCCTCCTAGCCTCCCCCATTTGCGCCCCGCAAAGTGCGGCGGGACGAAAATGGGGGAGGGACGGTTGCGCTTGAAATCGAAAATTCAGCCATTCTTTTGGTATCCATACAAAATCTCACTTCCACACTCTCCCCCAAATTCGACAGCATTATCGTCGCATTTGGGGGAGATGTCCGAAGGACAGAGGGGGAAAGATGGGCTACCCTCCAAAACTCTCCGCCAACAAACTCGCAAACAACCCCTCCACCTGCCGCTCGGACTCGGACATGCGCCCGCGCAGCCCCTCGACCCGCGCCACAACCCGCGCAAATTCTTCTTGCAGGGACAGCGGCGGGATAGGCACCGCCAATTCAGCCAATCTTCCCATATTAATTCTTGCTCTCGTTTGCCCGTGAATCATGCCAGAAGCAAGTTGCAAAGTTTGTGGCATATTCAACAACCAACAAACAAATTGATTGTTGCAGATTTTTGGATTAACTCGAATTTGAACACAATCGGCCTTATTCAATGCTTGTGGAATTGAAGGTGGCAATATTATTGCTCGTAAATTTGGATCACCAAGAGTTCCAACAATTACATCACCTGGCAAACATTGATGTTTCGACAATTCTGAAAAATGCTCTTCTGAAATATAGGCTTTGTCATCATCCACCAATTTTCCAACACCAATGTTTTGAAGGCGAATAACGCGAACACCATAGGGAACATAATGTTCTGATTTCAAATTTGAACCGAATGGGCCATCCGAAAACTTCAGAGAAACACTTTTCAAGGTTCTGACTTTCCAATTCTTTTGGTTTACAGATGGATCCCCAAACATCTCCAAAAACACCCCCTGGAGCAGGGAATCGCCGAGTTCGCGCGCCGCGCGCCGCAACCCGCGCAGGCGGTCGGCCCGCGCCAGCAGCGACGCAATCCGCTTTTGCTCGTCCAGCGGCGGCAAGGGGATTTTTAGTTCTTCAAGGAAAGTTGCTGGCACACGTTGTTGTCCTGCCGTACCGCGAAACCAGTGTGTTGCACTTTGACGGACATGCTCTTGCCGCAAATAGTAATACACCCATTCAGGAATGATTCCTTCTTTAGCACGTACAACATGAAATTCGGTTGAACCAAAAGCAATGCCGTTTTTCAAATTTCTACCGATGGCACATTTGCCATTCTCCATACAGGGTGTTATCTTGGCAAAAATCACATCATCGTTTTTGAAAAAGGTATATCCTTTTTTTACATCGCCAACCAGCCGAATACCAGTTTTTGCAATCGTTCCCGAAATATCATCAACATGTTCCATTGGCACAAAAGAACATTCGGCATCATCACTGATACCGGAATCCATTCTTGGGTTGATTTCACAAACATCACTCAAAAAAACTTGCTTCATATCATCATCCAAAACCGTCCCGAAGGTTTCGGGGAATCGTCAAAGTTCTGCAAGTCCAACCTTCGGGACGTTCTATTCATCCTTCATCATTTTCTTCAATTCATCAATCTCGCTCAACATCACCCCCTCCAACCGCGCCAACCGCTCCAGCGTCACCGCCGGCTGCTCGTGATAGGCCGCATCCGCCTCCACCTGGCGGTAGCGGCTGGCCGAAAGGTCATACTTGTTGGCCTGCACCTGGGCCTTCGTCACCCAAAACTGGCGCGTCAGGCGGTTGAGTTCTGCCTGCGGCAGCGATATTCGAGAATCGATATTCGATAAGCGAGATTGGATATTCGACAATTCAGTATTCGAGTTGCGAGGTTCGCCGTCCGAATATCGAGCATCGAGTATCGTCTCAAATTGCACCCGATTCAACGCTGCCTGCAACTCCAGCCGCTCCGCCTTCATCGGCGCCAGC
Organism: Anaerolineales bacterium; assembly: GCA_034411635.1. Lineage (GTDB taxonomy): Bacteria > Chloroflexota > Anaerolineae > Anaerolineales > Villigracilaceae > UBA8950. Next base: position 4,322 of record DAOUML010000221.1, read on the forward strand.
AGCGCCCGCAATTCATCGATTCTCGCATTTCGATTTTCGAGGAACGAAGCATCGAATCGCTTTTTCCAACACGCAATCACATCCGGGATGTCGTTCTCGGCGGCCTTCACGCGCTTATCGTCCAGCGAAAAACCATCGTGGGCCATATCGTAAAACCAGATATTCTCCGTGCGCGCCCCGCGCGTAAACAACAGCACCGCCGTGCTCACCCCCGCGTATGGCTTGAAAACGCCCGAAGGCATCGAAACCACCCCGTCCAGCCGGTTCTCCTCGATAATCCGCCGCCGAATCTCCACATGCGCCCGGCTCGACCCAAACAGCACCCCGTCCGGCACAATCACCGCCGCCCGTCCGCCCATCTCCAGCGTCCGCAAAATCAGGTGCAGGAAGAGCAGTTCACTCTTGGTCGTATCGCCCGGCAGCGAGGGGTGCACCCCGCCCTTATCCACCGCGCCCTTGAAAGGCGGATTCATCAAAATCACATCATAATCGCGCTCATCGTCGAAGCCCTTCGAGAGCGTATCCCTGTAAAAGAACTGCGGCGACTCAATCCCGTGCAGCATCAGGTTCATCGACCCGATTCGCAGGATGGTCATGCCCGAATCGTTATCGAAACCGCGCAGGTACTTTTTGGTGGACATAAAATCGCGCTCGGCCTTGGACAACTGGTCGCCGATTAGATGGTGGGCCTGCCCTTCGGCATCCACCTCCAAAATCCCCGCCGAGGTGTGTTTCTCCAAAATATACTGGTGCGCGTTGACGAGGAACCCCGCCGTCCCGCCCGCCAGGTCGCCAATCCGCTCCCTGGGCTTCGGGTCAACCATCTCCACCATCATGCGGATGATGTGCCTCGGCGTGCGAAACTGACCGCCGCGCCCGGCGAACTGCATGTGCCCGAGCATATACTCGTACAAATCGCCCTGCACATCCTGGTTCTGCTCGGCGATTTTCATCTCATCAATCAGGTTGACCGCCTCCACCAGCAAGCCCGGC
>DAOUML010000222.1:0-2327 GCA_034411635.1 Anaerolineales bacterium
CATCAAACCCGAAATCCCGGATTTGGCCGAGACCCGCCGCTGGATTGCGAGGATGATCAACTCGCTGGCGGCCGTGGTGGGCAAGGGCGGCGCGCATGAATTTGTCGGCTCGCGCGTCAAACTCTGCTACAACCAGGTGGTCGGGGATGGTTTCAAGTCGGCCCACAAGATGCTCCAGCAGGCCCTGCGTGAGGACAAGATTGAACTGGCCTTGATCCCCAATGGTATCCTCCCCAATGTGGACCCGCGCCTGACGGCCCAGGCAGTGAACTCGGATAAGCGCGAAGATATCCTGATCTGGCGCTATCGCAAGGAGAAACTGGAAGAGCTTGGCCCCTTTGCCGAGTCCCTGCTGGGTTTTGCTTCCCACTTCGTACCGGCCGTACGGGAGGGCGCCAGCCGGGTCGGGCTGTTACCTTCCACTACAAAGAAACGTTCCTGGTTCGGGAGATAGCCCATGTTCGACATCGCTGGAAAAACCCTGAAACCCACGACTAATTTGCGTTCAGGCGAGGAGTCCGAGCGCTGGTGGAGTCTGCTGGCCGAGGAAGGCCGGGCCAGGAAAGCCACCGAAGCCAGGCAGAAGTCGCTCTCGTCCACTGACATCGAAGCGCTGGCGCGAGCCGTCTTTGAAGAGACCCGCCAGAAAGCAGCTGGGGCCGGCTTTCGTTTGCCGGATGAATATCTCCTGCGCCTGATTGGCGAACTGTCCGGCATGGGGCCTTTGCTCGCCCTGATTGCCCGCTCGGACATCGAGGACATCGCCATCAACCTGGGGCATATCTACGTCTACACCACCGCTTCGGGCTGGGAGCATGCCGGCCCGGCTCCGGAGGGGATTGGGGATGCCCTGCGGGTGATGATGGACCGCGCCGGCCAGCGCGCCCCGACGCCGGACTACCCAATTGCTGATGCCATGCTGCAGGTCATGGTTCCCATCCAGGATGGATCGGTAAGGCGCAAAGGCGTGCGCATCAACTATGTCATGGCCCCGGCATCGCCCTATGGGGATACCATCACCCTGCGCGTCTCGAATTACCGTACATCCAGGGATTTGGAAAAAGGTAGTCTGGCGTTGCTATGCCAAAAGCGCCTGCCGCCCATCCCGCGTCCGAAGTTCCAGGCCCGGGATTTCCCGCGCGGCAACGGGATACTCACGCCTGAAGCCGCCAATTATCTCCTGGGCGTGATGGTACATGGCGGCACGCTGGTCATCGCCGGCGCGACCGGCTCGGGCAAAACCTTTGTTGGACAGCGCATCATCCAGGAGATGCTGGATTATTACCCGCGTGGCGCAATCCGTTTGTTTATCGTGGAAGATTCGAATGAAATTATTTTGAATGGCTGGAACGGGGATGCGAAGGGCGACACCGGCAACATTGTCTACACCGTGACCCGCCCCGAGATTCGCGGCGGGCCGCCGCCAGTGACGATGTACGACCTGATTCGCGCCGCCTTGCGCTCGCGCCCGCATGGCGTGGTGATTGGCGAAGCGCGTGGCGCGGAAGCCTGGGAACTGATCCGGGCTGCGGCCACCGGGCATGGCCATTCGGCCTTCACCATCCATGCCACCAGCGCCGAGCATGTCTGGCCGCGCTTCTTGCAGGTGGTACAGGCCCATCCCGATGCGGCCCGTATGTCCGAGGCCCAGATTGCGCAATCCTTTGCCGAGGCGATTACCGCTGCGGTTTACATCGAGCGCAACCCGCAAGTTGGGCAGGTGGTACGTGAGATTGTGGAAGTTTCGCCCATCGTGGAGCGCACGGCGGGTCGGCCTTCATTTTCGCCCCTGTTCAAGTTTGACCCCGCCAAAGGGTTGGTTCCCACCGGCAACCGCCCGATGCGCCCGGGCTTCCGGGCATCCGATCTCGACTTATCCGAAACCATTTTCAGGGCCACATGAGCAAATCAAAGATCGAAGTCGGCACCACCCACCAGTTTGTGCTGGTAAAAGGATTCGAAAGAATCGGCAATCACGATGCGCTGATCGGCAATGATGGCAGCAAGCGCTTGTTTGCTGAACTCTTTGCCGACCCGGACCGACCCGACGTGCGTCCCCAGGAAGCCTACCAGGCCATTCTGACCTCGATGCAGCCGGGTTGGACGCTGCGCCTGCTCCAGACTTTCTGGCCTGACCCCGAACCGCGCCTGGCGTTTCAGCGTCAGGCGCAGGTTTGGCGGAAGCCGGCCACAGATGGGTTGGATATTCTGCATCAGGGACTGCTGCTCTCGACCGAACAGTTTCCCCTGCCGTTTGGGCGTCGGACGATCCTGGAGTTTGTATTTCCAGGAGAGGAGGGCATGGCCTGGTGGGAAGGATTGGGTGG
>DAOUML010000223.1:0-6195 GCA_034411635.1 Anaerolineales bacterium
ACTGGCATATTGAGAATTGCTGCGAAGATGTTAAGATTAAAGAGAAATTAAATAGTAAACTATAACCATCACAACACCACCGAAAGGAAAACTCATGCCCAACGTTGATACCCTTGTCCAGAATTTCCTTGCCCAGAAATCCATCGCTGTTGTGGGGGTTTCCACCACGCGCGATAGCGGATGCAACCTGAACTACGATAAGTTCAAGGCTGCCGGGTATAAGGTCTTCGCCGTCAGCCCGAATACGACCGAATTCCAGGGCGACCCGTGCTATCCCGACTTAAAATCCATCCCCGAAAAACCGGATGCGGTCTTTATCTTTGCCAGCCCCAAAGTGACCGAGCAGGTTGTTCGCCAGGCGGTTGAGGTAGGGGTCAAACATATTTGGATGCACTGCATGATGGGCACCAAACCCGGATTGGCCGAAGGGATGACCAGCGTTTCGCAGGACGCCGTGCGTCTGTGCCGCGAAAATGGCATCGAGGTCATCCCTGGTTCTTGCCCGGCCCAATTTCTTAACCCCGATTTCGGCCACAAACTAATGCGCGGCCTGTGGCGCTTGCTTGGCAATCTGAAAATTGAAGAACCCGCCTGATTTTTTTCCGCAGACCCATACGGAAGTTTCGCGCCTTTGGCCTACCCGACCCAGTATCCCGTTTTGCTTGGCCGGGTAAGAAAAGCGCGAGAGCGGATACCTGCCTCCGCAAAAGCGGACATCATCAAATCGCGGACTTTTTCGGCCTGGCCTGGCTCAACAAAAGCAATCAGCGACGGCCCGGCCCCTGAAAGGGCCACTGCGCCCAGGGGTTTGGCGGCCTGATAAGCCGCCTCGCCACCGGGAATGTGCTTCAGGCGGTACGGTTGGTGGATTTTGTCTTCCATCACCTGGGCCAGGAGCGCTAAATCGCCGTTGCGCAGGGCTTCTGTCACCAGCACCGCCCGGCTGATGTTGAAGACCGCATCGGCGCGGGTGAGCGATTCGGGTAGAACCGCGCGCGCGGTTTTGGTCGCCATTTCAAACTCTGGTTTAACAATCACCAGGTTAAGGGCCGGCAGGTCGAAGCGGCGCGCAATCACCCGCTCGCCCGCGCAAGCGGCAGCCGTAAGCCCACCGAGCAGGGCCGGCGCAACGTTATCAGGATGACCCTCAATTTGAGTGGCAATTTGTAGCAGGGCGGTTGCATCAAACCGGTTGTCCATGACGGCGTTGGCCGCCGTCAGCCCGCCAATGATGGCCGCCGCGCTGGAACCTAACCCGGAGGCCAGCGGAATCTGATTTTCGGCAACAATGCGAATACTGGCGGGGGCTTTTTGTTCACAAATCTCAAAAAGACGCAGGAAAGATTCAGTCAACAGGTTGGTTGGCGAGGCATTCAGCAGGTCGGCGCTTTCGCCGCTGGCCTGGTAGCGCAGCCCTGGCGGGCCAGCAGGGTCAATTTCGACAGAAAGATGATTCCACAAATCCACGGCCAACCCGAGACAGTCAAATCCAGGTCCCAGGTTGGCCGAGGTGGCGGGCACATGCAGGGTGCAGGTTATTTTCACAGGCAGATGGGTTTTATGGGCGTTTGTCGAGAATGACTGAAACTTCGATCCGCTCTTCACCGCGCAAAACGGTCAGGATGATTTCATCGCCTGGCCCTTTGTTTGAAACCAGGTAGCGCATCAGGTCGTCATAGTTTTTGACAGGGCGGCCATCAATGGCAACAACCAGATCGCCGCCGGCCTGCAAACCGCGCAAAGCGGTCTCTTTGTCGCCTGCCTGAAGTCCGGCCCGTTCAGCGGGGCTGCCCGGTTGAACGCCGGTCACATATAGGCCGGTAAACTGCGGCAGGTTAAGGGCTTCAATCATATCGAGTGAAAATTCGCTGATGGATGAGATGCCCATATAGGGGTAATCGTATTTACCGTTTTCGATAATACCGGGCGCAACCCGCCGGACGATGTTGGAGGCAATCGCAAAGCCAACCCCGGAATTGACCGGTTCACCCTGGGCATTGCTTGAAACCGTGCGAATGGCGCGATTGACGCCAATAATTTCGCCTTGCAGGTTGAAGAGCGGCCCGCCAGAGTTGCCGGGGTTGATGGCCGCGTCGGTCTGAATCAGGTCGGCGGCGCTGAAACGGCCTCCGCCGGGGGCTTCGCGGTCTGAGGGCAGGGTACGCCCCAGGGCCGAGACAATGCCGGTGGTCATGGTGCCGTTCAAGCCAAAGGGGTTGCCAATCGCAATCACCGTCTGTCCAACTTTGAGGGCGTCAGAATCGCCGAGGGGCAGGGGAATCAGTTCACTTTCTGGCACGTCCACTTTAACCACCGCCAGGTCTGAATCCAGGTCGATTCCGCGCACTTCGCCATAAGTCCGCAGGCCGGAGGGGAAAACCACCTCGATTTGGACGGCGTCTTCGATGACATGATGGTTGGTGACGATGTGACCGAGTTTGTCATACACAAACCCGGAACCCTGTCCGCCGCCGGCAGCGGTGAGAACCTGTAAAGAAACCACGCCCGGATAAACACGATCATATAACCCGACCAGCAATTCCTGCTCTTGAAGCAAATCCTGGCTGACGGGCATGACGACAACTGGCTGCGGGGTGGGGGAGGCCAACGGCGTGATCTCTTCGATCACCACTCCCGGAACAACTGATTCGGGGATAAACATACTGCAAGCCAGGGTTGCCAACAAAAGGGCGCTGACGGCTACCGATAAAACAAGTTTGTTGTTCATAAAAATATACTCCTAAAATTTGGAAAGGTTCAGGGTTGCCGCGCCTGTTCGAGCAATTCGCGTTGCCGCGCGCTCAGGTTTTTGGGCATCTGAACTTTGACCCGCACGTATAAATCTCCTTTGGAATCGGGCGTTTTCACTTTGGGCATTCCTCGTCCGCCCAGGCGGATGAGTTGTTCGGGCTGGGTTCCGGGTGGAATGGTCATGCGGATTTTGCCGCCCAGGGTTTGCACCTCCGCTTCGCCGCCGAGCAGGGCAGTGAAGACATCAATCTTGGCGTTGGTATAAAGATCGTCGTCTTTGCGCTCAAAATTGACATCTTGCTCGACGCTGATTTTCAGGTAGACATCGGTTCCTTCTGGCCCGGCCCCGGCAGCGCGGACTTTGGAACCGGTTTTGACCCCGGCTGGAATGCGGACAGTCACGCGCCGTTCATTGGTTTCGATGATGCGCGTGGCGCCGTTGTAGGCTTCTTGCAGAGAGATAATGGCCTGTTGCTCGTATTTGCGCGGCATACGCGAACCATAAACCGGCGCGCCGCCAAAAATTGCGCTGAAGAAGTCGGAAAATCCGCCGCCCCTGCCGCCAAACAACTCTTCAAAGTTGACCTGTCCGCCGCCACCGGGTTGGCCGGTGGTCCACTGGCTCCAGTCAAATCCGCCGGGCGCGCCGCGACTTTGCCACGAGGAATAGGCCGAGCCTAACTGGTCGTAACGGGCGCGTTTTTCCGTATCGGATAGCACCTGGTAGGCTTCGTTGACTTCTTTGAACTTGTCCTCGGCCTGTTTGTTGTTCGGGTTGCGGTCGGGGTGGTATTCACGCGCCAGTTTGCGGTAAGCAGAGCGGATTTCGTCTGCGCTGGCAGAGCGGGATACGCCCAGAGATTGGTAGTAGTCTTTGTATTCCATACTCATTTTATTCTACGCTCCTGTGACACGGTCTGCAAGCGCGCGAGGCGCAATTTAACAGAACTCTTATTGTATTTTCTCACAAAACAAGGGAATTTCATAAAAACGGCGCGCGCAACCAGAAAAAACTTATAGCCAACTGATAGCCAACGCAAGCGATTTTGTTTGTACAATCAAATCAAAAGTATTTATCTTTGGAGGATAACATGAAAACCCCTGATTTTGCGCAACAAATCGATACCCAGCGCGCCAGTATTCGCGAAACGCTGGGGCGTTATCAAAAACCGAGCATCTCGCGCAGTGTTTGGCAGTTGCTTAATACCCTGGTGCCATTTTTTGCAACCTGGGCGGCTGCGGCCTATGTGTACCAGAATTTCTCTTACTGGTTTGTGATACCGCTGGTCATCCTGGCTGCCGGGTTTATGATTCGTGCCTTTATCATCTTCCATGATTGCTGTCACGGCTCGTTTTTTGCCAGCAAGCAGGCCAACGATATTGCGGGGCGCGTATTGGGGGTGATTACTTTTACCCCTTACGATTATTGGAAGCACGACCACTCTGTCCACCACGCCACTGCTGGCAATCTGGACAAGCGCGGCGTTGGCGATGTGCCAACCTGGACGGTGGAAGAGTACCTCTCCAAACCCTGGTATTGGCAATTGGGTTATCGTTTGATGCGCCATCCGCTCATCCTGCTCACCTTTGTCGCCTTTTACATTTTTGCCATCTCGCACCGTTTTTGGCTTCCAGATGCCGGCTGGCGCGAGAAGAAAAGCGTCATTTACACCAATGTTGCCCTGGTGATTGTGCTGGCCGGGTTGGTGTGGCTGTTGGGCTGGCAAACTGTTTTGGCGGTGCAATTGCCGGTGCTGGCGCTGGCCTCGGCGGCAGGAATCTGGCTCTTTTATGTGCAACATAACTTTGAAGGCTCTTGGTGGGAGCGCCAACAAGATTGGGATTTCTACAAAGCCGGTTTGCTCGGCAGTTCTTACTATAAATTGCCCGCTGTGCTGAACTGGTTTAGCGGCAATATTGGTTATCATCACCTGCATCATCTCAGTCCGCGCATTCCCAATTATTACCTGCCAAAAGCCCATAAAGATCATCCCCTCTTTCAACAAGTGCGCCCACTGACCTTCTTGCGCAGTCTGAAATCACTCTCCTACCGCCTATGGGACGAGAATCGAAAGATGCTGGTCGGGTTTAATGTGCTGCGGAACAAGAGAGGGCGGATATAAAAAACAAAAATCCCTGCAAAAACAGGGATTTTTGTTTTGGGAATCGCCCTTCGACTGCGGGCTACGCCCTCCGCTCAGGACTGGTCACTGATTACCATCTCGGCTCATGGCCCCATCACCGTACAATTTACGATGGACGACGCTCAACGCGCGGACTTGTTCGTAGGCGTGATACGAAGAGCGCACCAGCGGATTGCTCTCGACCCACTTGAAGCCAATCGAAAGGCCGTATTCGCGTAATTCGGCGAACTCTTCCATTGTGTAGTAGCGCGAAATGGGGTAGTGCTTTTTGCTCGGCTGCAAGTATTGGCCGATGGTGAGAATATCAACGCCCCAATCGCGCTGATCGCGCATCACGGCTTTGATCTCGTCCATTTCTTCGCCAATGCCAACCATCAGGCCGCTCTTGGTCAGCACTTCGGGGTCTAGTTTTTTGGCATTCGTCAGCGTGGCGGCGGCCCAGTCGTAGTTGTCTTGCGGCTGGATTTGCTTGAACAGGCGCGGCACGGTTTCGACGTTGTGGTTGAGAATCTCAGGCCGGGCATCCATGACGATTTTGAGGGCTTCGAGTGAGCCTTTGAAATCGGGAATCAGCACTTCGATGGAGCAGCCCGGTTGCAGTTCGCGAATGCGGCGGATGACCATCGCAAAAATTGGCGCGCCGCCGTCTTTGCGCTCGTCTCGGTTCACCGAGGTGATGACGGCGTGTTTGAGATTCATCGATTTGACGGCCTGGGCCACCCGTTCTGGCTCCAGCCAGTCCATCGGGTTGGGGCGGCCATGTTTGATATCGCAAAAGACGCAGGAGCGCGTGCAAACATCGCCGAGCATCAGGAAGGTGGCTGTTCCGCTGCCCCAGCACTCGCCCAGATTGGGGCACATGGCTTCTTCGCAGACGGTGTGCAGGGCTTTGGCGCGCATGATGGTATGCAGGCGTTCATAGTTTTCGCCGGAGGGCGCGCGCACTTTAATCCATTCGGGGCGGCGCAGGGGCGTGGTTTGGACGGTTTCGGGGTTGACTCGTTCTCTGGTGGGGGTGGCAGGCATAAGGTCTCCTTGATGTACCTGTAAGGTGCAAGAGATTGTAATCGAAGCAGGCAGACTGTCGAGTTTGCGACGGGTGATGTTAACGGAGTTCTATAATTCCCTGTTGAATCGTAACCCACCCTCACCCCCGGCCCCTCTACCACTTCGTGGCACACGTCCCGGTGGGAGAGGGGAGAAAACAGGGACGCTTCTGTCACTTTCAGAAAAAAATCCGTTTTATATGTCCGATTCCCTCTCCCTTCGGGAGAGGGCTAGGGTGAGGGTAGGTAGTTAC
>DAOUML010000224.1:0-5530 GCA_034411635.1 Anaerolineales bacterium
AACTCGACATCGGTCGGGTCGCGGTCGATTTGGCGGTAATAAGCCTGGATGGCCTGCATTTCGGCCAGGTCGAGGGCGGCGCGGCGGTCAGTGGATAAAGCGAGTAATTCGTTATTCGATAATTCGAGAATCGGCAAAATTTCGACTTCGCCGCTGGCCTGGGCTTCTTCGGGGAAGGAGGGCGTGATTTCGCCAAGTGTCCAGTGCTGGATGACGTTGTTTGCCAATAATTGCTTTGCCAACCGCTCAACCGGAAAACTGGACGACGCGTTTTCCGGTTTTCCCGTTTCCCAGTTAAGCAAGAAGCGTAATCCCGTTGCTGCGCGTTTGACGCCTGCAAAACCAAGTTCATGCGCCGCGCGGACGATTTGCTCTGCCACCGGGTCGGTCACGCCGGGGCGCAGGGCAACTTCGATAATCGAGGCTTCGATACTCGATATTCGAGAGTCGAAGCCTCGATTATCGAGTATCGAAGCCTCGACTCTTTGCACCACAGGGTCGCTTAAAAGTTCGAGAGCCAATCGTTGCGCTTCTTCTGGCGACAATTGGCCCTCGATGAAATATAAATCCTGACATTGAATCCGCCGCAGGTCGTGAAACCCCAGCGCATGAGCATCCGATAAAAATCCCGCGGAGCGCGGGTCGGTGGAAAGGAATTCGACAACAAAACGATGGACGACCATAAATCACCTTTGCTTGAGAATGGCCCCATTTTACACCGGGTTATTTGTCTAGTCAAACGGAAAATTTACAACAAACGCGGCTGGGGCGGCTCGTCAGGAGCGGCAAGGCCAAGATGGTCATACGCCAGGCGGGTGGCAACCCGGCCTTGCGGGGTTCGATCCAGAAAACCAAGTTGCAGTAAATACGGCTCAACCACTTCCATAATGGTTTCGGGTTCTTCGCCGATGCTCGCGCCAATGGTATTCAGCCCCACCGGGCCGCCATTGTATTTCTCGATGATGGTTTTCAGAACGCGACGGTCGACATCGTCCAGGCCAAGCGGGTCTACTTGCAACAGGTCAAGCGCGCCACAGGCCGCCTGACTGGTGATAACGCCATCGCCGCGCACCTGGGCAAAATCGCGCACGCGGCGCAACAGACGCAGGGCGATGCGGGGCGTGCCGCGCGCGCGGCGAGCTATTTCGGCCACGCCCGATTCTTCGGCCTGCGCGCCTAGAATCCCGGCAGCGCGGCGGACAATGGTCTGCATGGCGGGGTGGTCGTAGTAATCGAGGCGGTAAACAGCCCCAAAACGGGCGCGCAAAGGCGCGGTCATCAGCGCCAGACGGGTGGTGGCCCCAACCACCGAAAAGCGCGGCAGTTTCAGGCGAATGGAACGCGCCGAGGGGCCCTTGCCAATCACAATATCGAGGGCGAAATCTTCCATGGCCGGGTAAAGCACTTCTTCCACTGCGCGGCCCAGGCGGTGAATTTCGTCAATAAATAAAATGTCGCCAGCCCGCAGGTTGGTGAGGATGGCGGCCAAATCACCAGCGCGCTCAATGGCCGGGCCGGAGGTAATTTTGATGTTGACGCCCATCTCATTCGCAAGCACATGCGAGAGGGTGGTTTTTCCCAGCCCGGGCGGGCCATAGAACAGGACATGGTCGAGGCCTTCGCCGCGCTGTTTGGCCGCCGCTATCAAGATGGCGAGATTTTCCTTGACCTGGTCTTGTCCGATTAAATCAGAAAGCAGTTGGGGGCGCAGCGACTGGTCGAGGCGGTCGTCGGGTTTGGGTTCAGGGTCGAGCAGGCGTTTTTCGGTGTCGGTCATGGTGGCTGAATTATACCCGTGTCCTGGTCACAAATTGAGTTTTTTATAGCCGTTCCGGGTGAGAATGCGCGGCACAAGTTTGCGCTTTTTCCAGAGCAGGAATGCGCAAATTAGAAAGTTGTGAGCAGGCTTTGCAAGCCGCTTAGCAGGGCTTCAAGATCGCTGGGAGTGTTGTAGGCCTGAAGAGAGATGCGGGCGAATTTGCGTCCGTTCCACTCAATGAGCGGAATTTCGACCTGGAAATCGTCGTACAAATATGCTTTCCAGCGCGGCAAATCGGCAGATGGCGGGAGTGGGAAAATTGCCATTTGGGAGAAGAAATCAGATTGAGCAGAATAGGGTAATGGCAGGCCTGTCAGAGATTGCAGGCGGGGCAGGGTTTGGGCGAGCAGGCGGTGACAATCGTCGCGGACAGAATCCCAGTTGTGGGCGCGCATGAATTCAATCGCTGCCGCAACGGTCAGGTAGGCGGATGGGTCGTGGGTGCCTGTCCACTGAAGCAGGTCGAGATAACGGGAGCCGGTTCCAAATCCAGGCGCGCCGCCGTATCCCCAACTGACGACGAGCGGCTCAATGAGTCGCTGCGCATCGCGACGGGCGTGTAGAAAAGCGGCCCCCTTGGGGGCGAGCATCCACTTGTGACAGTTGCCGGTGTAAAAATCGGCATCGAGGGCCTTCAAGTCAAGCGGAATTTGGCCGGGGGCGTGCGCGCCGTCTATGAGCGTCAGGATGCCGTCCTGGCGGGCGCGCTGACAAATGGCCTCAACCGGCAGGCGCAAGGCGGTTGGCGAGGTGATATGGCTAAGGTAGATAACTTTTGTTCGCGGCGTAACGCCCATCCAGAATTGCTCCAGGATTTCGTCTTCTTGCCGAATTGGCAGCGGGATGGGCTGACGAATGTACCTGGCCCCGCTGCGGGCGCAGACATAGTTCCAGATAAAATCGCACGCGCCGTATTCGTGGTCGGTGGTTAATATTTCGTCGTCAGGCTGAAGGGCAAGCGAACGGGCAACGATATTGACGCCATGCGTAGCGTTTGGGATGTAGACCAGATCTTCGGGGTGGGCATGGAGGAAATCGCCCAGGGCAAGGCGAGATTCTTCGAGTAGCGCATCATGCTCACGTCCAAGAAAGAGGACCGGTTGGCGTTCGAGGCGGCGCTGCCAGGATTGGTAGGTCTCAAAAACAGGAATCGGGCAGGCGCCAAAAGAGCCGTGATTGAGAAAATGAATGGAGGGGTCGATCTGGAAATATTTCTGAAAGGTTGGGTTCATGTTCCGGATTATACATCGCCGGTGGTCGCAAAGTGCCATTTGCGGCCAAGTCGGAGCAGGAAACATTACAAAAATTTCACCATGACTCATCTTCTTCGGTTAGAAATCATCGCGGCGGATCTTTTCAGAATATAATTTACAGGAAAGCGATTTTTCTTTATTTAATTTTTCTTTTTTCAAATAGAGCCAAACAAAACAAAGAAAGGTGAGCATTTTATGATAAAAAATAAGCCAATGAATATGCTCGATGAAATCGATAAACGACTCTTACGCGCCCTGCAACTGGATGGTCGCTTGAGCAATGTGGAATTGGCCGGTATGGTTCATCTTTCTCCCCCTGCCACCCATGCCCGCTTGCGGCGATTGGAGAAAGAAGGATTTATCGGGCAATATACAGCGGTGATGGATCGCGAAAAAACCGGCTACGATTTGCTGTGCTTCATCCATGTTAGCCTGCAAATGCACCAGTTAGAGAAGGTAGAAAATTTTCGCGAGGCCACCCGACAAATGCCCGAAGTGCTGGAGTGTCATCACATCACCGGCGAGTACGATTACCTGCTCAAAGTGGCGCTGCGCAATCGCAAAGACCTGGAGCGATTTCTGGTCGACCGCCTGACGCCCATCCCCGGCGTGGGGCGCATCCACACCAGTTTGGTGCTGACCGAGGTCAAGGCGACGATGGCGTTGCCGTTGGAGTAAGTCAACTACAAGCCCTGCTTGCGCCGTGCGCCACTTTGAGCAGGTGAGCGGAGCAACGAGTGCAACGAGGAGCGCAATCGAAGGGCGATTCTCGTAAGAAACAATTGACACTGCAAAAACCGTCCTTCGACTGCGTGCTTCGCTGTCGCTCAGCACTCCGCTCAGGACTTGTCTTTTCATATCCCCCCAAAGGAGAGTAAACCATGTCAGAAAACACCCCCAAAACGATGGGCCAGCAGTTCGGACGCCGCTCGTGGGCCGAGCCGTGGAAAATCAAGATGGTCGAGCCGCTGACCGTCACCACCCGCGAAGAGCGCGAAAAAGCCCTGAGCGAGGCCGGATACAACACCTTCCTGCTCAAATCGGAAGATGTTTATATCGACCTGCTAACCGACAGCGGCACCAGCGCGATGAGCGACCGTCAGTGGGCCGGCATGATGCTCGGTGACGAAGCCTACGCCGGCAGCCGCAACTACTACCGGCTCGAAGCCGCCATCCAGAACATTTACGGCTACAAGTACATCGTCCCGACTCATCAGGGGCGCGGCGCGGAACATCTCATCAGCCAGACCGTGATCAAAAAAGGCCAAATCGTGCCGGGTAATATGTACTTCACCACCACCCGCCTGCACCAGGAACTGGCCGGCGGCACCTTCCAGGATGTCATCATCGACGAAGCCCACGACCCGACCAACCTGCACCCGTTCAAGGGCAATATCGACCTCAACAAAGTACAGGCGATTATTGACCGAGTCGGCGCGGAAAACATTGCCTATATCAGCGTGGCAGGCACGGTCAACATGGCCGGTGGTCAGCCTGTCAGCATGGCGAACATCAAGGCCCTGCGCGAACTGTGCGACAAGCACGGCGTCAAAATCTACCTTGATGCGACCCGCATGATGGAAAACGCCTATTTCATTCAGGAACGCGAAGAAGGCTATGCCGATAAAACCATCGCCGAAATCCTGAAAGAGTTTTGCAGTTACACCGACGCAGCCTGGATGAGCGCCAAAAAAGACAACCTGGTCAACATCGGCGGCTGGCTGGCGGTCAATGATTGGGACGTATTCGAGGAACTGCGCAACCTGGTCGTCGTTTACGAAGGCCTGCACACCTACGGCGGCCTGGCCGGGCGCGACATGGAAGCCCTGGCGATTGGTATCGAAGAATCAGTGCAGGATCAGCACATCCGCTCGCGCATTGGGCAGGTGCTTTATCTGGGCGAACTGCTCAAAGACTGGAATATTCCGATTGTCCAGCCGGTTGGCGGACACGCCATCTTCCTGGATGCCAAAGCCTTTTACCCGCACCTGAAGCAGATCGAATTCCCGGCCCAAACCCTGGCCGCCGAACTCTACCTCGATTCGGGCATCCGCTCAATGGAACGCGGCATCGCCTCCGCCGGGCGCGACCCGAAAACCGGTGATCATTATTACCCCAAACTCGAACTGACCCGCCTGACCATTCCGCGCCGCGTTTACACCCAGGCCCACATGGACGTGGTCGCCGAAGCCGTCAAAGCCGTCTATGATGCCCGCGAAACGACTCGCGGCCTGAAGATGGTCTACGAACCCAAATATCTGCGCTTCTTCCAGGCGCGGTTCGAACGGCTGTAAAAAGAATCCCAAAAAAAATGGCTGGCTGGGCTTTATGTCCAGGCAGCCATTTTTTCGTTCATCACACTAGACTTCTTGCATAAGTCCTGAGCGGAGCGTCCTTCGACTACGGGCTTCGCAAAATACGCTTCGCCCTCCGCTCAGGACGGCAATGCTTTATGCAA
>DAOUML010000225.1:0-4057 GCA_034411635.1 Anaerolineales bacterium
AAGTAGATACAAAATTTATGACATTTGTCGCTCGAGAAAATTATTTTTATCTAGGTTAATTTTTCAAATTAGTGTATACTAATACAAATCAGTAAAAACTTTTCTACCAACAAGTAATTTTTTAGGAGCAAGTATGCCAGAAACCACCCTTCCACTTAATCAGCTCAAAGTCGGACAAAGCGGCATCATTGTCAAGATTAATCTCAGCGGCGCGGCGCGTCAGCGATTTCTCGCGATGGGATTGGTCACCGGTGAGACCATCCATGTCGAACGAATTGCGCCGCTCGGCGATCCGATGGATTTCCTGATTAAGAGTTACCATCTTTCGCTGCGTAAAGCCGAAGCGGGAGAAATCCTTGTCCAACCGGTGAGCGCATGAATATGGACTCCAGCCCACTCCACCGCGCCGCTGATGCGTTCCCGCTTTCCATGCTGGGGCCAGGAGAACGCGCCAGGCTGTTGAAGGTTAATGCCGGGGATAACCTGACCAATCGCTTGAACGCCATGGGGCTGACTCCCGGCGTCGAGTTAATGGTGATTCAGGATGCTGGGGGCCCGCTGTTACTCTCGGTGCGCGATTCGCGCCTGGCTTTAGGACGTGGCATGGCGCAGAAAATCCTTGTCGAAATCGTAGGTCGGGATTAATCCCGCGCAAAAATAAGGCGAGATCAATCTCGCTCTCAGGAGAATTTTATGAAACAACTTCATGTGGCGCTGGCGGGCAACCCCAACGCCGGAAAAAGCAGCATTTTTAACGCCCTGACGGGTTCGCGTCAGCATGTTGGAAATTGGCCGGGCAAAACGGTCGAGAAAAAAGAAGGATACTTCTCGCAAGATGGAGTCGAAGTCAAAGTTGTTGATTTGCCTGGCACCTACAGCCTGACGGCTTTCTCTCCCGAAGAAGTGATCGCTCGCGATTACATCCTGAACGAGAAACCAGACGTGGTTGTAACCGTGCTGGATTCGGCGAACCTTGAGCGCAACCTGTACCTGGCCGTGCAGGTGCTTGAACTTGGCGCGCAGGTAGTGGTCGCGCTAAACATGTCAGACGTGGCCGATTCACGCGGCATCAAGATTGACACCGCCCAATTGAGCGTGGCGCTCAAATCACCGGTGGCGCGCACAGTGGCCCGCGAGAATCAGGGCATCAAAGAACTGGCGCAAACCATTCTAAAAATCGCAAAGGAAAAATCCGCATGAGTCCCGCTCCGACTTCCCCCAAATTCGCCATCGACTATGGCCGCGAAGCCGAAGAAGAAATCTCGCGGCTCTCCGGGCTGATTACCGCAACCCCGGCGGTGGCATCCACTTTCCCGGCTCGCTGGCTGGCAATTAAACTGCTCGAAACCGACGAAGATATACAGGCGCGCCTGAAAATGCTCAAAGGTGGCAACGATTTGCTCTCTGAAGCCGAAAAAAGCCGCGCCCGCCTGCAAGCAATCTACGGCGACGAAGTCGATATTGCCATTGCAGACCGGCGTTACGGCTGGATTAACGGCCTGGTGCGCGAGGTGGTCCAACGTCCTTCTGTAAACCGATTGACCGCTTCGGATAAAATTGACCAGATTGTTACCCATCGCCTGCTCGGCATTCCGATTTTCCTGGCGGCTATGTGGGCGGTTTTCAAACTGACAGCCGATGTTTCTGGCCCCTACCTCGATTGGGTGGATGGCGTTATTGGCGGCCCGCTCACCCGCTGGAGCGTTGCGTTGCTGAACCTGTTGGGTTTGAGCGGCACCTGGGCTGAGAGCCTGCTGGTCGATGGCATTATCGCCGGGGTGGGCGGGGTGATGGTTTTTGTGCCGGTGCTGATGTTTTTGTATCTCGCCTTGGCCCTGCTTGAAGACTCGGGGTACATGGCTCGCGCCGCTTTTGTCATGGACAGGCTCATGCACTCACTCGGTTTGCACGGTAAAAGTTTCCTGCCCATGCTGGTCGGGTTTGGCTGCACCGTCCCGGCCCAGTATGCCACCCGTACCCTTGAAAATCCCAAAGATCGTATTCTCACCGGGTTGCTGGTTCCGTTCATGTCATGCGGGGCGCGTCTGCCCGTCTATGTGTTGTTCGCGGCCATCTTTTTCCCGCAAAATTCGGGCGGGGTGGTCTTTGCGATGTACCTGCTGGGGATAGTGACCGCTATTTTGGTCGGCATGGCCCTCAAAAACACCCTGTTCAAGAGCAAAGAACAATCGGCCTTTGTGATGGAATTGCCCCCCTACCGCCTGCCCACCCTGAGAAGCATCTGGTTCCACACCTGGGAGCGCACCAGTTCCTTTGTCAAAAAGGCCTGGACCATTATCATGGCAACCAGCATCGTTTTATGGGTTTTGATGGCAATTCCCGTGCGTGGCGATGGCAGTTTTGCCGAGACCGACGTTAACGACAGTGCCTTTGCGGTTGCCAACCAGGCCATTGCCCCGGCCTTTGCCCCGCTCGGCTTTGGCACCTGGGAAGCCAGCAGCGCCTTGGTGACCGGTTTCGTTGCCAAAGAAGTGGTCATCAGCACGATGTCGCAGGTCTATGCGGTGGAAGAAGCCGAAGAAGAAGGCGAAGAAATCCCAACCTTCTTTGAAGATATTGGCGAAATCCTGAGCACCTTCGTCGGCGCGACGGTGGATACGCTTAAATCCCTGCCGCTGATTGTGGGCATCAACCTGTTCGAGGAAGAAGCCGAAGAGGTGCCCACCGCGCTGATGGGCGCAGTCAAAGACGGCTTTGAGGCCTCCAGCGGCGGACACGGCGCGCTGGCCGCTGTCGCCTTCATGGTTTTCGTGCTAATCTACACTCCCTGCATGGTGGCGGTGGCCGCCGAACGCCAGGAACTGGGCATGAACTGGACCTGGGTTAGCATCATTGGGCAGTTTGTTCTGGCCTGGCTGATGGCCTTTGTCATCTTCCAGGGTGGGAAGTTGCTCGGGTTGGGATAATCTGCGATATTCGTTATTCGATACTTGATGTTCGATTTTCGAGTATCGAATAACGATTCAAGAAGATATCGCCAGATCGCAGAAAGGATTTTTCGTGTTAAACCAAATCTTGCAAGAAATCACCCAGGCTGGCGAACCGCTTTCTTTAACGGTGCTTAGTTCCCGACTGGGAATCGAGCGTGGCGCGCTGGAAGGGATGTTGGATTATTGGGTGCGTAAGGGCCGCCTGAAAGACGACGATGCCCATTCTGATACGACAGACGGGCAAGGCGGCCGTTGCGGCCCAACCTGTGGCAGCGCCGGTTCCTGTTCTTTTGTTGCCAAAATGCCAAAAAGTTATTCCCTGCGTCGCGGTGAGTAAAATCGCCATCTTTTGCCAGGATGTCGGAGAATGGGCGCTTGCAAAGTTTCCGTTAGCGCGCCAAAGAGCGGGGAAGTGAACGCAATCGGCATGACCTTGGGTAGCGGCGCGCCTTTGAGCGCGGCGTAGAAGCACAACATCCCGACCGCCCCGGCCACCACGCCGCCGCCCAAAATCATCATCGTCAGCGCCTTGGGGCCGGCTTACGGCAGGGTTTTCCACTGCGGAAAACTGACTGTGTCCAGGATAACAAAGGCCACTGCCGTGCGAATGGTGATTCCCAGTTCCGGTGAAAGCCCGCCCAGGTGCAGCCCCTTCTTCTCGAAATAGCCGCCCACGCCCCAGGCGATGGCGGTCAGCAAGGCCAGCAATTGCGGATGTAGATTCATGGTAGTTTCTCCTTTGGGCGAATTGTACTGTTTTTCTGTAACTACCCGCGAACAGATATTCGTAGGCCAACACATTGCCCCCGAATGGGGGTTGATGTCGCCTGAAAGCAAATTCTCAAATACCTTGCTCCTAAACGCGACTTGAAAGTCGCGCTACGGTAGGCAGTTACAAAAAGCCTTCCTTCACGGGAGGTTTTTTGTTTCTGCCTACCGTTCAGGGGATGATATTCGACATCAGTTTTTTTGCCAGACAGGGAAACCCTTAGGGTCTCCATTTTTTTAAGTAGATACAAAATTTATGACATTTGTCGCTCGAGAAAATTATTTTTATCTAGGTTAATTTTTCAAATTAGTGTATACTAATACAAATCAGTAAAAAC
>DAOUML010000226.1:0-24179 GCA_034411635.1 Anaerolineales bacterium
TTGCTCAAACGCTCTGTTTTCAACCCGTCTACGATGTCTTGATGGTTCTCTCGGTTGTTAAGGTGCTGCTTTTGTCTACGATGTTATGATGGATGACAGTTAATTACTTCAAGCCAGTGGTGGCAATGCCGGTGGTGATGTAACGCTGCAAAACGCCGAAGACCAGGGTGATTGGCAACAGGGTCAGCACGGTCATCGCCAGAATGAGATTCCACTGCACGTTGAGTTCGCCCTGGAAGGAGGCCAGGCCAACCTGAAGGGTGAAATACTCGCTGCGGCTCAAGACAATCAGCGGCCAAAGGAAATCATTCCAACGCCACATGACCGAGAAAATCGCCAGCACGGCAACGGCGGGTTTTGCCAGAGGCATAATGATTTGGGCATAGATGCGCCACTCGCTGGCGCCGTCGATGCGGGCAGCGTCGATGAGTTCGTCGGGGATGGTCAGCATGTACTGGCGGAGCATGAAGACGCCGGTTGGGGTGGCCGCCGCCGGGATGATGATGCCGAGCAGGTTGTTGTTCCAGCCGACATTGGTGATTACCAGGAAAACCGGCACAAGGATGACCGAAACCGGTACCATGAGGGTGCTAATCATGATGACAAAAATCAACTGGCTGCCCCTGAAGCGGTATTTGCTGAGCGCGAAGGCGGCCATGCTGTTGACCAACAGGGTTAGCA
Source organism: Anaerolineales bacterium (assembly GCA_034411635.1). GTDB lineage: Bacteria > Chloroflexota > Anaerolineae > Anaerolineales > Villigracilaceae > UBA8950. The sequence continues at coordinate 682 of DAOUML010000226.1, forward strand.
GGGTGGCAACGCCAGTGACGACGATTGAATTCCACAGATACAGACCAAAATTGAAACTGTTGACGCCTTCGATGAAGTTATCCAGGCCAAAAGAAACGCGCTCAACCGGTTCGCGCTGGTTGATGTTGACCTTGATGATTTCAGCGGGGTTGGCGGGGTCTACCAGTTGGGATTCGAGTCCGATGCGGCGCACCTGGGCCAGGGTGGCGGTGGAGCCGTCTTCCAGGGTGACGTTGAAGAGCGGCAGCGGTTCGTCGTAACCTGCCACTGTGACCATTTCCTGCTTGTAAGGCAAAAGACGCGGCGGGAATTTGACAATTTCACCGCTGGTCTTGAAAGATGACAGCACCAGCCAGATGATCGGGCCAAACATGACAACGACACCGGTCAGAAGAAAGACATAAGACAGGATATCGGTCACATCGGCGCGTTTACCGCCGCGGCGGGTGGTCAGGAATTTGCTAATCGAGTTCATGCTAGTTCTCCTCGCGTCGCGCCATTAACTGGAAGATGGTCAACACAATCAGCACGCTTGCCATCACCAGCGATGCCGCCGCCGCCAGGCCAAATTGTTTATTCGGGCTGGCAAAGCCATAGTTATAAATGTACTGAACCAGATAGAGCGTGGCCGTGCCTGGGCCGCCGCCGGTAAAGACATAGACGATATCGAAAACCTGCACGGCGCGAATCAGCGACAAGACCAGCACCACCGCCATCGTCGGTTTGAGCAGTGGCATGGTAATGCCCCAAAAACTTTGCCAGACGCTGGCCCCATCGATGGAGGCGGCTTCATATAAATCAGCAGGGATGGATTGCAAACCCGCCAGCAAAATCAGGGTGTAAAAGCCCATAAACGCCCAAATACTAATCATCACCACCCAAAATTGGGCCCACTGGGCATTGACCAGGAATGGGATTTTGTCGTATCCGAGAGATGCGAGAACGCCATTGACAACGCCATTTTCCTGTAAAATCCATTTCCAAATCAGGGCCACCACAATCGGGGAAAGCAAAACCGGATAGAAAAAAACGGAACGGAAAAAGCCGCGCGCTTTAATGTTGCGGTTAAGAATCAGGGCGGTTATCAAAGAAAGAACCACCATCCCGCCCACCTGGAAAATCACATAACCAACCGTGTTGTTGGCCGCGCGCCAGAACAAATCTTCGCTGCAAGTATTCGGATTGCTGTAATCCTGGCAGGCCAGCAATCGCTCAAAGTTCTGCGTCCCAACCCAGGGCCTTTGATCGGGAAAAAACGAAGCGCCCCCGGTAAAGGCATAAACGAAGTTTAAGAGCATGGGAAAAAGAATAAAAATGCCAAAAATCAGCAAATTGGGCAATACAAAAGCATAAGGCATGGCCCGCACGCCAAACAAACGCTGGACAGGCGCAAAAACGTAATCCATGACAAGCACAAGGAAATCATAAAAAGCGCTGAAAAAACGGGAAATGATGTCGCTGGCTTTTTTAAACGGCTGAAACAACAGCATATTGCACCTCCAGAGGGGGGCGCAGGCTTTGCAACCTGCGCCCCGCTTACAAGTTACGATTTATTACTATTGCGCTTCGGCAATGGCCTGGTCAATATCGCCCTGAAGATTGGTCAGCATTTCATCCAGGCTGAGTTCGCCGCTCAGATATTGGGCAATGCGATTGGCGCTGTTGCGGTAGTAGGCGAAAGCGTAGGGATGGACATTGAGGGCAGCCGCTTGTTCCTGCAACTTGGCTGTTTCGGCAGTGTAGGCCTGCAAAGCCGCCAAAACATCGGGGTTGTCGGTCTTGAACTCGACGCCAGCGGAAGCCACGCCAAAGTGGGCCGGCAGGGCCAGGGTTCCAGCCGAGAATTCGCTGTAGTTTTCAGCCTGAACCAGGAACTCTACAAACTGAGCCACTGCTTCAGGATGTTCGGTATTGGCAAAAGCGACCACAGCCGAACCGCCAGCAATACCGGTTGAGCCGCCGGCGCCGGTCGGGTTGGGGACAACCACCCAGTCGAAAGCGTCGCCAACATCTTTGACGAGGCCATTCACCTGCCAGGAACCAGACATGCACATTACCAACTGACCGGATTTGAACGGTCCGATGCAGGAGTTAACCGGTTCAGCGCTCAACCAGACTTCAAAGGGGGTCAGGCTGTCATCGTGCCAGCCTTTGACAATTTCAGTAAAGGCGCGGAAGCCGGGGGTATCGACGGTGAAGCCGCCTTCGTCATTGAGCAATTGCGCGCCCATGCTCATGGCCGGGCCAGCAACGCGATGACCGGTGCGGTCGATGGCGATTGCGTACTGTGAGCCAGTGGCTTCGGCAACCTGCTTGGTAATTTCGGTCCATTCTTCCCAGGTGGTGCCTTCGCCGGGAACTTCAACGCCGGCCTGGTCAAACAGGGTTTTGTTAACGTAAGGCCCGGTGATGGTCATGGCATCAGGATAGCCGCCAAAACCGAGGGCTTCAAGAATGGGCGCAGAGAAATTGGATTCGTAGTAAGCCGGGTCTGCCATGTAGGGGCGCAGGTCGAGCAGTTTGCCGCGGTAAGCGCCAAAGTTGGTGATGCGGGCGAGATCGGGGCCTTCGCTGGTTTCAACCTGAATGGGCAGTTGTTCGTCGATGGTCTGGTAAGGAACAACATCCAAAACGACAACAACGTTGGGGTTCTGGGCGTTGAATTTATCAACAATCGGCTTCATAATGTCGGCTTCGACACCGTCGGCATAGTACATGAAGCGCAGTTCGACTTTCTCTACCGCGGGTTCTTCAGTGGGAGCGGTGGTCGGTTCGGGGGCAGCCGGAGCAGGGGGCTCGGTAGCAGCCGGGGCAGCGGGTTCGACAGGGGCCGGGGCTTCGGTGGCCGGAGCGCCACAGGCAGCCAACAGCAGGATGCCGACCATCAGGATTACAAACAATTTTGTCAATTTCATCTTTTCTTCTCCTTAATTTTGTTGGTTGAAGGATTGTTCGGAAAAAACAGGGCTGAAAGTATCGATCAGGGCAACATCACCTCCTTAGGCGCGCATTTTGAGAGTTGGCAAATCGATCAGGTCGGCGAAGGCTTGCAATTCGCGGACGTAATCGCCATAGGTTAAAGAAACATGATGTTCGAGGCCTTCGCGCATTAACAAATCGAGAAAAGTTTGAGCGTGGATGTCGAGTTTTAGTACGCCAGCCGTGCCGCTAAATGGTTTCGGCTCGGCCAGCATTTCGCCGCGTCCGTAGACCAGGCGTAACTGTCCGGTGGCCTGGCTGATGCGCGCCAGGGTTACTTCGCCGGCTTTGAGCGGGAAGTCCATCACCAGCGGCACTTTGCGGTTGGAGTGAATGCCGCCCTGAGGCTGGGAGGCAGGGTCGGCCATGGTAAGCGGGGCCAGGCCGCAGTGCCAGAGCGCGACGCGGTCTTTTGCTACATCGACGCCAACCATATCGGTACCAAATGCGGGGGCGTTGGAGAGCCACTGGAGAATCAGTTGGGTAACGGTTCCGTTGATGTCGGCTTCGCAACTGCACGGTAACGGGGAATCCATCCCAAATCCATCCGAGAGCATCGACATGGCCCCACAAGCGGCGCAGCCCATTTGGGTAAAAAATTCAGGCCAGCAGCGCACGGCCAGGCCATCGAGTTTTTCTGCGATGGCGATTTCTTTCAGGGCCTGGTAAACGCTGAGCGTGCCGCGCAAGGGGGCTTGTTCAAGCGTATTAAGGTTGTTAAGGCGGCCATCGAGCGCGGCGCGGGTTGCGTCGATGTCGGTTTGTGGAACGCCGCGCGCGCGGGCAAAAAGTTCTTCGAGCGCAATTTTGCGCACCTGAACGCCAAAGATTTCTTTCAGCGCGGTTTCGTCAAGATGGCAGGAATCCATGCCAACCGGGTGTTCGCCAACGACGCCCAGCCGCGCGCTGCGCAGCCGACGGCGCAGCGCGCCCGCTGAGGCCAGGGCTTGAATCTGGCGAATGGTTGCCGAATCGCTGGGGGCAGCGTAGGCATAGTCATATTTGCGGTTGGACAGGGTAAGGGCATGACCGGCCAGGTTGATGCCGCAGAGTGAGTTCAGGCGCAGACGCCCACCGCTCCATTCTTCGGGGATGGCCCACAAAAAAACCGGCGCGGCGGCGCTTTCGGCCAGGGACATGACCATGGTGCTATCGGCAAAAGTGGCCTGGTAAATGAGGAGCAGGTCGAAGTCCTGATCTTGCAAAGCGCGGGCAAAGGAGCGGGCCTGGTCGAGATCGGTAATCGGTTGTTCAGGTTCGATCAGTTCAAGCCCGCAGGCCAGCAAGTGCTGACGCGCCTGTTGAATGGCCTGGTTGGCAAGTTCAACATCAAAGGTGGTGCGGATGAGCGGAGCAAAAGCAATGCGACGAGAAATCATAAGGTCTCCGGTTGGTAAAAGAAGTTAATCAGCGCCAGGGCCGATGCGCCCAGCACCCCGGCCTTCCAGCCAGATTCGGTTGCCTGAATGCGCACTTTTTGGCCCATGCCGCCAAAAGATTGCTTGCGCACAATTCTGGCCGCTGGTTCTACAAAAAAATCCTGTCCTTGCGAGAAGATGCCGCCGAGTAAAATCAGTTCCGGGTTAAACAGGTTAACCACGTTGACGAGTGCCATGCCGAGATAACCGGCGCGCTCGGAGAGCATTTCGCGCACCTGTTCATCGCCATCGCGCCCGGCCTGGAAGATACGTTCAATGGGTTGCAAGTCATTTTCAGCCTGCAAATACGAAGCCAGGATGCCTTGCGGGTTATCACGGGCCAGGTCTTCGGCGTCGTTGATAATTACATCTTCAGAAAGCAGGGTTTCAAGGCAGCCATAATTGCCGCAATGACATTTTTGCCCGCCATGCATAAGCATAATGGTATGACCGATTTCGCCCGCGCCCATGGCGTTGCCGCGATACACTTCGCCCTTGAAGGTTAAACCCGCGCCAACGCCCACCCGCCCATAGACAAAAACCAGCGATGTGGCATTACGCCCAGCGCCAAAATATGTTTCACCGGCAGCCATGGCGCGCACGTTATTATCTACCACCACTGGCAAATTTAATTTTTGCTCAAAAAGGAAGCGCAACGGAACATTGCGCCAATTGAGTTTGGTTGAAAGCAGATTAATACCGGCCTGAAAATCGACCAACCCCGATGCGCCCACGCCAACGCCGATAATTTTTTCGCGCGCGATGCCGCTCTCGGTAATTAACCGTTCAACTTGCGTCACAATCATATCGATCACTTCTTCGGCATTGCGTGAAGGGTCAAAAGTTTCAATCTGGCTGACAAGCACTTTATTGGCAAGGTTGGTAATGGCAAGCCGGAACGTGCCAATACCGATATGCACGCCAATCGCAAGACGCGCATCAGGCTGCAAGCAAACCCGCGTGCGCGGACGCCCCACCGGGCGAACATCAGCGCTTTCACTTTCAAAATCGACATCCTCAGCAAGAATTCCCTGCTCAATCAATTCCGCGACAAGATTGGTGATGGTGGTATTGGAAAGGCCAGTGACCCGGGCCAATTGCACGCGCGACAAACCCGGCTCGTTCAATAAACTGAACAAGACCGCTTGAAGGTTATGTTCTTTCACCTTATTAATGTTGCTGCCTGCAAGACGTTTTTGATTCATTGGGGGAGTTTTTGGTTTTCGATACGCGAATAATTATTTTTTCATCTGTAAAAAATAATTATTCCGATTATAGCACAGGGAAGTGAAAAGTCAATAGGTTGTCAGGCAGATGTCAGGGCTTTCTTAAAGTCGCCTAATAGCCCCTCACCCCAGCCCTCTCCCGGCGGGAGAGGGAGAAACGCTCCCTTCTCCCGGTGGGAGAAGGGTTGGGGATGAGGGAGCAAGGCCGACTTTGTAAGAGTAAAAAATAGAGAACGTCCCGAAGGTTTGCTTGAAACCTTCGGGACGCTGCTTCTCTCCCAAAATATTGAGAAGATACGCTGATGTCGCCTGAAAGCAAATTCTCAACCGCTTTACTTCAAGCGCGACTTAAAAGTCGCGCTACGGGAGAGTCATCCACTTTTAATCAAATCTTCCTGACATCATGCGAGCCAGATTCTCGCAGGCCAGCCGGGGTGATTTCGATGAATTCGGCGTTTTCTTGCAGTTCTTTGATGGTATGCGCGCCGCCATAACTCAAACCAGAGCGCAAACCGCCCACCAGCTGGGTAAGCACTTCGGCGACGTGGCCACGATACGGCACAACCGCCTCGACGCCTTCCGGCACCACTTTGTCCCAATCCTGGGCATCTTCGGCGCTTTCGTCGCGGCCACGTTCAGCGGCGCGGCGTCCCATGGTTGCGCCCAGAGATGCCATGCCGCGCACTACTTTTACCTTTTGCCCATCACGGATGACGGGCGAGCCGGGGGCTTCCTCGGTTCCAGCAAACATGCTGCCAATCATCACGGTTTCGGCGCCGGCGGCCAGGGCTTTGACCAGATCACCCGCTTTTTGGATGCCGCCATCGGCAATGACAGGGATGTCGATGCCCGATTCGCGCACGCCCGCCGCCGAGTCGATAATGGCGGTCAGTTGCGGGACGCCGAATCCGGTCACGATGCGGGTGGTGCAGATGGAGCCAGGGCCGATGCCCACTTTTATTGCGTTGGCCCCGGCCTGGGCCAGTTCGCGGGCCCCTTCGCGCGAGGCGACGTTGCCAGCAATGATCTGGGCTTCGGGGAAGCGCGCGCGAATATCGCGCACCATGTTGATACAGTGATCGGCGTGACCGTGGGCGATATCCAGCACCAGAGCATCGACTCCGGCTTCGAGCAGGGCGGCGGTGCGTTCCATTTCGCTGACGGTAACGCCAATGGCTGCGCCAACGAGCAGGCGGCCTTTTGAATCGAGGCTGGCAGAGGGGTTTTCGCGCGGCTTAATGACATCTTGGGCGGTAATCAGGCCGAGCAGGCTGCCATCGGAATCGAGAACGGGTAGTTTCTCGATGCGGTGACGATAAAGGGCCTCGCGGGCTTGTTGCACGGTAACGCCAGGGGCGGCGGTGACGAGACGTTCGAGCGGGGTCATGGCTTCTTTAACGGTGGTCAGGCTTTCGGGAGTCAGCGCGAGGTCTCTGCGGGTGATGAGCCCGGCCAGTTTGTGGGATTGGTCGTCCAGCACCACCAATCCGCCTACTTCGTAGCGTTCCATCATCTGACGGGCTTCTTCGAGCGAGGCCTGGGGAGAGATGGCATAGGGTGATTCGACGATGAAGCCCTGGGCGCGTTTGACGCGCCGCACCTGGCTTACTTGCTGTTCAATGGTCATAAAGCGATGCAGGATGCCGATGCCGCCGTTTTTTGCCATGGCGATTGCCATGCGGGCTTCGGTAACGGTGTCCATGTTGGCGCTGATAACCGGAATGTTGAGGGTGAGGCGGTCGGTAAGGCGGGTTTGGGTGTTGGTATCGCGGCGCGATTTAATCGGCGAGCGGCGCGGGATGAGCAGGACATCTTCAAAGGTAAGACCTTTGTCGGAACGTATCTTCATGGGTTCTCCTGTTTGGGGAAATTATTTTAATCTCAGATATTTTAATCGCAAGATATGCAAAAATACAGACATTCTTAACCCAAAAAACATGACACTTGCCAATGATTTTTCTGGCCGAACGTCTTATAATAGAGCGGGCTTAAAATTGCACATCTCCTGGCCTTGCCAGTAATTCAAAAAGGAACCTATTTCATGAGCATTTCCAGTATTTCCCGTCCAAAAAATTTGTTCGACCCAGCGCACGATGTTTACCTGTATACCCAGGGCGCGCTGGAAGCCATTTTTGCCCCTAAAAACGTGGCTGTGATTGGCGCAACTGAAAAAGAAGGCAGTGTTGGCCGCACCATTTTGTGGAACCTGATTAGCAGCCCGTTTGGCGGCGCAGTTTTCCCGATCAATCCCAAGCGCTCGAGCCTGTTGGGAATTAAGGCCTATCCCAGCATTCGCGATGTGCCAGATACGGTAGACCTGGCGGTTATCGTCACCCCATCCACCGTCATTCCAGACCTGATTGCCGAATGCGGCGAAATGGGCGTTAAAGGCGCGATTGTGATTTCTGCCGGTTTCAAGGAAATTGGCCCGGAAGGCGTTGAACTGGAACGGCGCATGCTCGAAAATGCGCGCAAGTATAAAATGCGCATCATTGGCCCGAACTGCCTGGGCGTGATGAGCCCCGTCAGCGGCGTAAATGCCACCTTTGCGGCGGGCATGGCGCGCAAGGGCAAGGTGGCCTTCATCAGCCAATCGGGCGCGTTGTGTACTTCGGTATTGGATTGGTCGTTTAAGGAAAATGTTGGTTTCTCGCACTTTGTTTCGGTTGGTTCAATGCTGGACGTAGACTGGGGCGACCTGATTTACTACCTGGGCGACGACCCGCACACCGAGAGCATCGTGATTTACATGGAAACGATTGGCGATGCGCGTTCTTTCATCTCGGCAGCCCGCGAAGTGGCGCTCACCAAGCCGATTATTGTCATTAAGCCTGGGCGCACCGAAGGCGCGGCCAAAGCGGCTGCCAGCCACACCGGTTCGCTCACCGGTTCAGACGAAGTGCTGGATGTGGCCTTCCGCCGCGCCGGTGTCTTGCGCGTGAACAACATCAGCGAAATCTTCTCGATGGCCGAAGTGCTGGGCAAACAGCCGCGCCCCAAAGGCCCGCGCCTGACGATTTTGACCAATGCCGGCGGCCCTGGCGTGCTGGCTACCGACACCCTGCTCACCACTGGCGGCGAATTGGCCGAAGTTTCGCAAGAAACGATGGACAAGTTGAGCGAGTTCCTGCCCAGTTCGTGGAGCCACAACAACCCCATCGACATCATCGGCGATGCCAGCCCTGATCGCTACGCCAAGTCGTTGCAGGTTGCCGCCCAGGATGAAAACAGCGATGGTCTGCTGGTGATTCTGACCCCACAGGCAATGACCGACCCGACCGCCACCGCTGAAGCGCTGAAATCTTACGCCAAATCTTACGACAAGCCCATTCTGGCTTCCTGGTCTGGCGGGTTGGAAGTTGCGGCAGGTGAGTCGATCTTGAACAAGGCCGGTATTCCCACCTTCCAATATCCCGACGAGGCCGCGCGCGCTTTTACTTACATGTGGCAATCGACCCACGCCCTGAAAACCCTTTACGAAACCCCCAGCGTGCCAGCCGATGAAAACGGACAAGGCCCCGACCGCGAAAAAGCGCGTCAGATTCTTGAGACCGCTCGCAAGGCTGGCCGCACCCTGCTGACCGAGGTTGAATCGAAGGAATTGCTCGGCGCGTATGGCATTCCGGTTACGCCAATGCTGATTGCTGAAAGCGCCGAAGAAGCCGCCGAAAAATCGAAGCAATTGGGCTTCCCGGTGGTCATCAAAATTCACTCCGAAACCATCACTCACAAGACCGACGTGGGCGGCGTTAAATTGAATATCAAAGATGAAGCCGGCGCAAAAACCGCCTACGAAGAAATCAAAGAGTCGGTTACCCGCCTGGCCGGGGCCGAGCATTTCCTGGGCGTCACCATTCAGCCAATGATTAAACTGGAAGGCTATGAGATTATCGTCGGCTCCAGCATCGACCCGCAATTTGGCCCTGTGCTGCTCTTCGGCATGGGCGGACAATTGGTTGAAGTCTTCAAAGACCGCGCCCTGAGCCTGCCCCCGCTCAATACCACCCTGGCCCGCCGCATGATGGAACGCACCAAAATTTTCCATGCCCTCAAAGGCGTGCGCGGACGTAAGCCGGTTGACCTGGTTGAACTGGAAAAATTGCTGGTGCGCTTCAGCCAACTGGTAGTGGAACAGCCCTGGATCGCCGAACTGGACATCAACCCGCTCATTGCTTCGCCCGATGGCCTGCTGGCGCTGGATGGCCGCGTGCTGTTGCATGACCTGAATCTGAAAGAAGAAGAACTTCCGCGCCTGGCAATTCGCCCCTACCCGCACAAATACGTCGGCAACTGGACCATGCGCGATGGCCGCGACGTGATCATTCGCCCGATTCGCGCCGAGGACGAACCGCTGATGCGCAAGTTCCACCAGAATCTCTCTGACCGCAGCGTATACCTGCGCTATCTCTCGCCGATGGTGCTGAGTGAACGCGTAACCCACGAGCGGCTGGCGCGCATGACCCACAACGACTACGACCGCGAAATTGCGCTGGTCGTTGAAGGCGTAGACGAAGGCGAAAAAGCCGTCTTTGGGGTGGGCCGCCTGAGCAAACTGCGCGGCGACGAAGAGGAAGCGCGCTTCACCATGCTGGTTAACGATAAATTCCAGGGCCAGGGCCTGGGCAAAGAATTGCTCAAGCGTCTGCTGGAGGTTGCCAAAGAGGAAAAAATCAAGCGCGTGATTGCGATTATCTCGCCTGAAAACGAATCGATGCAGAAATTGTGCCGTCAGTTGGGCTTCTCATCCATGCAAACCGACAGCGAAACCGGCATGGTAAAGGCTGAAATTTCGTTGTAAAACAAATGCCTGAATAAGAAGAAAAAACGCCATCCCAAACGGATGGCGTTTTTTTAGGCCCAATCCAGCCCCAATTCGGCCAGTTTTTCGGGCAGGGGCGCGCCCGTTTGGGCATCCCAGCCACGGGCAGCGTAATAGGCGGCCATCATCTCTTCAAATGGGATGAGATAGCCCGCCGCGCCGCCCTCGGCATAAGCGCGTAAAAGCGGCTTGGGCAGGGTGTCATTGGCGCGGGTAAGGCCCAGTTTCAAGTTAATCAATCGCTTCAAATTCCAGGCGCGTTCGCCGCTGCGCAACAGGTCGGCCAGGGTAAAATCATAACCGCAAGCGGCATTCACCAGGTCGAGCATCGTCTCTGGCGGGACATTGGCAAACATGCACAAAACCAGGGCATTGTTCACCGTGCGAAAATCCTGATGCCTGGCAACGTTGGCGGCCTTCTCGGCCCCGGCATGACGGTCAAAATAATCCATGCCCAGGCTGGCATCGACCTGCCCAATATCGGCCAAAAAGTAATCAGACTGGTTGTGACAGGCCCCACGCGGCGAAGTGGCGTAAACAATCGCCATGCCCGAAGCCCCGCGCGGGTCGTGATAGGCAACCTCCAGTCCATTGACCTGCACGGCTTCATCGGGCGCGCCGAAATGTTCGGCCATGCGTTTCGCGCCCAGGGCGAGGTACTGCCCCAACCCCTCGCGCCGGACGATCTGGTGGATGAGTTGCTCGGCGGCTTCAGCGTTGCCCCACGCGAGACTCAAACCACCCGCATCCTGTTCGCCGATAAAGCCAAGTTCCCACAGCCTGAAGGCCAGGCCGATGACGCCACTGGTGGAAATGGTGTCCAGTCCGTAGCGGTCACATAATTCGCCCAGGCGCGTGGCAATGGCCGGGCTGGTAAGCCCCAAATTGGGGCCAAACCCGACCAGGGTTTCGTACTCAGGCCCTTTGCGTTTTTCGCCATCATCGAGTTTGACCACCCGCCCGCAGGCGATGACGCAGGCATGACAGGCTGATTTGCCAACCAGAATGCTTTCGGCCACGCTTGCGCCTGAAATCTGGTCTGCGCCTTCGAGTTCGCCTGCCGAAAAGTATTTTTTGGGCTGTTCACCAAGATAATTGAAGTAATCGGCGGCACCCGCCGAGCCAAGACTGGAGAGGACACTCGTCATGGGGTCGGCTTTCAGGGCGCGGTTGGCCTCGGCGCGGCGCGGCGCGTAAGCGTCAGCATCGAATACCGGCACTTTGCCCGTGCCTTTGACGGCAATCGCTTTAACATTTTTACTGCCCATCACCGCGCCCAATCCCGTTCGCCCGGCGACTCTGCCGTGGTCGTTGAGCAGCAGCGCGAAGGGAAGCATCTGTTCACCGGCTATGCCAATGCCAAGAACGCGTAATCCGGTAATCCGGTTTTCCTGTTTAATGGCCTCTTGAATCTCATAGGTGTCTTTGCCCCACAGCGATTGGGCATCTCGAATTTCGACGTTCGAATCGCGAATAACGAGATAAACCGGCTTTTCGGCCTTGCCCGTAAGCCAGATTCCGTCCCAGCCGGCCATGCGCAGTTCGGGGCCAAAAAAGCCGCCGCAGTTCGATTCCGCCCACAGCCCGGTAGCGGGGCTTTTTCCGCAGACAACAAAGCGTCCGACAGTGGGGCCAGCCGTCCCGGAGAGCGGGCCGTTAAGAATCAGCAGGGACGAGGCTGGGGAAAGGGGGTCAAGTTCGGGCGTCAACGAGTCCCAGAGCAGACGCGCTGCGAGCGAAGCGCCGCCCAGGTAGTCCAGTTCAAAGGTTGCAGGGATGGTGAATGTCTCAATCTTCCCGCTGGAAAGGTCAATTTTTAGAATAGGTTGCATGGCGCAGATTATAATAGAGTATCCATGAACAAAGCGACCCCCTACTCGCTATCTTTAAGCATTGCTTTCTTTCTGCTGGGGTTGGCGGGGCTGTTGTTATTTGCTCCGCCCCTCAGCCTTTACGCCTGGCTGACAACCTGGCAAGCAATTGTCACTGGCGCAATTTTCTATGCGTTGGCGTTTGTTTATTTCGCATCAGTCGTTCTTGATTATGATGAGCGCGCAAAGCGAACGATTGAAGTTCTGTGCGCGGCGTTGCTGGCGGGAATTGCCGCCAATTTTTGGCTACGCGATTTTTATATTGAATCTTTCTGGCTGCTGGCTTTAACTGGCACGCTGTTGGTTTATCGCCGTTTCAAAAACCCGTTTCTCGATTGGCTGCAAACGGCCACCCTGCTGACCAATTTTAGCGTGGCGATATTTCTGCTTGTCCAACCGCAGGCAGCCATCATTAATCTGCCTGGCCTGAGCGATGTGGTTCTGCGGCTTACGCTGGCGGTTGTTTTTTTCCTGAGCGGAATCGGCGCAGTTTTGGCGGGTTTGTGCGCCCACAGCACGGGAAAGGAGCGCCGCCGCCAACTGAGTATTCCCTGGCTTTTGTGGGCTTTGTTGGCGCTTCTCAGCGGAAATACTGTTCAAATCATCACCGCTTTTAGCCTGAGCGTGGGGGTTCTATCGAGCGAAATTATTAACTGGAAAAAGGTTATTCTGCGCGATGGCAAGAGCATTGGCCGGCGTTTTTTTCAGGTGATTGGCATCGGTCAGGGCGTTTCGGTGCTGATCATTCTGGCAATGATCCTTGCCGCCAACCGGCTCTCGCTAGAATCAACGCAGGCTTTGCATCTCTTTCGCGCGGTTGGGCTGTTTAGTTATGTGTTTGTTATTCTAGCGGGTTTTTTGCTGATTATCTTCTTCAATCTCTCGCTAAATGGGTTGTTTTCGGGGTTAAAAGGCGAAACAACGATTGCCCATGAGTTTTATGAAACCGGCGGGGTTTTCTCATTTTTGCGCAGCCTGCTATCAAAACCTTTTTTTTATTCACATCACCTGCTGGTCAAAAACATTCAGCAACAAAAGCAATATGAACGCCTGCTAACGCAATTAATTGCCAGCGAAAAACGACGCATGGCGCAACTCAACCTTCTTCAGCAGGTAAACCTGCAACTTGAATCAACGCTCGATACCCCCGTTTCGGCCCAACTGACCGCCAACGCGATTCAATCTCATCTGGGGCTTTCGCTATGCGCAATCTTCGAGCATGACATCGAAAGAAGAGAGATGAAGGTTTTGGCGTCCAGTGGCCCCTCGGCCCACGCCATTCCGCGCGAATATCGACAAAGCACGCAAATCGGCATTATTGGGCGCGCCGCGCGCCTCAAGCGCAGCCAGTTGGTATCTGATACCCGTCTCGATCCCGATCATATCACGCTTGAAAATCTAGCCAGCCTCTCAGAACTGGTGGTGCCAATTCTGCTTTATAACCAGGTTAAAGGATGTATTATCGTAGCCCAGGCCGATGTCCACGCCTTTGACGATAGCGACATTCGCACGCTTGAAACCATTGCCCTGCGGGTCATCTCGTCGTGGCAGCGCAGCGACCACGATCAGCGGCTGACCCGATTAATTCAGGCCGGCGTCAGCCTGTCTACCACGCTCGAAGTCGAGGCGGCCATCAATCAGGTGACAGAAATTGCCCAAAAAACACTCGATGCGCGCTTTATTTTTGTGGCGCTGGTCGATAAAAGCGGCGATTTCTCGCGCACAGGGCAATCGGGCTACGCGCCCACGCTCAGCAGCATCCTCAACAGCGACCCGCAAGGCAACCCGCTCATTCAAACTATTCTGAGCCAAATCAAACCAACCCGCGTGCGCGACGTGCGCAAGCACTTCAGCACCATTCCAACCGGTCATAAAAACCTGCGGGCCATGCTGGCCGTTCCCATACGCCTGCGCCAGGCAAATATTGGCGTAATGCTGGCCTTTGGCAAAATTGGGGCCAGCGCTTTTACAGAAAACGACGAAGGCCTGGCCAACCTGCTTGCCAGCCAGGCCGCCGCCGCCATCGAAACCACCTGGCTCTACCAGGAATTACGCACCATGCTGAAAACCGCCACCCAACTGCACCAACTCAGCACGCGCGTTATTCAGGCCGAACAACTCACCGACGCCGCCGCCGCCATCGCAGAAACAACCTACCAACTCACCCACGCGAAAACCGCCGGCATAAAACTCATCAGCCCCAATGAAGAAATCGAAGCCCAGGTTCAAATCGACGAAAACGGACTACACCCCGGCGCGCAACACCCCATCAGCCTGATCAAACAAACCATGCGCAGCGGGCAAAACATCATCATTTCTGGCGAAAAAGAAATTGCCACCATCTGCGTCCCGCTGCAAACGCCAAGAAAACAATATGGCGCGCTATGGGTACAAGTTTCAGAAAAAAACTGGCTCAAAGCGCGCTTCTCAGATAACCTGCAAACCCTGGCAAACCAGGCCGCCATTGCCCTCGAACGCAGCATCCTGCTCTCAGAAACCCGCCAGCAAGCCGAACAACTCGAAGCCACCTACCGCCAACTCGAAACCACCTACGACCAAACCCTGGCCGCCCTCTCCCTGGCCCTCGACGCGCGCGATAGAGAAACAGAAGGCCACAGCATTCGCGTTGCGCGCCTGGCTTGCATGCTCGGAGAACAAATGGGCTTTGATGCCGCCCAACTCAAAACCCTGGAGCGCGGCGCAATCTTGCACGATATTGGCAAAATCGGCATCAGCGACACCATCCTGCTCAAACCAGGCAAACTCACCGAAGAAGAATGGGAAATTATGCGCCAGCACCCCGATATTGGCGCGCGAATTATCGAAGGCATCCCATTCCTTGAAGAAACCCTGCCCATCATTCGCTACCACCAGGAACGCTGGGATGGCAGCGGCTACCCGCTAGGGCTGACCGGAAAAGAAATCCCGCTCGCCGCCCGCATTTTTGCCGTTGTCGATGCCTACGATGCGCTCACCAGCGACCGGCCCTACCGCAAAAAATCTCCGGCCAAAGAAACCCTCAAATACCTGCAAGAAAAATCGAACCTCCTTTTTGACCCTGAAGTTGTAAGCGCCCTGGAACAACTGCTCAAAAGCGGCAGAGAAAAAGCAACCTGAACCTACTGCGCCAGAGCCTCGCCAAACGCGCTCGCCACCCTGCCCAGATCGGCATCTGAAATCCAGTAATGCAAAACCAGTCGGAATCGACGCGGCCCCGTAACCCCCACCAATACGCCCCGCGCGCGCAGCGCATCGGCCACCTGCGCGGCATCCATCTTCACTTCCTCGGCAAGGTTCATAAAAATCATATTGGTTGCCGGAGAGCCGGGGTCCAAAACCAACCCAGGGTGGATGTCTAACGCCTCAGCCAGACGCCGCGCCCGGGCATGATCCTCGCCCAGGCGATCCACCATTTCGTTGAGCGACACAATCCACGCCGACGCCAGAATCCCGACCTGACGCATTCCCCCGCCCAAATGCTTTCTCCAGCGCCGCGCCTCGGCAATAAACGCCCGCGAACCGCACAACACCGACCCCACCGGCGCGCACAAACCCTTACTCAAACAAAACGTAACCGAATCGACCGGCCCGGTCAGTTCTTTCACGTCCAGGCTCTGAGCCACCGCCGCGTTGAAAATCCGCGCCCCATCCACGTGGACGCTGAGTCCGCGCGCGTGGGCAAAATCGGCCACAGCCGCCACATAGGCCGGGGGTTGAAAGGCGCCCCCACAGCGATTGTGGGTATTTTCGAGCGCGATTAACCTGGTTCGCGGCGCGTGAACGTCATCGGGGCGCAGAGCCGCTTCAATGTCTTCCAGCGCGAGAGAGCCGTCGGCCTGCTCCCAAATCTGGGCCGAGTGCACGCTTCCGAGGGTCGAAATCCCGCCGCCCTCATACAAAAAGGTATGCGCCCGCTTGCCCAGAATAACCTCATCGCCACGCCCACAGTGGGTTAACATCGCAATCAGGTTGCCCATCGTGCCGGAGGGGACGAACAGCCCGGCCTCTTTACCAACTTTGCTGGCGGCCAATTCTTCGAGGGCATTAACGCTTGGGTCTTCGCCGTAAACGTCATCACCGAGCGGGGCCTTTGCCATTGCCTCGCGCATGGCGGGCGTGGGCTGGGTGACAGTATCAGAGCGCAAGTCTATGAAAGATTGGGGCATGGGGAACTCCTTTTAGAATTTCTAAAATTGGCATACGGGCGGCTTTGCTCAGCCCGTATGCCAATTTTCGCAGATCAGAACCGCAGTGCTTGCAACGCCAGAGACAACTCCTCAGGCAGCGCCGCCTCAAAAACACGCGGACTTTGCTCGCCGGGCAGGGTGATTTCGAGTTGAGAAGCGTGCAAAAAATGGCGGTTGAGGCTGAGAGACAATTTGCGATGTCCATACTGCAAATCGCCAACAATCGGACAGCCCAAAAAGGCGCAGTGTAAACGAATCTGATGCGTGCGCCCCGTCAGCGGGTGAAACTCAAGCAAGGTATGGGCGCGGAAAGTTTCCAGCGCGCGGTATTCGCTCACCGCTTCGCGCCCCTTGGCCGGATTGGTAACAGCCATTTTTTTTCTGTCGCGCGGGTCGCGCCCGATGGGAGCCTCCACCCGCCCGGTGGGGGTTGGGGGCGCGCCATCCACCAGCGCCAGGTAAGTTTTTTTGACGGCGCGCTGGCGAAACTGCTCTTGCAACCAGCGCATGGCAATATCGTTCTTGGCAACCACAATCAGGCCGCTGGTATCTTTATCGAGCCGGTGAACGATGCCGGGACGCTCCTCGCCGCCGATGCCCTCAATCTCTGGATCATGGCCCAGCACCGCATTAACCAGCGTACCGCGCTCATGACCCGCCGCCGGGTGAACCACCATGCCAGCCGGTTTGTTGATGATGAGCAAATCGTCATTTTCAAAAACGACATCCAGCGTAATTTCCTCCGCTGCCAGGCCGCTCGGCTGGGGCGGGGGAATACGCACCTCGACCCGCATCCCGGCTTCGAGCGTTTGTCCCGACTTTTTGGCTGGAGAATCATCCACCAGCACAAGGCCATCGGCAATCAGAGCCTGCAAACGGGCGCGCGAAAACTCAGGCAGGCAAGCCACCAGGTAACGGTCAAGACGTTCTGGGGTCTGGCCCGCATAGTCAAAAATTTCTATCCGATACGTCATCAGTCTGCGACCTCTTCGGTTGAAGGGCGAACATCCAGCGGAGCCGATTCGTTTGCATCGTCGGCAGCCTGGGCCGCTTCGCGCTTCTCGCGCAATTCCTTCCACCACACGCCAACCAGCAAAACGACCACGCCCAGGGTAATGCTGGCATCGGCCACATTGAAAACCGGAAAATTGCCAACAGAGACAAAATCGGTCACTTTCCAGTCAAGGGTCAGGCGATCAATCACATTACCGAGCGCGCCCGACATCTGCATCCCCATGGCCAGGCGCAACCACCAATCTTGCGGCTCGGTGCGCGGATAATAAAACAAAATCATCCCTGCAACAAAAAAAGCAAGGATAGTAAAAACCCAGCCATAGCCCTGAAACATGCCAAAGGCCGCGCCAGTGTTATACCAATGCACTATGCGGGCATAAGGAGACAGCCATTCCATGCCGGCTGGCAGCCAGGTTCCCAGATAAGGGATATTTTCACGCACCAGCCATTTTGTCCACTGGTCAACGCCAATCACAGATGCCACAAAAATCAACAATCCTGCATAACTACGCGCAATTTTCAACACATTTCTCCTGATATAGATTTCTCGACCTTTCAAGATTAGGCCGAATTATTTGATTTGAGCGTTTACTCTGCCGGTTCCACCTCGACAATAACACGCCGCACCTGAACCGCCTGGCCTTCAACGATGGGAGTTTCGCTTACCGCCTCAAGCGTTTCGCCCGTTTCCAGCAATACCTGCCCGCCCGGCTTAAAAACACGGGAAAGCGCTTTTCCACGCTTGCCAACCAGCGCCAATTTTACCTGCTGCGTGGAGAGCAATTGCGCATCTATCGCGACATCTTTGATAACGCCGCGATCAATGAATGGAATAAGCAGAACAAGGCCAGGGCCTTTCTCGCCCAGATAACGGCCCAACCTGTAATGGGCCAGGCGTTTTTCTTCAGGCACAATCCGAAGCGAAGCCGAAAGAAAAAGAAGAGAAAGAACAAAAACAAGCCCTGATAAACAAAAAAACACTGGCACAGGCGATTCTATCGGTTCCATTTTTAACACTCCTTGCGAACCAACTTTATACCCGGGGGCATTATTCTCTACGGACAAAGTTCTCAGAGGACGCGAACGAGCGCGGATTAGCGCGGAAATCGTTCTAAAAAATTCGCGTATTCGGCGTTTATCCGCGTCTATTTTTTATGTCCGGTTTTTGCCAAATTAGTAGCTCTTTTGGTCTCGATACGGGCTACGTCCTACTCAACCAACTGGAGCAAACTGTACGATGGCTGGTTTTCTGCAGCGAAGAATTTTCGCAATGGCCTGCCGCGCCGAGAGTAATCGTTAGGTGATTGATAGGTACAAAAAAACAATTTCTTCTATAATTGCGCAGAGAAGGTCTCTGTATGGGTATTGTAATATCCTCTCGATAAAAATTCAAAATACAAAGGTGAGATGATGAAGATTGTAACCGATTGCGCCGCCGATATGCTACCCAGCGAAGTAGAAGAACTGGGAATCACCGAAGCCCCGCTCTTTATCCAATTTCCTGAAGGGGAAATTAACGCCAAAGATATCAGCGCTGATGATTTCTACAACCGACTGGAGGCCATGCGGCCAGCCGTGCCAACCACCGCCCAACCCTCCAGCGGATTATTTGAAGAATTGTATCGAAAACTTGCTGAACAAAGCAAGGATATTTTTTCAATCCATATTTCTTCAGGCTTAAGCGGAACACTTAATTCGGCCCAGGTCGGCGGCGAACAGGCCAAAGATGCCGCCAACGTCCATTTTTGGGACACGATGACTCTTTCGGGTGGGGAGCGTTTCCAGGTGCTGGCAGCGGCCCTCGGTCAGAAAGCCGGCTGGACAATGGACAAAATTCAGGAGCGCATGAAAGAAATCCGCGCCAATACCGAGGTCATTTACACCCTCGAAACGCTCGAATATCTGGCCCGCGGTGGACGAATCGGACGAGTCCAGGCGCTGATGGGTTCGCTGCTTAAACTTAAACCGGTCATTAACGTTTCGCACGAAGACGGTAAATATAGCACGGTTGGCAAAGCGCGCACCATTCCCGCTGCCCTCGAAATTTTAACCAACCAGGTGCGCGGCGTTTATGAAAACACGCCATTGTGGGTGACGGTACTACATGGCCGCTTCCAGCAAGGGGCCGATATGCTCTCTGATATGGTCGAAGAACGCCTGAACGTTGCCAAACTGGAAATCAATCGCATTTCACCCGTGCTGGGCGTGCATACCGGCCCTGGCATTGTTGGCCTGGCAGCAGTGCCGATGAAATTAATGGAAGACCTGCTTCCAGCATAAACCAAAGTATAAAACAAAATAGGAGCGGCTTTGCCGCTCCTATTTTGTTTCAGCCATCAAATAGGCCACAAGCCCCGAAAGCGACGCAAACTCCCGGCTGGCCTGCGGGCCATCGATTCGCCAGAGCGGGCCAGGTAAAATTTCGACATGCCGCGCATGGCGAATTCCGCCATTGCTCACTTCGTAGCCGAGCCGCTCGAGGGCGCGCCAGGTCCAGGCGGTGGCAACCCCGTCGGCCTGGCCGCGCAGGCTGATAGGGCCAAGCACCGGCTGATAGACCCGAAATCCACCGCTGGCGTGGTCAAAATCGACGCCTTCGCCCTGAAAAGTGCGCGCCAGGGCCCCATTGAGCGCGAGTTCTTCGGGCAGGCCAATGCTCATCTGATGGTCGGAGGAGAGTAGCCAGAGCGTATCGGCGATGCGCAGGGCCAGGTCAAGATCGTGGGTGGAGAGCAAAATGGCGCAGCCGGTTTCGCGGGCCAATTTTTTTAATAAGAGCAGCAACTCGACCCGGCGGGGTAAATCCAGAAAGGCAGTCGGCTCATCGAGCAAGAGGATGCGCGGCTCCTGGGCCAGGGCGCGGGCAATCATCACCTTTTGGCGTTCGCCGTCGCTCAATTCGTGGATAGGACGCGCCGCCAGGGACAGGCAACCGGTGAGAGTCATGACGCGCTGAATGACGGCTTCGTCATTGGCCCTCAGCCGCCCCAGCCAATCGGTGTAGGGATGGCGTCCAAGCGAAACCAGGGCATAAGCCGAGAGATTGCCCGCCTCCACCCGGCTGGTGAGCACAATGGCGAGGCGTTTGGCCTGTTCGGTGGCGGGCATCTTGCGCAGGCATTGCCCATCCAGCCACACTTCCCCCGTCAGGGGAATCTGCATCCCGGCCAGGGTACGCAGCAGGGTTGATTTTCCCGCGCCGTTTGGCCCAATCAGGCAAACCAGTTCAGCCGGGCGCAACTGCAACTCTAACCCGCTGAGCAGGGGCTTGTTTTGATAACCGACGGTGAGTGATTGACAGGTTAGCATGGTTACGAATATTGAATGGTTGGACGATTGGAAGATGGTCGAGTAGCGGCGGGGTTTGCCGCATATCGAGACCCGGTGTCAACTGGAAGGTTGGTATTTCCTTCTTCCAATCCATCTGAACTCACGAGGCAAACGATTGGCGCAATTGCTGCTGGCGCAAAATCACCCATAAGATAATCGGCACGCCAAACAACGACATGACCACATTCAGCGGCAAAATATGCTGGCTGCCGGGCAATTGGGCGATCATATCGGCAAAAAGGGCAAAAGAAGCCCCCATCAAGATACAGGCCGGCAAGAGAATACGATGATCGGCTGTGTTGAAAACCGAGCGAGCGACGTGCGGCACCGCCACGCCAACAAACCAGATTGGGCCGCAAAAAGCCGTCGAAATACCGGCCAACAGGGATGCGCTGGTAATGAGCCAAAAACGGGCCCGACGCACATTCAGCCCAAGCGAGCGGGCATAATCATCGCCAAGCAATAGCGCGTTAAGTGATTTCTGCATTGAAAAAGCAATTGCCAACCCAAGCAAAGCCACCGGCAAGAAGACGCGCATCTGATTCCAGGTGACGCCGCCAAAACTACCCGCAGACCACAGGCTAAAAGCCTGCACGCGCTCCGGCTGGCTGAAATAAATCAGCAGACTGACAACGGCATTGGTCAGATAACCAAACATCAAGCCCATCACCAACAGAGTCAGTGTATTTTGAATGCGGCGCGAGAGCAGCAAAACCGCGCCGAGCACACTGCCCGCGCCCAGGCTGGCGGCAATCGCCAGGGTAAAATCGCCAAAGGCATTTAGCCCGGCCACGAAAGTCAGCGCGCCGCCCGCGCCTGCCCCCAATACCACCAGGGCCACGCCCAAACTCGCGCCAGAACTGACGCCCAAAATGAATGGGTCGGCCAGGGGGTTGCGGAAGAGGGTTTGCATGAGCAAACCACCCACCGCCAACGAAGCGCCCACCAGCGCAGCGGTCAGGGCTTTGGGCAGGCGAAATTTGAAGAGAATATCGGCCCAGGAGGCTTTATCAGCCTCGCCGCCGAGCAGAATGGTAAAAACCTGCTCGGGTGGAATCCGCACCGAGCCGAGAGTCAGGCTGAGGGTGAAAGCGAACGCGAGAACGCCCAGGAGCAGGAAAAGCACCCAGGGGCGAAGAGAGAGGCGGGGGAGGGAAAGGTCAGTCACAAGAAAGTCGAGAACTCCTGAAGGCCAAACAGCCTCCAGGAGTTTATCACTTATTTTACCGGGCGGTAGTAAACCAGTTCATGCTCGGGCAGCAGGTCGGGGTGAAAGATTTTAACCAGATCGGCCAAAACAAGATCGGGGCGGGCCACGGCGCTTTCGTAAAAATCGAAACCGCCAGAAGCCGACATGCGGGCATCGTTGTTCCAAACCGAGCCATTTTTGAAAGCGGCAAAATCGGCATAACGCGCGTCGGCGGCTTGCAAATCTTCAAGCGTAAAAACAAACCCGACATTAAGCCAGAAATCGGCATTCTGGGCGCGTTCATAAACTGCCTCGAAATCAAGCGATAAACTACCCGCCGAGGCATCGTTGGCCCAGAGATATTCGGCCCCGGCATCGCGGAAGAAGGCCGCCGCGAAACTCTGGCCGCCCGGCATAGACCAAACGCCCTGCCAGGGCGTGCCGCTAAAGACGCTTGGCCGGGCCTCGGCCCCCGCCGCCAGGGTTTTTAACTCATTGTATTTTTGGGCGGTTTCAGCAAAAACAGCCTGAGAATCGGCTTCTTTGTTAAAAAAGACCGCCATGAATTTACCCCACTCCGCGCGCCCCAGCGGAGAAGTGTCCATCCACTCGGCGTTGATTGCCACCTTCAACCCAGATTGAATGAGAACCGGGTGGGCATCGTAATCAGGAAACCCGGAGCCATAGGTCATAATCAAATCGGGCGATAAATCAAGGGCCTGCTCCACATTTACGCCAGAGCCATATCCCAAAATGGTCAACTTGCCCGCTTCGGCCATTTGCAGCACGGTGGGGTTATAAACATAAGTGGCATCGTCCAGCCCAACCAGGCGATCCAACAGGCCCAGCGCATCAAGAAAAGGCAGGTAACTGGTAGACATGGTCACAATGCTGGCAACCGGCACTTCGATAATTTGCTCATCCAAAAAGCCTTCAGGGGCGGGCGCGCCGCACTGCACCAAGGCATACTGCATCGACTCAGTGGCCCCGGGCCAGGGGGTTTCCACCGTCACCAGTTTGTAATGATTAAAATATTCAACCGAAAAATTTTCGGTATATTCCAGAGTCACTTTTTCGGGGAAATAATCGACAGACGCATCGAACTGACCTTCGGGGATACAACCCTCCATCAGATTCTTTTCAGGGACGAAAACCTGGGGCGCAGGCTCGACCTGTGACTCTGATTCCGCTACCGGCGCGGAAGTCTCCACCGGAGCCGCTGTCGGGGCCGCCGCCGTTTCGACGGCAGGCGCGGCGGCTGGGGCGCAGGCGGTTAACAGGGCAAAAACAAGCGTAACAATGAACAACGAGCGAAACATGAAATTCTCCTTATGATTTGGGTATTACGAAGCAAAATCCCCAGCGCAGGGCTGGGGAGGCTGGAGAGTCAATCCGGTTCTGGACTGTTCCCCACCTCCTTTCCGCGAGAAGTGGACGAACGAACCAGAGCGGGCGACCTGACTTA
>DAOUML010000227.1:0-6295 GCA_034411635.1 Anaerolineales bacterium
TTCTCTCTCGGTAAGTTTGTTTGGCACTACGACTCAATTATCCCAGACTTATCCTTTTCCGTACACGAAAATGCCACTTATTATCCTTCGCGAGTATACTATTTCCCAAATAAATTTAACTGCCTACCCTCACCCTAACCCTCTCCCAAAGGGAGAGGGGACTGTGTTGGCAGATGATTTTTGGCTGAAACTATCATTTTCCCTGTTTCTCGTCTCCCCTCTCCCACCGGGAGAGGGGCTGGGGGTGAGGGCAGGTAGTTACAAATAAATTATAAATTACGAGCAAAGAAAACCGCAACATCGCGGTTTGAATAGTAACTATCATTATACCCGCAGAACTCAAAGCCAAGTTTTTGAAACATGCGAATAGCCGGATAATTCTTGGTTTGGGTTTCGATGATGGCGCGCCGCAGGCCTTTTTTTGCGCCCCATTCTTCAACGGCGGCAATCAATTTGCGGGCGACGCCTTTTTTGCGCATTTCTCGCGCCACAACCACGTCGGTAATCCAAACGGCGTGTTGAATGATTTTATCGGTAAAACGGATGTAGCCAATGGCTTCATCGCCCTGCATGGCGCTAAACATCGGGCTGGTGTGCCAGGTATCGGGTAATTCAGCCGCCAGGCGCGGATGTTCCACCCGCACAGCGCGCGGCAAGCGCACCTCGCGAAAGATGGAATCGACCTGTCCGCTTTCGCGGCGCAAATCCAACTGCCAGACATACTGGGTTTCAACGCTATGGTCGATGGCCGAAAGCCGTGCCAGGTCGGTGGAGATGGTGTTGCGGATTTTGAATTCGCTCATCTTGTTGTGGCTATCCTACGGTTGGAGAATGCGCACCGGAATAACGCAGGCTGGTAAGGGGTTGTTATCGTTGTCTATTGCCACCAGTTGAATTTCGTAGTCGCCTGGTTCGAGCAAACTGGTGTCCCATATTCCAATTTCAGCGTCGATTTTGGCTTCGCGGCTGGCAGCAATTGTGACCCAGGTCTCTTGCCCCGCCAGACGGTATTCGTACTTATAAAAGCCGAAATTTTGCACGTTTACGGTTCCCATCAATTGCAGCCTTCCGCTTACTTCCTGACGGGGCTGCGGCAGGTCGATGCTGATTTGGCCGGGCGTGCAGCCAGTTTCAACCGCTGGCAATACAGGTTGGACGATGGCGGTTTCAGTTGCCAGTTCAGGGGTAGCCTGGGCGGAAATCGCGCTTCCTGCCAGGCTGTTGGCCCGCAAATCGGGGGTTTTTGTCATGGCAAACGTGATTGCGGGCAAATAGGGCACCACAAACGAAACCATGCAAAATTGACTCAGGGCGATCAGCAGAATCAACAAAAGAAGAACTCCCCGACCACGAAAACGATGGTAGGCCATTTCTTTTTCCAACCCAAAAACGGATTTGCGCCATTCATTCCAGGAAACCCAGGTGTAGCGAAACGCAAAGAGCGCGCTCAAACCGAGCAAAATGTAAATGGGCGTTTCATAGCGAACCAGATAACGAAAAAGGGCTTCCATAAAATAGCCGGTTAAAGGGCGCGCAAAACCGAGCGGACAATTTTCGCAAGTTTCGGAACCATGATGGTTCCGGCTTCGATGACTTCCTCATGGGTGGTGATTGTGTTGCCATCCAGGTTGGCCTTGTTGCTGATGCCTGAGATGCCCAGCACGCGCGTTCCGCCGTGTCGCGCCACAGTCACTTCTGAAACGGTAGACATGCCCACCGCATCGGCCCCGGCCATGCGCAAGAAGCGCAGGTCGGCGGGGGTTTCAAAGGACGGGCCGCTCAAGCCGACATAGACGCCTTCCTGCATCTCGATTTCGTGTTCGCGGGCGGCCTGACGGGCCAGTTGGCCCAGCGCGCGATCATAGGCCTGGCTCATATCCGGGAAGCGCGGGCCAAATTCTTCGAGATTGGGGCCAATTAATGGGTTAAAGCCGGCCATGCCCACAAAGTTCAGATGGTCGGTAATCAGCATCAGATCACCGGGGGTAAAGTTGGGGTTAATCGCCCCGGCGGCGTTGGTGACTATCAGAATCTCAATGCCCAGTCTTTGCATCACGCGCACCGGCAGGGTCATTTGCGACATGGAAATGCCCTCGTAGAAATGGGTGCGCCCCTGCATCACCAGCACTGGCTGGTTTTCAAGCGTGCCAATGACCAATTGCCCGGCATGCCCGAACACTGTCGAAACCGGCCAGTGCGGTAAATCGTGGTAAGGAATCACATCGGGGTTGGGGATGGAATCGGCCAGCGCGCCCAGGCCAGAGCCAAGAATCATGCCAATGCGTGGCTGGATATGGGCGCGCGCGCGAATTGCGGCGGCCACTTCATCGATTTGGGCAAGAGTCATAAAAGGTTGGTTCATTTTTCACCATCAAAGGGGATTTTGCCTTTTTAATCAAGGCATTTTGATTATACCCGACCCTGGCTTATCCAACCTGGCTGATGATGACGTTTTTTGCCCCGGCTTCAAGCAGAGACTGCGTGACAACCTGCGTCTTTTCTGCCGATTCAACCAGCGCGATCATATTGCCCCCGCGCCCGCCGCCACTTAATTTGGCCCCGTCTGCGCCCGCTCTTTTGGCCGTTAACACCAGCCGATCGAGTTCGGGGTTGGAGACGGTCATCTCTTGCAGCAGGGCGTGGTTGGCGTCCATGAGTGGCCCGAGGCGCGAGATGTCGCCGCTTTCGATGGCGTTTTTGGCTTCCCTGACAATTTCCCCCACTTTATCGAAGATGGCTTCCCAGCGGCTTTTGTCGGCTTCCCAGAGTTTGCGCACATCTCCTACGGATTCTTTGGTCGGGGCGGAGATTCCGGTGTCGGCGATGAGGAGGTTGAAGGGGCGGGCGGGATTGAATATCTGGATTGGTTCGCCGCGTACAAAATAGACCGGTTTGGCGTAGGCAATGACGGTGTTGTCGATGCCGGAGGGCGTGCCATGATGCAGTTTTTCGATTTCGTAGGCGATTTGGGAGATTTGCTCGTCTGAAATCGTCTGGTTGCAGAGCGCGGCCAGGGCGCGGATGACGGCTACCGAGACGGCTGCCCCCGAACCGAGGCCAGATGCAACCGGGATGGAACTTTTGATGGTCAGGGTAAAGGCCGGGGGGCGGTTGATGCCGAGGCGTTGGAACGTTTCTTGTATAACGGCGTCCAGCGGATGGGTGGCGTGTTCCGCCTGGATTCGGCTGAGGGGAGAGAAAAGCCCGATATCGGGAGCCTGTATCAGCACCGAATCGGCCCAGGTTTCCCCTGAAAATTCCCCCGTTTTTTGAATGCTGGCGCGGGCCTGGACTTGCATGACCGGCACGGCCAGGGCCGGGCGTCCATAGACGACGGCGTGTTCGCCGAACAGGATGATTTTGCCGGGCGCGGTGGCGGTGGTCATGCCAGGTAGAAGATGACCAGCACGGTGATGCCGAACAGGGCAATGGCGGCCTGAATGGGGGTGTCGGTCAGCAATACTTCGTCGGGCGCGCCGGCGTTGTGGGTCACTTGAATCAGGTACAGGTAGCGGAAGATGATGTAGACCACGAAGGGGATGGTGAGCATCATGCTATTGTTTTCTGGCAGGTTGGGGGCCGAAAAGGTGTAGAGCGAGTAGGCCAGGATGGTGGCGGCGGAGATAATGGTGACGTATTGGTCGAGCAGGGGGATGGTGTAGCCATCCAGCACTTTGCGGTGCGCGCCGGCGCCCAGGGCCAGCAGGTTGAGTTCGGCGCGGCGTTTGCCCAGGCCGAGGTAGAGCGCGCCCAGGGTGGTGACGACGTAGAGCCAGGGCGAGAAGCGTTCGACTTCGATCAGGGTGACGCCGCTATGCACGCGCAACACAAACCCGGCAGCGATAATCAGCACGTCGATAATCGGCAGGTGTTTGAGCCATTTGGAGTAGGCCAGTTGGATGACCAGGTAAGCCAACAAAACGGCGGCGAAGGCCGGGCTGAGCAGGTAGCCAAGCGGCAAAACGATGACCGTCAGGCCGATGGCGGCGATCCAGGCGACGCGCAGGGGCAGCGCGCCCGAGGCCAGCGGGCGTTTGCGCTTTTCGGGGTGTTTGCGGTCGCTTTCGATGTCGGCGATGTCGTTAATGATGTAGATGACGCTCGAAATCAGGCAGAACAGGGCGAATCCTTCAAGGGTGCGCAGGAAGGACTCTAGCACAAAAAGTTGTTTGTCGAAAAACAGGGCAAAAAAGACGAATCCGTTTTTTGTCCACTGGCGCGGGCGCATGGTTTTGAAGAGGGCTTTGAGCATGGGGAGTATTTTAATGCAGAATGCGGAATGGTGAATGATGAATTGCAGAAATTTGCAAAATCTTGGCTTCAAAAAGGTATAATCGCAGGCATGAATACCACCTCTGAAACGCAACCCCCGCTGCCTTATCGCCGTTTTCTTTTCCCAACCTTGCTGATGATGATTGGCGGTTGGGGTGGTTTGTATTTGATCACCAACTACACCCTGCCCACCGTTTGGCCGCGTTGGGGCTTTTTTGCGCTTATCGTGATCGCCGTCACTGGCACGGCCATGCCGTTGGTCTACTTCATCAACCGCACCTTTTCCAACAGCCTGCGCCCGGCCACCATTCTGCGCGAATCCATCTGGGTTGGCGTTTTTGCCGCCACCCTTACCTGGCTGCAATTGGGGCGAATTCTCAACTTTTCGCTTGGCCTGTGGCTGCTGGTTGGCATTGCCATCATCGAATACCTCATGCGCTGGCGCGAAAATCCCACCCCGTATGCCGCCCAACCTGAACCGATGGCTGAACCGGAAGAGCCAGAAACCCAAGAAAACCCCGATGACACTCCGTAACCTGCCCGCCGTCGAAAAACTGCTTCAAGAAGCCGCGCAGCCCATTCGCGCCTATGGTCGTCCGTTGGTTACTCAGGCGGTTCGTGAAACGCTGGAAGCGATTCGGGAAGATGTCCGCGCTGGGGCTTCTGTTCCGTCAAACGAAAAAATCCTGGCCCTGGCCCAATCCCATCTCGCAGCGTGGACGCGTTCCACGCTTGAACCGGTTATCAACGCCACGGGCGTAATCATCCATACCAATCTTGGGCGCGCCCCGCTCAGTCAAGCCGTTATGGAGGCCATGACCGCCGTTTCAACCGGTTACTCCACCCTTGAATTTGACCTGCAAACCGGCAAGCGCGGCTCGCGCCTCATCCATGCTGAATCCGTCCTGCAGCGACTGACCGGAGCCGAAGCCGCTGTCGTCGTCAACAACAACGCCGCCGCCGTCCTGCTCACGCTTTCGGCCCTCGCCAGCCGCAAACGCGCCATCATCGCCCGCGGACAAATGATTGAAATCGGCGGCTCCTTCCGCATCCCGGATGTGATGAAACAGAGTGGGGCCAAACTGGTCGAAGTCGGCAGCACCAACAAAGTCCACCTGCGCGACTATGAAGACGCCCTGTCCAAGTCCGTTTCCATCCGTGAGTCCGCTAAAAAGTCCGTTGTCGAGTCCGTCGTCATCCGCGCCCACCGCTCCAATTTCAAAATCATCGGCTTCACCGAAGAACCCTCCTTAAAAGAAATCTGCGACCTGGCCCATAGCCACAACGCCATCGTCATCGACGACCTCGGCTCGGGCACTTTCTTCAACGTCGAAAAATACGGCCTGACCCACGAACCGACCATCCTCGAATCCCTGTCCGCCGGGGCGGATGTGGTCACTTTCTCCGGCGATAAACTGCTCGGCGGGCCGCAAGCCGGAATCATCGTCGGTAAAAAAGCCCTGCTCGATAAAATCAAAAAACACCCGCTGGCCCGCGCTGTCCGCGCCGATAAGACCTGCCTGGCGGGTATTACCGCCACCCTGCTGCACTACCTGAAAGACGAGGCTGAGACAGAAATCCCAATCTGGCGCATGATTGCGCAGACGCCGGAATCGCTCAAGGCCAGGGCCGAGGCCTGGCAGCGGGAATTAAATTTCGGTCAGGTTGTTCCGGCTGAATCAACCGTCGGCGGCGGCTCGTTGCCGGGGGAGAGTCTGCCCACTTTCGTATTAAGCCTCGATCTCCCCAAACCCGATAAATTTTTAGCCAAATTGCGCCAGCAAACCCCGGCGGTCATCGCCCGCACCGAAAACGATCGTGTCCTGCTCGACCCGCGCGCGGTTTTGCCCGAACAGGATGCCGTTTTGCTGGCGACGCTCAAGCGAATCCTGTAGCTGCACGCGTCAGGTAATAGTCAATTATTCGTAACTGCCTACCGTGGCGCGACTTTCAAGTCGCGTTTGGAGTAAGACAGTTGAGAATTTGCTTTCAGGCGACATAAATGTCGCCCTACGAATAGGAG
>DAOUML010000228.1:0-8813 GCA_034411635.1 Anaerolineales bacterium
CAGTGTTTTTGGGCGGTTTGCGCCTGCTGGGACAAGTGGGTCAGTTTTTCAAGGGCCTGACGGATTTCAAGCGGCGGTTCGCTTTCGGGCCATTGGGCGGCCAGTTCCTCGGCCTTTTGCACCGCCGAGACGGCTTCGCGGTACTCTTGCGCATCGATGGCTTGCCCGGCCAGCGCGGCAGATTGTTGCAAACGGATCAGCATGGATTGCAAGGCCACCTGACGGGTTTGATCGACCTGAGCCTGGACGCCGGGCAAAGAGGCAAAGGTGTTGCGCGCCTTGAGCGAGAGCGCAAAGGATTCGAGCGCATCGCCAGCGGCGCGGGCCTGGGCCAGCAAAGATTCGGCCTCTTCCTGAATGCCAATCAGGGTATCTACCTCAACCAGTTTTTCATTCAGTTTGCGTTTCCAAAAATCGTTAAACGGATAACTCAAGGCCTGCTGCAGGCGGTTTTTGGCATAACGAGGATGCGTGCTTTTCTGCTTATTGGCAAGTTCCAACTCATACTGGGCAGTATCTTCCGAGGCGCGTTCCAGATACTTTTCAGATTCGCGCAATTGCTGAGAAGTATCCACCCAAAGATTTATAGTGTAATCAAAATACTCGCGTTCGCCAGCGAGAACACGTTTGCGAATGCTCTCAATGGCAGCGGCCTTCTGATGCAAGTCGCCAAAGCGCATTTGGGTGGTTTCTTCCCCCATTTGCTTGCGCGTTTCATCGTAATATTCGCGGGCTTCTTTGAGGGCATCTTGCAAATCGGCGGGCAGGCGGTCTTCGCCATCCAGGGCTTCGGCTTCGTAAACCGCCTCGCCCAGGCGTTGGATATCGCGCCGGTTTCGTAACCCGCCGCGCAGCAGGCGCAAGCGGTCTTCTGAAAGTTTCTGTTGCAGCGCGCCGCTCATTTCAAGCAGGGCGCGGCGGGCATGGTCGTTTTCGGGGGCCAGGGCCAGGGCGCGCTGGTAGGCGGCGCGGGCGGCTTCGGCCTGGTTTTGCTGGCGGGCCTGGTCACCTTCGTCGAGAGCGGCTTGCAGAGCGGCGTCAAATTGCTGGCTGGCCTGGCTGAGCAGGTCGGCAGCGGCGTCTTGCTGGGAGGTGTTGTAGGCCTGTTTTTGCAGGGACTGGGCCAGGCTGCGGGCCGCGCCCAGGTCACCAGCGCGCAAGGACTGGCGGGCTGCTTCCAATTGCTGGGCCAGGTTCTTTTCAGCGGGGGTTTCGAGGCCAGCCTCGCGTTCGAGCCAGGCATCTTCGTTGGAAGGGGCTTTGGGGGTCAGGTCAGGCTCAGGCGCGCTGGCAGGGTCGAGGTCGGGGTTAGGCTGGGATTCGCTTTCAGGAGCAGGTTCGCTGACGGCTTCGTCCACAAGCGGAGTTTTGGATTGCTCAACAGAAACAGGCGCTATGTCTGCTTGCAGTTGAGGGTCTTCAAGGACTATTTCAACAGGCGCTTGATCTGGCGTTTCAGGTTGAACGTTCGTCAAGTCCACCGGAATCGGTTCGGGTTCTTTTTCAGCCAGCGCATGGACGATTTTTTCCACCGTTTTGGCGCTCACAGAGGGTTCGGGCGGGGCAGCAGGCCGCGGTTTTTGGCGCGCGCCATAGCGGGCAACATCAATCGGGCAATCGCCGGATTGTCCCTGGGCCAGCCAGGCTTCCAGGGCGCGGGCATCTTTTTCGGCTTCGCTGGCTTTTTTCTCGTTGCCGAGCAGATCGCGCTGGCGGGTAATTTCTTTGCGGATTTTTTCGAGGATTTGCGGGTAGTCCATTCCGTTGCTCCTGGGTAGCGGGATGTTATGGCACAAAGACAAGGGCAATTGCGTCTGCGCCCACCTGTCCGGTTTCGCCGGGCAGGATGGTCATTTGAACGGTAAGGGCGGCTTCCTGGGGTAAGGACCACAGGCCCAGTGAAATCCACTGGTTGGTAAAGTCGCCCTGGCGAATTTTGGCCGGATTAAGCCGTTCGAGCGAACGGCCATTGACCAAGAGGGCATAATCGGCGGCGATGGTGGCGTGTTCGGCGGGTATCCAAACCCATAATTCATAGATTCCAGCAGGCAGGCGGCCCGAAAGCCGCCACTGGGCAATCACCGGGGCAGGGTGCGGCTGAGTCAGGTCGCGATTGAGCAGGGAGCCATTCCAAGCGCTGGGCTCGGGCAGGCGTTGGATATACGGCTCGGCGCGCACCAGTTGGCCCTCGGTTTGTTCGTAGAAGGTGACGCGGTCATCATCGGCCAGGGCGCGCAGGGGGCGGCCTGAGGGCAGGGGATCCAAGCGGGCTGCCGCATCCGGGGGAATTTTAAGGACGAGCAGGCGGTCGAATGCAAACGGTTCTCTGGATGAACGCGACCCAATTTCGGCTTGAACCGCCAGGGTTTGGCCATGCTGCAAACTGTAAAAACCGAGCAAAAGCCAGTCAACGCTGGTCTGTCCGCTGTGCGCGGGGATGATTTCAGGCCAGCCGCGATAAGGATTGGCAGGCTCGCCATCCAACAAAACCGTAAAAGCCTGCGGCCCAGCGGAATATTGCACGGTATCCAAAAAGTAGAGGGCATACACGCCTTCGGGCAGTGGCACATCAAACTGCCAGGTGAGCCGGGCTTCACCACGCGTGGTGTAATAGAAGGGTTCGGCCCGTCCGCCAAAGGTCAGGTCGCGGGGGTCAAAAGAAGCCGCTTTCTTCCAGATGATGGTGTCGCTCAGCGGCGGCTCGACCAGGGCGTCGCCTTCCTGCAACAACCAGGCAGATTCGGCGTTGAGCGGGGCCGGTGGGTAGAGCGCATCCGGGGCAGACAGGGCGAACTGCGAAACAGGCAGCGGCAACGGCGTGGCGGTCGGTTCGGGCGTGGGCGTTGCGGTAGCCGTTGGCGTAGACGTGGACGTGGGCGGCCAGGTAGGGGGCGGCAGGGTAGGCGTGGGGGCCGGGGTTGCCAGGGCCGCGCAACCGGCCAACAACCAGGCCAGGGTGCCAAAAACCGCCACGAAACGCACAAGAAAGGCCACGCGTCCACTCACCATCAAGGCTTTTTGACCAGGGCGATGACATCCACGCCGACAAGTTGAGCAGTATCTACCCGCAGTTGAACAATGATGTCGATTTCTTTATCAATCGTCCATTCGCCAACGTTTACCCAGGCTCCCGCTGTCAGGCCAGTTAATTCAGGGGTTCGGCCTGCAGTATCACTATTTATAGGATTGCCATTTATCGGATTAGTGTTTCCATCCAATAAACGATAATTCAATTTTTGATTTTCATTAATCCAGGGAATCCAGGCCCACAATTCATAAGTTCCAGGCGGGGTGGTTTCTTGCGGCCACCATTGAATATCTCGTTCAGCCAACTTTCCAAGGTTAACTTTATTCCAAGAACCACCCCAGGCAATACCAAATTGGGTAAAATCGGCAGGATCAGTGACAGGAATGGCATTATGAACGGAATTCTCAATCTTATACAATCCGGCATTATCACGCAAAGCAACAATTTTACCGCCCGGAGTGGTTTCGTCAATTTTAGCCAGCAATTGCGCCGCTATTTCGGCTTCAGTTTCGCCTAATTTGATTATCAGCAATTCATCAGCGGCAAAGTAGATATCATCTTTGTCGCTAGAATCCTGGGCAGTTGCCACCACTTTGAGTTTTTGTCCATCCTGTTCGAGGGAAACCAGGCCCAAGGTTAACCAAACCGGATAAGGTTTCTGGTCTGAAGAAGTTAATTTGCGTTTCTCCGCCGCCAAAAACCTTGCGCTGGTCTGGAATTGTTGCACATCATTAACAAAGATGGTGTACGGGAACGAGCCGGATGAAAAAAATTCTCGGTCAGGAACGTAGATGGTATACAAACCGGCCGGCAAACCAATCTCGTCCATCTCCCAGGTAACACTGACTGCCTTCTCGGTATAGTAAAAATCGGCAGGCTCCAGAGCATCTCCGGCCTTGTTGCTGGCCGTCCAAACAGTAGCATCGCTAAAAGGACTGGATGGTTGGGAATCTGACGGGGGAATAAGCCATACTTCGCCAGAAATAGGCTGAGGCGGCAGAATATTGGCCTGAGCCCGTTCCGCAGGAAGGAAGTACTTTGAATCCGGCACAGGCGTCGGGATTTCCGTCGGGATTTCCGTTGGGATGGGTATCGCTGTTGGCGGGATTGAAGTAGGCACGGGGGTTTCTATTGGCGCAATCACCTCAACAGGGGTGGCTTCAGGAGTTGGGGCCACCGGCCTGTTTATCAGCAGAATGCCGGCAAAAATACCGAGCGTAACGCACAACATCAAACTCATGCCGCCCAAAGTCAGTTTTTGCCAAAGAGGCATATCTGGCAAAAATGATTGAGGGCCACGCCGCCGATATGGGTCGGTTTGGGGTTCAGGCAACGTTGGCGCAACCGGCGCGGGGCGCCAATCCTGGGCGTTGAAGGAGGCCAGGGCGGTCTCGAAATTCTGGGGAATGGGCGTCAATTTAATCTGCTCGTTGAGGGCAGTCCGGCCCTGAACGCGAACGGCAGTCTGAGCCCTTTCCAGCCAGACGCGGCCATCCCAGAGGCCTTCGGCGGGTTGTTGGCCCTGGGCCAGCCGCCCGGTCCAGGAAATTTGCAAAGCCTGCTTGATGCCATCCACCAGGCCAGCATCCGAGGCAACCTGCAATTGGGCCTGGCTATCTTGCCAGGCAGCGGTCAGGTAAGCCGGGGCAGGGCTGTTGGTCCAATAAATGACCGGTAAACCCAGGCTCAGGTAATCGCGCAGGCCTTTCAGCAAATTCGGATTGAAACTTCCACTCTTGAAATCGGAGTCGTGGGCAAGGCACCAATCCTGCCAAAGTTTGGCCTGCTGCATTTTGGCAAGCAAATCGCGGGTTTGCGGGTTATTGCGCGCCCCGCGCGGCAGGGCATGGATGGCCCGGGCGGCTGCTTCAAGGCATCCTTCTTCAAAATCATGACGTAAAATAGCCTGGGCTTCCAGCAAGGCTTTTTGATGTTTTTCAGATTCGGCAAAAATACCCGCATGGGCATCATGCAATCCATCCAGCGCATCGGATGCCTGGGCGATGTAATCGCTCACCAGGGCTTCTTCCTGCTGGCTCATGCCCGGCGTGGCCAGAGCATCAAAACATTGCTTTTGGAACGCAATCCAGCCCTGCTGCATGGTCTCGCCAAAAGCAGACTCTGTCAGCGAAACGGCGCCCAATTCCTGTCCGCGCTCCCACCAACGGCGCAGAGCGTCCAATTTTTGACGCTCTGAAGTGAGGGCCGCGAGCATTTGTTTGCGCTCATTGGCCTGCATTTGGTGATGTTGGGCATCCTGTTGCGCCAACTCGCGCGTCTTTTGCAAGAACTGCCTGGTTTCATCCACATCGGACAATCGATAGTCATCCAATCTGGAAATTTCTTCAATTTCAAGCAAGATTTTTTCGGCGCGAAGCAAGGCGTGCTCGGAACGCTTCAAAATATCCACCGCCGATAATTCCACCTGGGTAGCAGCGCGGGCCGTATTTTGCAAATAAGCGAGCAATTCTTCGGGCTTGGCGAGGAAAGGGGCGACGGATTCTGCCAACCGGTCAAACAATCGATCAATTTTTTCGTGGCGGGCTTCGGTCCCTTTGCGGGCAGAATCCGCAGCCTGCTCGCGTAAGCGGGCCGCCGTTTCAGAGTCTGTCAGGATTTTTTCGGCAAATTCGGCAAGTCTGCCGAAGAAGGCTTCTTCGCCGCGCGCAACGGGCTGAATCAGGGCTTCCTTGATGATTTTATCTAATACCTGTTTGACCGGCAAACCGCCGCCATGCTTGACAGCCTCGGCTACGTTTTCATCCAGAGGGCCGAGCAAGCGCTGGCTGGCCGACCGCTGGGCATTGCGCAACGCCAGCACCGTCAGACAAACCTGACGACTGGATTCATCAGGCAGGACTTCCATGCCTAGAAGGGAAGCAATCCGAGCCGCGTAATCCAACCGCTCTGCAAGAGAACCTTCCTCGCTCTCAAGGGATTGTTCAAGGGTTTTACGCGCCAGGGCCGTCAATTTCTCAAAACGAAAGCGAACCTGGCGATAATCCAAATAGGCTTTTTCAGCCAACTCAGCGCGTTCCCGAAAACGGGTTGCGGATTCAGCCTGGGCATATAAAGCAAGGGCGGCCTGTTCGTTTTGAGCCAGGTCATTGAGGCGGGTAATCTCCACTGCCAGATCGCCGACTTCCTGCTCCAGAATAAATTTCTGATCTTCAGGTTGCAGTTTTTTCAATTCTTCCTGTGCCGCGCGATAATGTTGGACTGCCTGGGCAAAGTCATCCTGCGCTTTCGCGGCATCACCCTGTTTGAGCAAATCAAAGAAGGCGGCTTCAGCCTGCAACCAACCCAATCCTGGCGATTGGATATCGGATAAGCGTGGCAAATGCTGCTCCAAAAACATTGCAAATGCGCCAATATTCAGGGATTGAATGGCTTTTTCGACTTTGTCAATCAGTTCGTCATTAAAGCCAGCCGGAGCCTCCTGGCCTGCGGCGGCAATGTATTTCCAACGGCGCAATTCTGCCGGGTTATCGCTCCAGTCCATTCCCTCGGCAAAGGTCTGGAAGGCCACCTGAAAGGAAAAACCTTTCAACAAAGCAATCCCACGCTCCAGATAACCGCCCAATTTAAGGACAGCGCGCACCCGGTCAATTTCCGCGCTAACATCCTGTCCATGCTTATTATGCAAAATATCAAAAGCCGCGTAAGCATGCTCGGCATACTCCCTGGCATCGGCAGAAATTGGCTCGTCATTTTCACGGGCATCTTCTGCCAACTGCTCGGCTTCTGCCAGATTGTTTTCAGCAATAGCGCGCAATTTTTCGGGAGACTCGTCCCAAAAGCGTACCAAAGAACGCAAAGCCAGAGCAATTTCAGATGCATTGGCTGGGCGGCGGCCTGTATTACGGTGCAGAATACGGCGTAATAATTGCACCGTTCCCCAACTCAACGAATCAGCACATTCTGCAATTTTAGGGGCCGCCGGCTCTTTTAGTTCGCCTAACGAATAGAGCAGTGTATAGCCTGTCAACAATTTGAATAAGAACACGCCGCCAAGCAACAAATCACGGCGAATTCCCCACTGGTCGCCTGGGCGAATTTTTTCCATTGTGCCAAAGTCAGTTAACTTAAGTTGCTGAGGCGTTTCACACCACCACAGGTTCTCAAATTTCAGGTCAATGTAGGTTTCCTTGCGCTCCGTATGTAAGATATCCAGTGTGCGATAGAGATGCCAACCCACCAACAAGGCTTCGCGCTCATCAAATTTTCCTTTATCGCCAAGTATGGCCGGAATCTCCTTGCCATTAATAAATTCCATGACCAGATAAGGATAATCCTTATCCACTTCGCCTCGTCCGTAATATTCAGGCGCAACCCGCAAGGAAATGCCTTGCTCAGCGTTGGCCTTTTCTTCAAGGTAACGCATAACGGCCAGACGTTCACTTTCTTCCATAAAAAACTGACGCGCCTGGGGAAAATCGAGAGTTTTCATCACCTTAACAGCAACATGTGCCTGGGCATTATTTTCCAGCGTTAACTCCCCTTCGTATACTTCACCGGTCAGGCCAGAATTCAGCCGCTTGATAATGCGTAAATCGCGCCCGTCGTGATTTAAGATAGTGCCAGGGGATAAAATATTGTTTTTTGCAGGCATGTTTGTTTCTCCCTATAAGACAGGAATAAAATCAATCGTGAAAAATTATTTTTCCATCTCTACTTCCAAGAGATACGAAAATTCCTTGAGTAAGGGAAAGGCTTCCCCTCTTTCGCGTTGAGGACGAATGTATTTCTCGGTTATTTCCTCACGAGTCAATCGCTCGCCGCCGCTATATCGCCTGCGCGATATTTCCATTTCAATTGCTTTTTCATACTTTGAGCGTTGCTGGCTGTGAAAATGATTATGAGGATTTAAGGCTACATCTTTGCTAAAAGGCAACACGAGCGCAAACTGACGATAGGCATTCCATAAACCATCATCAGAATCGTCGCACAATTCCAATGGTTCAAATTCACCTACCTGTTCCACGCGCCAGATTATTTTTTGGCGTGCTTCATCCTCAAAACGAACGATGATTTTAGAAAAAAACGCCTGGAAAAATAAAGCAGGCAGATTTTTATCAGCAAACGTGACGAT
This sequence comes from Anaerolineales bacterium, assembly GCA_034411635.1. Taxonomy (GTDB): domain Bacteria; phylum Chloroflexota; class Anaerolineae; order Anaerolineales; family Villigracilaceae; genus UBA8950. The sequence continues at coordinate 8,121 of DAOUML010000228.1, forward strand.
TATTTCGGGAGAAAGAAGCACCCGCTGGCGCAACATGGTCGAAATGGCTCGCTCATAAGTGGCTGCCACACTATCTGCCGTATAGAGATGAAGATTATCCCGAACTTTATTTTGATAGGTGGACAAAGATTGGCTATATTCATTCACCGCGGATAATGGAATATTTAAGCGGAAGGTTAATGCAGATACCCAGCCTGGCAGAAAATCACCAATTACAGACTTCTCAGACTGCAAAGCATTTGGAAAGGATTTGAGAAGGTAAGTGTTATCGCCACTCGTATTCCTGGCAACAAGAAAAGAACGACGCTGCATCATATCCGCAGAATATTGCTGATTAAAATCGATGTTCAAATAGGCTTCTGCGGCCCTGCTCAAAAAGTTATACCGCTCCTTCAGCCGTTTTTGAAACCAACCCCCCAGCAAGTCGCTGGTTAAACCTTTTACCTGAACAAAGGCAAAATCCAGAACGCGTTCCACCAGAATCTCAAAATCAGACGGACGAAAACAATCTTTTTTCGACGGAACGGCCCCTCCTTCTTTTCCTTCTACTTTTTGCTCCATCGGCCAACCAACCAGATACAACTCAAGTGGCTGATCCGGAACAATATTCACCCACCATTCCAGTCGTTTGCGAATTTTCGCAAAGCGTCCACCAGGGTCTGGTCGCTCAAAAGACATCAATTCAGGCCGAAC
>DAOUML010000229.1:0-5879 GCA_034411635.1 Anaerolineales bacterium
GCTACGATAGCGTTTGTGGTTGTCACTCATGGTCTGCTCCTGGTTCTGTAGTAGGAACCCAAGCTTACCAGAGGTCAGCCACTATTTTTGTCCGGTAGAGAAGCGCAGATGAATGTTTCCAAAAAAGTATAGAGATTTTTGAAGCCAGTGACATGAAACATGACAAAGCCCGGTCTCTATTTGAATGGGCAAAACACCTTCAAAAATTTGGGCAAACTGCTGAAGCCCAAAACCGCTACCACGAATCCCGCGCCATATTTGAAGGGCTGAATCTGCCGCTGTGGGTCGAGAAGATTGACGGGCAATGGGCAGAGTTAGGTGGCTGAACAGATAATCATACGATGACATTTCTTGGCGGACATCAACTCGCTTTTCGGATTGGCATCAATAGCGGGCCCGTTACCGCCGGGGTGATTGGGCGAAAAAAAATTATCTACGACCTGTGGGGCGATGCCGTCAATACCGCCAGCCGCATGGAAACCTATGGAGAAAGCGGCGGTATCCAAATCACCGAGGCAACCTATACACTCATCAAAGACGTGTTCGTGTGCGAACCGAAGGGAACGATAACCGTCAAAGGTAAAGGCGAAATGCACACCTGGAGAGTGATTTCAGCGGTGGATTAGTCGCAATGGTTATATAATACAGGCATGTACGAACCTACCCATCTTGCTGAACGATTGCAATCTGTTCAACATTTTCAACATTTATCGTTGACAGATGTGTTGCGAATTGTGAGGGCTGGCGGCGTGCAGTCGTTTGACGCGGGGGAGACCGTTTTTCATGAAGGTCAACCCTGTTCCGGGATGCATGTATTGATAAAAGGCCTGGTTCATTTATGTAAAATTGGCCCGCAGGGACAGGAAAACATCATCAAAGTTGTGCATCCCGTAACAATGTTCAATGAAGTAACCGTATTGGATGGCAGCGAAAATCCGGTCTGCGCCCGGGCGGCGCAAGATTGCCTGGTATGGCGGATAGGCTATGAACCGTTTCAGAAGTTACTGATGCGTCATCCCGAAATATCACTCGGTCTACTGAAAGTATTGGCCACCCGAAACCGGCAATTGATTGCCCATTACGCTGACTTATCGTTTCGGCCTGTGTTGGCGAGGGTGGCAAAACTGCTACTCGAGTTGAGTGAAAACGGACAGTGCAACATCCAGCGGCGCGAACATTCCATCAGCCAGATGGCCGCCCGGATTGCCAGCGTTCCCGAAGCCGTCAGCCGCGCACTGGGGGAACTGGCGCGGCGCGAAATCATCTTCTCCACCCGCACCGAAATTCGCATACTCAACGCCAAACTGCTGGGGGAAACCGCGCAGATAGAGTCACTCGTCCTGGAATAGAAATCCTGAGTGCTACCAGCAAACCGGGCATTGGACAAATGCCCGGTTCATTTTTAATTCCACGACATACTGTCAACTTGATAAAAGTCAAAGACTTTCTCTTACGATTGTGATAACTTGAACAAAGAGACATTCTTTCAAGGAGCGCGTTATGCAGCAGTTCATACAAACTCGTTTCAACTATTTGTTCAACTCGACCAAAGGGCTGATTCTTGTCGCCGTAGCCATGATTGGCATGATCACAGCCGTGTGGGGGATGCTCTCAGGCCCAATGGCCGAAATGGGCGTACGTGAAGTGGTGGTCAAGGCCCTGGGCATGCAACTGGTACAGGCCGAGCGCGAGGGGCGCATCATCATCCTGTACCATGCCATTGCAATGGCGGTGGTTGCCATCGAAGTTTATATGATTAACGGCCTGCTGGCCCTCAAACCCATCTACAAAACCGCCACCAATGCCTTGATGACGGTAGGCTACCTGCTCTCGATGATTTTCGGGCTGGCCTTTGCCTATTTCGGGCAAAACTGGGCGTTTCATGGCTTATTTATCGCCGGGCAAACCCTGATATTCTTTGCCGGGGTCTTGCTGGCAATTGCGCTCTGGCCGTGGAGCGCGCCGCGCATCACCGACAAGGACTACGCCCACACCCCCGGCGGCCTCGACCTTGAACGCGCCGCCTTCTTCACAATGGTCATGGCAACACTCGGCTCGGCGCTATTTGGGGCCATCCCCGGCGCGTACTTTGGCAACGGCTTCGAAGCCTTCCTGGCTGAAGATGTCATCCGCTCGCCCGATAAAACCCTGTTCATGAAATCCATCATCGGCCATCTGCACATCATGCTGACCCTGATTGCGATTGCCATCACCCTCATCGTCGGACGCTGGCTAGATTTCAAAGGCATCCTGCACAAAATCGCCATGCCCTTGATGATACTCGGCACAATTGTCATCTCCGTCGGCGCGTGGTCGGTGGTGGTGGTTGCCTGGGCGCACACCATTATTTATGTCGGGTCGGTGATGGTCATGCTGGCCGCGCTCATGCTGGTCATTTTTGGCTGGCGCAAATTTATCCACGAAGGAACAGCGGGCCTCGAAAAACCAACCGCCGGTCAAAAATTTGCCGCCTTGCTGCATGACCCCTTGCGCTTCGGCCCGCTCTGGCAGATGGTCTATATGAACTTCGTGGTCAGCGGGGTGGGCATCTTCATGGCCATCAAATTAAGGACAATCATGCGCGTCATGCCCTGGCGCGAGGAGCGCATCACGCTCACGGGCCACTGGCACATCTTGAGCGCCATCATCGCCACCATCATCCTGCTCTATTATGGCGACATGGTCGGGCTGAAAGGCAAAATTCGCCAGTGGTACGGCTGGAGCATTATCGTCCTCTCCAACATTGCCTTTGCCGCTGTAACCGTTTTTGAACTGAAAAGTTTGTTCGTCAGCGAAGCCGAACAACAGCCGCTCGTCAACCTGCTGATGATACTCACCGACATCGGGCTGGGCATGATTCTGGTCATCCTTGCCATGCTATTGATTTGGCGGTTAGTGGATTTGTTCAAAGAACGCGGACGCTGGCGCGAAGAACAGGAACACGAACTGAATCAGGAGGTGAAATGATGACCGTCCGAATCGCCCTGACCCTCAGCCTGCTGACCGTTTTACTGGCCGGCTGCGCCGCTGTCGGTTTGAACGCTCCGATACCGGTCTACGAAACAGGCATCGACCCTGATTCCTGGGCGCTTGTCCCCGCTGGCGAATTTCTCTCCGGGCGGACGGCGGTCCCGACTTTCATCGAGTACGACTACGAAATGATGGTCACCAACGTCACCGTCAGGCAGTATGCGGCTTATTTGACGGAAGCAGTTACCGGTCAGCGTGTGACCCGCGAGGGGGAAGCCATCCTCGGCTTTTATCCTGGCGATGTCTTCCGCGAAGTCAAACATGAAAAAGAAATCGCCGCCGGAGACTGGCTGCATATCCAACTGGACGACCCCTCGGTGCGGCTGTCCTGGGACGGCGAGAAATTTATCCCCACCCCCGGCTATGAAAATCACCCCATGACAATGGTGACGTGGTTCGGGGCCAAAGCCTATTGTGATACCTACGGCTGGCGGCTGCCGACTGCGCTGGAATGGGAAAAAGCCGCGCGCGGCCCAGACGGACGCCCCTTCCCCTGGGGCGAGGAAATCACCCGCGAACACGCCAACTACTACGCCAGCCGCGACCCCTTCGAGGAGATGTCCAGTTTTGGCTCACGCACTTCGCCAGTCGGCTTCTACAACGGCAAAACCTACAACGGATACGCCACCCACAACAGCGCCAGCCCCTACGGTATTTACGACCTGGCGGGCAACGTTTGGGAATGGGTCGGCGATGTTTACCCCGGTCAGCATAACCGCTACATGTATGGCGGCTCGAAAGACACTTACGAAATGAACTTGCGCGCCTGGGTGACCAACAATGCCACCCCAGTCTATTACAGCCCCGGCGTCGGATTCCGCTGCGTGAGGGAATAGGTGGCAGGCATGCAAGAAACGATGCGCACGATTAAATCAAAGTTTGCGCTTTACCTGCCGCTGATTAAATCCCTGCAAACCGGTTTGCTGCTGGTGACAGGCGTGGCCGGGTATATGAGCGCACGCTGTCCGATTTTGAGTTGGGAAACCCTTGCAGGGCTAATTGGCAGCCTGTTTTTCGCCATCAGCGGCAGCACCATCCTGAATATGTGGTACGACCGCGACATCGACCGGGTGATGAATCGCACCCACCACCGCCCAATTGCTTCGGGGCGTGTCTCACCGCGTGAAGCAATTATGCTGGGGCTGGTTTTTTCGATATTTGGCATTGCCTGGGCGCTCTGGCTGAATCCGCTGTATGGGCTGGTCGTTTTTGCTGGGCTTTTCTTTGACGTGGTCATTTACACCATCTGGCTCAAACGCCGCACCTGCTGGAGCATTGTTTGGGGAGGCATTGCGGGCGGTATGCCCATCCTGGCCGGGCGCGTGTTTGGCTTGCAAAACCTGGGCGCAGGCGCGCGGATTGATGACATCGGCATTCTGCTCACCCTGGCCGTCCTGTTCTGGATTCCAACCCACATCCTGACCTTTTCGATGCGCTACTTCGACGATTACCAGGCCGCCGGCATCCCAACATTCCCATCCACCTATGGATTCAACACAACCCACAAGGTGATTGCCTTTTCAAGCGTGGTTGCCGCGTTGTGCATTGCGCTGGCCGCCGTGCTCATCCGGGTGGAATGGGGCTACATTCACCTGCTGGCTTTTCTCTCCAGCGGGCTGATGATTCTGGCCTTCCTGACCGTCCTGCGGCCTTCGCCCAAACTCAATTTCGGTCTGTTCAAGTACGCTTCGGCGTACATGCTTCTGGCAATGGTCTTACTCTCGATTTGACGTAAAGTTGCCCTCAAAAGGAGAAAAAATGTCCCACAATTCTGTTCTTGCCAAAATCCTGCGCTTCATTGGGATTGTCCTGCTGGCCCTTACCGCCGGATTCACCATCCTGGGCGGCGTTGGGACAGGCTGCGCCGCCTTCGACCCGCTCAACCCCGATTGGGCCGATACGATGGGCGCGTTGGCACAAGCACAATGGCTGTATATTTTCTATGTCGTTTCCGGGATTGCCATCGGTATCGCCGGGATTCGCTCGGTGGTCATGCTCATCAAGGGTTCGCCCAAAGCCTACCGTGATGCGCTGATTGTGTTGGTTGCGGGCGTTGCGATAGGCGTCATCCACATCATCACCTCGCGCGCTTTACGCGGCAAGTCCATGCCGGTGGACATGATCGTTTATGTCACCGTATTCACGCTAATTATTTTCCTGCTCTTCCGCATCCCGGCCATCTGGCAGGGGGTCAACTTCGACAAGGGCGCGGGCAAAAATGAGCACATGGCCGGCGGGGCAGCGGTCATCCTAGTCGGCCTGATGACCTTCACCATTCAATATACAATGGCCGCCACCCACACCTGGAGCGGCGTCAATTATGCGAACGCCTTCAACATGTCCATGACGTTGATTGGAGTTGCCTGTTTGCTGTTGGGCACGGCTATCATCTTCACAACGCAAAGATTAAAGAAAACCAAATATTCACCGATTGTCTCGGGCAGTATTCCAACTGCCTGAGCAAAAACAAAACGGGAGAGTCTCTTTGCAGGCTCTCCCGTTTTCGACTCTAAAAACCTATTTCCGCAAACAACGCGCCAACGGCATAAGTAGACTGTTGCAGCATGGGTATAACAAATACTTCAAATCATCCGCGCCAAGCATAGGGTAACGCTAATACCATCTTTTTGGGGATTTTAACGAGAAATGCTTTGTTATTTGATTAAGCGCAAAGATTAAAACATCATGCCTGAATAAAATAGTGCCACCAATCGTCTAAAGCCAAATGTTTATGAGGAGTGGCACAATCCATGACCAAACCAAGCGAAAGAACTGTAAGGCTGATGGGCATTGCTGTATTGGCAATGCTTTTTCTGTCCGGGTGTGGCGGGCCGTATTTCCCGTTTTTT
>DAOUML010000230.1:0-9852 GCA_034411635.1 Anaerolineales bacterium
CGGAAGGCCTTGCCGCAACGATCACCCGTGAACCGACTCGCGGCGTGAATGTTCATTTTGACGGTGAGAAGTTGGATATTGATATTTTTGTGATTGTCGAGTATGGCACGCGCATTTCTTCGGTGGCGAATAGTGTGGCAAATGCTGTCCGCTACCAGGTGGAAAAGACGATTGGTTTGCATGTCAATCAGATTAATGTGCATGTTCAGGGGTTACGGGTCAGCAACCCGGATTAGCAGATGAAGATGTTGATTTCAATCCACCCTCGGTCGAGAGGAGAATTTAAGGTATGAGCAAGAAGCCCGTAGACGGCCTCGAAATGAAAAGACTGGTTGAGGCCGGACTGGCCTGGTTGCGCGTAAATCATCAGATGGTGAACGCGCTGAATGTGTTTCCTGTGCCCGATGGTGATACTGGCACCAACATGCTGTTAACGATGCAGGCGGCTTATAACGAAGTGGCTGATGCGGGTCATCATGGCGCTGGTCAGATGGCGGCTGCGGTGGCCCAGGGCGCGCTGATGGGCGCGCGCGGTAATTCTGGTGTTATTTTGTCGCAGATTTGGCGCGGTTTTGCGCGCGGCTTGCACGGGGTGGATGTGGTGGATGCCCCGGCGATGGCGCGCGCTTTCGTTGAGGCGCGAGACACAGCTTATAAGGGCGTTGTGCGCCCGGTGGAAGGCACCATTTTAACGGTGATCAAGGATGTGGCTGTCGCCGCCCAGCAGGCTGCGGAGCGGACGGATCGCCTGAGTGAAATGATGCGGATTATTGTTGCGGCGGCTGATGAGTCGGTGCAGCGCACACCTGAGTTTTTACCGGTGCTGAAGCAGGCTGGTGTGGTCGATTCAGGCGGCAAGGGGTTGTTCTTCATTCTCGAAGGCGTCCTGCGCTTGGTGGAAGGCCTGCCATTGGATGCACCGCTGGTTTCCGTCCAGCCGCTTTCGGCGATGAACCTGGAGAATGCCATGGAAGAAGTCGAAGAAGGCCAGGATTGGGAAGTGGTCGTCGATTTTCGCCCGGATGATGGGTTCGAGTTGCAGTCCTTTTATGCCAGGCTTGAAGAAATGGGCACATCCATTCAGGTGGGTGAGGGCGAGGGTATGTACCGAATGCACATCCACACTCCGTTGGAAAAGCGTTACGAGCCGATTGACTATATTATGGAAATCGGCACTATTACCAAAGTTGCCATGGAAAACCTGCTGGCCCAGATGGATGAGATCGGAAGCAAGGCCAGCGTCACCCAGATTGAGATGGCCAATGTGGAACCTGGCCAGATTGCGGTGGTGACAGTTTCGCCGGGACTGGGCCTTTCGCGTATCTTTGCCAGCCTGGGTGTGACGGCGATTGTGGCAGGTGGCCAAACAATGAATCCGTCGACCAAAGATATTTTGGAAGCCTTTGAAAACCTGCCAACAGATAAGGTGATTATCCTTCCGAACAATAAAAATATTGTCCTGGCCGCAAATCAGGCCAAAGAAGTGACTGTAAAACAGGTGCAGGTGGTTCCAAGCCGCAATGTGCCGCAGGGATTGGCTGCCATGTTGCACCTCAACCCGGATGGTGATCTGGAACAGGTGGCGGGGCGCATGACCCAGTCCCTCGATTCGGTTGTGGCCGGAGAAGTGACAGTGGCAGTTCGGACTGTCGAAATCGACGGTGTCAGCGTGCAGGAAGGCCAGGCGATTGCCCTGATGAATGGAAAATTGGCGGTTTCGGCGGAAACGGTCCAGAGCGCAGTGATACAGCTTCTTGAGAAGGCCAATGCTGCTGATTATGAGTTGATTACGCTTTTCTATGGTGAAGAACTGCGTCACCAGGAAGCCAACCGCATCGCCGACCTGATCCGCGAGAAGTACCCCAACCAGGAAATCGAAGTGCAGGAAGGCGGCCAGCCGCATTATCACTTTATCATTTCGATTGAGTAATCCATGTAACCCAGTGGAAAAAATTAAAAAAGGAGAGGAGTACGGAGAAAATCTCTGAACTCCTCTCCTTTTACCTTTTACGTTTCCAGCATTCACCCAAGAAAAATCATGTCCCCAGCCCGCATCGGTCTTGTCACCGATTCCCCCTGCGACCTGCCCATCAATTTGGTTGAAAAACACCAGATCCAGGTAGTCCCGGCCATCGTTGTGATGGACGGTCAATCTTACAGCGATGGTGAAACCATCAGCCGCGAGGAGTTCTATCGTCGCCTGCCTGGCCTGAAAAGTGCTCCCAGCACTGCCGCGCCCTCGCTGCACGCTTTTTCCAGCCGCTATGAAAAACTGCTCGATTCAGGTTGTGAGCATGTGACCTGCATCAGCACCGCCGCCAGTCTGACCAGCCTGCATAATGTAGCCAAAACCGCCGCCGCTGATTTCGCGGGCCGCGTTACCGTGCTTGATAGCGGACAACTCAGCCTTGGCATCGGATTTCAGGTTTTAGCCGCCGCCGAAGCGATTGACGAAGGCGCCGGATTGGAACAGACCCTGGCCGTCATCCATTCCACCCGCCAGCGGGTGCGGTTGATGGGCGTCCTCGATACCCTCGAATATGTGCGCCGCAGCGGGCGCGTGCCGAGCCTGGTGGCCTCGCTCGGCGGCCTGCTCAACCTGAAACCGGTCGTAGCCCTGTCTGAAGGCGTCGTCAGGCCGCTCGGCGCCGTTCGCACCACCCGACAGGCCAACGAAAAAGCGCTCTCCATGCTTCTGGAACAGCGCAGCCTCGAACGGTTGGCCATCCTGCACACCAATGCCCCGGAACGCGCCGCTCACTTCATCGAAACCCTGGCTGGAAAAGTCCAAACCCCGCCAGGCCTCCTGACCGTCAACCTGACCAGCGTCCTCGGAACCCACCTGGGACCAAACGGGCTGGGGTTCGCGGCAGTCTTAAATCGGGTAAAATAGCCCCACTATGCAAATCGCACTCGAAAAACTCCGCAAATTTTTCCGTTTAGAAGCCGAAAACAAGTATGAAAACAAAGCCGTCATCGGCGGTCTTGCCAAAATTCTCGACTTTTGGGAATCAGAAGCCCGCGCCGAAGGTGTGCCCGAAGAAACCATCCAGTTGGTCGCCTCGCGCCTGCGCGACTACCACCGCCTGACCCCTGCCTCGCGCGCCGATACGCTAAAGGGGATATGGAAGCGCATCCAGGGCCAGGGCGACATCAACATCCCCGACCCGGTCTACGCTGAAACCGAATCTGGCCCGGAACCGATGCCCGATTGGCTGGCTCCTGCTTCCGAACAGCCCCGGCCAACCCCAAAACCGGCACCCGCCCCGCAGCCGGAGCCTGTTGCGAGTCGCCGAGCGACCCCATCGAAAGCCTCCTCCTACCCTGGCGCGCAGACCTCCCAGACCCCAGCCGCGTTAAACGCTGACCTGACTGTTCTCGACGGCGTTGGCCCCAAAAACGCCTCCTCGCTCCAAAAACTTGGCATTCACACCCTGGGCGACCTGCTCTACCACTTCCCGCGCCGCTACGACGATTACAGCCAACTCCAGCCCATTCGCAGCCTGACCTATGGGCAGGTCGTCACCGTCATCGGCCAGATTCAGAGCGTGAACAACCGTCAGGTTCGCGGCGGCAAAATGCAAATCATGGAAGTCGTCATCTCAGATGGCTCCGGCGCGTTGCGGCTTACCTGGTTCAACCAACCCTGGCTTGCCAACCGCTTCAAAGAAGGCGTCAACATTGCTGTGGCGGGCAAAATCGAACAATATCTGGGTCGTCTGGTCATGAACAGCCCCGAATGGGAAATGGTCGAAGATGAACACCTGCACACCAACCGCATCGTCCCGGTCTATGGCCTAACCGCCAACATCACCCAAAAATGGCTGCGCCAGATGATGGATCAGGTCGTCAACTACTGGTCGCCGCGCGTGGCCGACCCGCTGCCTGAAAGCGTGCGCACAGCGGCGGAAGTCTACGGGTTGGGTGAAGCCATCCACCAGGCTCACTTCCCCGATAATCAGGACACCCTTAAATCTGCCCGTCAGCGTTTGGCTTTTGACGAAATCTTCTACCTGCAAATGGGCGTCCTGCGCCAGAAGCAGGATTTTGAAGCCGTCAGCGCGCGCGTCTTCGAGACGCCGGACGACTGGCTGGAGGCGCGTATCGCCGCCCTGCCCTTCCCCCTCACCGGGGCGCAATCTCGCGCTGTGGCCGACATCCGCGCCGACCTGTTGGCCGGCCACCCGATGAATCGCCTTGTCCAGGGCGATGTCGGCTCCGGTAAAACCGTCGTGGCCGCCCTGGGCGCGATGATGATTACCCGTCACGGGGCGCAGGTCGCCATCATGGCCCCGACCTCCATTTTGGCCGAGCAGCACTACAAGAGTTTCAGTAACTTCCTGGCCGCCGAAGGCGTGCTCGAAGCGGGTCAGGTGCGCTTGTTGACCGGCGATACCAACGCCGGGGAGCGCGGCGAAATTCAGTCCGGCCTCGAATCGGGCTACGTAAAAGTCCTGATTGGCACCCACGCCCTGATTGAAGACCCTGTCCAATTCTCCGACCTGCAACTGACGATTATCGACGAGCAGCACCGCTTTGGCGTTGGTCAGCGCGCCGTCCTGCGCAACAAGGGCAACAACCCGCACCTGCTGGTGATGACCGCCACGCCCATCCCGCGCTCGCTGGCCTTGACGCTTTACGGCGACCTGAATCTTTCGGTGATGGACGAAATGCCCGCCGGGCGCGAACCGGTTTCGACGCATGTCCTGGCCCCCACCGAGCGCGAGCGCGCCTACTCGCTCATCCGCAGTCAAATCAAGGACGGGCGGCAGGCTTTCATCGTCTATCCGCTCATCGAAGAGAGCGAAAAAATGGAAGACCTGAAAGCCGCCGTGGATGACCATGAGCGACTCTCGAAGGAAATTTTCCCCGATCTGAAACTCGGCCTGCTGCACGGCAAAATGAAGCCGGACGAAAAAGACCGCATCATGGCCGATTTGCGCGACAAGAAATACGACATCCTGGTCTCGACGACGGTCATCGAAGTCGGCGTCGATGTGCCGAATGCCACTGTCATGCTGATTGAAGGCGCCAACCGCTTCGGCCTGGCCCAACTGCACCAACTGCGTGGACGCGTCGGACGCGGCGGCGGCGAGTCGTTCTGCCTGCTTATCCCTGATAAAGCCGGCGCCGCCGAAAACGAGCGTTTGCAAGCCATGCAAGAGACCAATGACGGTTTCCGCCTGGCCGAGTTGGACTTGCAGCAGCGTGGCCCCGGCGAGTTCCTCGGCACGCGCCAGGCCGGTTTTGCCACCACCCTCAAAATGGCCTCGCTGACCGATGTTGCCCTGATCGAAAAAGCCCGCCAGCACGCCGCCGACCTGTTCGCCATCGACCCTGCCCTGACCCAACCCGAACACGCCCTGCTCGCCGAAGCCCTGAACCGCTTCTGGAGCGGCAAGGGGGATGTGAGTTGAGTTCGATAATTCGTTATTCGATATTCGAGTACCGAATATCGAGTACCGAGTATCCAATATCCAAAACGGAGTATTTATGGTTCGAGCCATGTTCCCCGGCACCTTCGACCCGATTCATTACGGGCATATCGACATTGCCAACCGCGCCACCAAGTTATTTGATGAAGTGGTCATTGCTGTTTACGACAAGCCGCTCAAAACCCTGCTCTTTTCTCCTGAAGAGCGTATGGAATTGGTTAAGCAGTCGTTTGCCGATAACCCAAAAATCCGCGTCACTGGTTACAGCGGGCTGACGGTCAACGCTTGCAAAGCCCTCGATGCGCAGGTGATCATGCGCGGTTTGCGCGTCTTCTCCGATTTCGAGTTCGAGTTCCGCATGGCGTTAGCCAACCACCGTCTCGCGCCAGATATTGAAATCGTCTCGTTCATCACCCACGAAGAACACACGTTTCTCTCATCTACCACCGTGCGCGAAATTGCCACCCTCGATGGCGACATCTCCAGCATGGTTCCGCCGCATGTCGAAATCGCCTTAAAACAGCGCGTGCGCGATATTGACGAGCATCATCGTCCCGCCTACGCTGCCAGGGACTAGATTCAACACGGTTTGGTGAGTGGAACAGGGCTCAAAATCTCCCGCTTTTCGAGAACGATTGGGAGATTTTGCTCTTGTACTCTTTACTTGCGAAAAATTCTGAACAAAAGTTTCTTTTCTCGTCACTTTGTGCTAGAATTGTTAAGAAAATACTAAAACTAGCGGAGTAAGCAAATGGACATCCTGCATCTCGTAGACCGCCTTGAAGAACTCTTCAACGAAAGCCGTACCATTCCCTTCACACGCAACGTCGTTGTAGATGAAGACAGGATGCTTGACATCATCGACCAGATGCGCGTCACCATTCCCGAGGAATTCAAAAAGGCCCAACAACTGGCCTCGCAGAAAGACCGAATCCTGGCTCAGGCGCAGGAGGAAGCCAATCGTATTGTGCAGTTATCGCGTGAAAAAGCCGAGCAAATGATTGAGCGCGAAGCGGTTTTGCGCAGCGCCCAAAATCGTGCCGACCAAATCCTGGCCCAGGCCCGCGCCGATGCTCAGGCCACCCGCAAGGATGCCGATGATTATGTGATCGATAGTCTTCGCCATCTTGAAAGCGAAATGGTTCGCCTGCAAACCCAGGTGCGCAACGGGTTGCGCAAACTGGAGGAGGAGCGGTTGCGTAATTCGCATCCTTTGCCTGGCGTTACAAAACAGGTTGAAACAAATCCTGAACACGATGATGAAATTCCAGAAGTTAAAGATTTGGAGTAAGCGCGTATCTTTTCTGTCTGTGCCAGAAAAAAACTTTTATCGCTGGCGCGCCCCATTTGCAATGGAGATAGGTTTCCTTTTGCCCGCTGTCTGTTGCGCGGGCTTTTTTTTATTCCTGGCGCAAGGAGTTTGCTCATGAAAGTAATGATTACCGGCGGCAGCGGTTTGATCGGCGCGGCCCTCACGCATTCCCTGCTTGAGGACCAGCATCAAGTTTGGTGGCTTTCGCGCAAACCAGAGAAAACGCGCGCGCCGCAGGGCGTCACCGTTCTCCCCTGGGATGGACGCACCCTGCAACCAGACTGGCTGGAAGCCTTCAGCCAAATGGATGCGTTGGTAAACCTGGCTGGCGCATCCATCGGACAATGGCCCTGGTCTGAGGCGCGTAAAAAACAAATTATCGACAGTCGGGTGCAGGCCGGGCGGGTCATCTCGCAGGCTTTTGAAAAATCACGCCCGTTTCCACGTATCTTGCTCCAATCTTCTGGCGTTGGCTATTATGGGCCACGCGATGCCAATGCTCCAATTTCCGATGAAACCAATCCGGGCAATGATTATCTCGCTACGGTTGCCGTCAATTGGGAAAGCGCCACCCGCATCATTGATACGATGGGCGTGCGCCGGGTTATTTTGCGCACTGGCCTGGTGCTGGCCCGTCAGGGCGGGGTGTTGCCGCTCATGGCTTTGCCAGTTCGTCTGTTTGCTGGCGGGCCGCTTGGCTCAGGGCGGCAAGGAATTTCATGGATTCACCTGCAAGACCAGATTCGCGCCATGCGTTTTTTGATGCAAAATGAGCATGCCCGCGGCGCTTTCAACTTGTGCGCGCCCAACCCCACATCTAATGCCGATTTTACCCGCGCATTAGCCAGGGCTTTGGGTCGCCCTTACTGGCTGCCGGTTCCGTCTTTCGCTTTGCGCCTTGCGCTCGGAGAAATGAGCGAATTGCTTCTCACCGGGCAATATGTCATTCCGCAGCGCCTGGTCAATTTGGGTTTTGTTTTTAAGTTTCAAACTGTTACTGATGCTTTTGATTCTTTGTATTCCTGAATCAATCCTCATATCCTGATATAATTGGGATACATTTTCTCTTATTTTTCTTGGGTGAATCATGCAGGTTGGTAACGTTCAAAAACTTATTTCCATTTTTGAGCAATCTTTTAAGCGGATGAATGTGCGGGTTTCGCTTGAGCGGCTCGAAGTGCTGGCTGTCACCATCCATCGCGGCATGACAGCCCAGGCGCGGCATTTTCATACGCTGGAGCATGTCTTCGCCTTCACCGATTCCAACGAGCCAATCAGCATACTGGCATCGCTTTACCATGATATTGTCTATTATCAGGTTGATATGGGTTTCGCCCCGCACATTTGGGAGATGATTTCACCCTATATTGTTCAGGAAAATGGTCAATTCGCAGTTAGCAACAACATCCCGCCGCAAGATCGTCTCGCTTACCTGACTCTGGATGTCTTTGCGCTAAAACCCGGACAAAGCCTGGCTTCAATGGCTGTGCTGAATGAATTTTTGAGCGCTCTGGTACTTAACCGGCAATTGGGCGATTTGCTTAGCGCCAAAGACATTCTGCGCATGAACCTGTGCATTGAAGCAACCGTTCCTTTTCGTGGTCGCAACGCCGCCGGAGAAACTTGTTTTGATGTCATGGAACGCCGTTTGCCTGAAATAGTTGCCCGTCATGGCATTGATTTTTCGCAAGAAGACGTGATCGAAACCTTGCGGATTGCGGTCACATTTGGCAACAAAGACATCGAAAACTTTTCCGAAGCCGACCCCGGACGTTTTCTTGATAACACCTGGAAACTTCTGCCCGAAAGCAATGCCGCTCTGCGCCTGCCAGATGTCTACTCCATCGGTACATACCGCGAAGCCCTGCAAAAGATGGCCGTTTTCTTCCGCACCCTTAACCCCTACCTGATTTTTAACCAGTATCGCGGCGTGCCATCTGATGAAATTTATCAAGAAATGTTACGCTACGCCAGCAAAAACATTGCCATTGCCCGCGATTATTTGCAATTAAAAATTCTCTCGATGACCGTTTTGGAAGCCCTTGCCGTTGCAACTGGCGGCGATGCCCCCGTATCCCTGTTTATGGGGGATGTGCCGCGCGAGGGAGTCAGCATCAAACGACTTGAATATTTTTTGCCTGATTTGCCAGATTCCGAATGGGTCGATTATTCCTCCGTCATCTACAAACTGCTCGAATCTGGACGCGCCAGCGAAGCCAGTTTTGATATGAAAAACTCTCCGCTTTCGCTTTTTCTCTATAAAAGTCTTTCGCCAGAAAAAATAGAGTATTCCATGCAACGCGCCCAATTAATGTTTGACGGCCAAATCTCCGCCGACGATTTCTTGATGGAATTAGATCGTTCTGTTGTGCGCGCCATCGCCAATGCCAGCGCCATGATGGTCTTCACCCGCCGCCAGGGTTTGCAAAAATACGCCAATTTACCCTGATTCTCCATTCCGTATCGCAAGATTTATCTTGCGCTTGGTTGGGGAGCAAAAAAGCCAAATTACCCCGGTCTGTTTTGGTATAATCAGCCTATGTCTCAACAGGAACAAACCCACCGTCCCGAACTATTGCCGCGCCAGGGTGAGCGCAATGCCTGGCTTTTTGCCTTGCTTGCCAGCCTGGCCCTGGGACTGTTACACCTGCAAGGGGTTGTGCCGGTATTCTCATGGATTTTCGTCATCTTCCTGCTCATCTCAGCCCTCAGCATTTCTCTTGGCAACTGGATGGATCGCCGCACCGTCCTGCGACTCGCCTCCGATGGCGTTGCCTTTGAAAACGGCCTGCGACGCGTTTCTTTAACCTGGTCGCAAATCAGCGAGGTGCGCATCCGCCCAACCCGCTGGGGTGAACAGATTCAGGTCATTGGTGAGCAATCCCATTTCAGTTTCAATACCCTCGGGGAGTTGCAATTCAAAGGCGAGAATCGCGCCAAAGTTGGCTTTGCCCAGGGCCAGGAAATCCTAAAAGAAATCCTGCAAGCCAGCGGCCTGACCAAAAAACAACAAAACGAACAGTACGCTTATTATTCGCGCGCCTAAAGCCACACGCTGTGAGGACAGGACGCGCCTGCCGCAACACAGCAGGCGCGTTTTTGATT
>DAOUML010000231.1:0-16798 GCA_034411635.1 Anaerolineales bacterium
GGGTCAAACAAGCACTACCTACAAATCAGACTTAGACACCCTATTGGTGGCTAAATTTCAGTCCTTCAGAAATGCCACTTTTAAACCTTAATCAGTATATTTTGCACCTTGCCGATGAGTTTGCGAGAAACTTCGCCGGTAAAATTTTGGCGGAGCATCGCTGGTCGTTGGAGAAGGCTGTCGAAATGCTCAAACAGGCTCTGGTTGAGGATGATACGGCTTTGATTAAGCAGCGGGTAGAAGTGCTGCGTTTATTGGTAAAAAGTATGCAGGCCGATTCGCCTCCATCTTCCCAATCGTCGCATAGATTTGACCCCTCAAAAACTAAAATTTTGGATTAGGTATGTCAAGCAATCGTGATTATTATGAAGTTTTGGGAGTCTCTCGTCAGGCTTCCCCTGAAGAATTGAAAAGCGCCTTTCGCAAACTGGCGCGTCAATATCACCCGGACGTGAGCAAAGAGCCGGATGCCGAGGAGCGTTTCAAGGAAATTAACGAGGCCTACGGCGTGCTTTCTGATTCCGAAAAACGCGCCCGCTATGATCGCTACGGCCATGCCGGCCTGGGCGATATGGGCGGATATCCCGATTTTACGGTGGATATTGGCGATATTTTCGAGCAGATGTTTGGTTTTGGCGGCAGGTCTTCGCGCCGTAATCAGCCCCGGCGTGGTCGTGATTTGCAGATGGGCGTAACGCTTTCGTTTGAAGAAGCCATTTTTGGCATTGAGAAGGAAGTTGTCTTTGAGCGCGATGAGACTTGCGCCACTTGTCGTGGCAATGGGGCCGAGCCGGGAACCAGCGTTAGCACTTGTTCGCAATGCGGCGGTAGCGGCGAAGTGCGCCAGGTTCGGCAAACGTTTATTGTTCAGATGGTTGAAACGGTGACATGCCCCAAATGTAATGGTCGCGGGCAGATTATCGAAAAACTTTGCCATACTTGTAGCGGGCGCGGCCTGGAGCGTAAACAAATCAAGAAGAAGGTCTCTATTCCGGCGGGGGTGGATAACGGGATGCAGATTCGCCTACCCAACGAAGGCCAGCCCGGCAGCAATGGCGGGCCAAATGGGAATCTGTTTTTGGTGGTCGATGTTGCTCAGCACGAGTATTTCAAACGGCGCGGCGAGGATATTCTGCTCGATCTGGATATTAATATTGCCCAGGCTGTGTTGGGGGCTGAGATTGAGGTGCCGACTGTCGATGGGCCGGAGCATTTGAATATTCCTGCTGGCACGCAGCCTGGCAAGGTGTTTAATTTGCGCGGCAAGGGTGTTCCGCGTATTCGCCAGAGTGGGCGCGGCGACCAGAAGGTGATGGTTAACGTAGATATTCCGACTCGTTTGAGCAAAGAACAGCGCGAGTTGTTTGAGAAATTGGCTGAAACGCTTGGCACTACTCCCCAGCCGCGTCAAAAAGGTTTCTTTGATTGGCTCAACGATGCCTTTGGCGGCTAAATGCGCATTGTGACAGGCATAGACCTGATTGAGATTGCGCGCATCGCGGCCAGCATTGAGCGCCACGGTGAGCGATTCTTGGCGCGGGTTTTTACGGCTGAAGAGCGTCAGAGTTGTGCCAACCGGGTAGAATCGCTTGCCGCGCGTTTTGCGGCCAAAGAGGCGGTTGCCAAAGCCCTCGGCAGCGGGCTGGATGGGTTTGGGTTTCTCGATATTGAAATTACCCGCGCTGCCAATGGCGCGCCTGGCTTGCGCCTGCATGGGGGGGCCGCCGAGCGCGCCAGGCAGCAGGGTTTGAATCATTGGAGTATTAGCCTGAGCCATAGCCAGAGTCATGCTACGGCGATTGCGGTTGGGTACGCTGATTAATCGTAACTGCCTACGAACTGATATTCGTAGGGCGACATTTATGTCGCCTGAAAGCAAATTCTCAATTGTCTTACGCCAAACGCGACTTGAAAGTCGCGCTACGGTAGGTAGTTACGATTAATCGATCCTGATCATCTTGCAGTGAAAAGCCCCTTCTTCCTCAGGCAGAAGGGGCTTTTCGCGAAATTTGCCACAGGTAGCGCGCCCACTCCCCCCGCCTTGCGCGCTGCCGTTGAAAGGCGCGTTTTCGCCTAATCGGCCCCGAGGGGCATTTTTTCTTCGACACCGATCCATAAGTGACCGGGGGTAATGGTGTGCCAGGGACGAATTTTTACCGTTTCGTTGGTTTGTTGTTCTTCAGGAAGCATGGAGGGGTGAACGATGCACAGGTTGGGGTTTTTTCCATACTTGTTTTGAAAATATTCAGCCGCATGTCGCACTTTTTCGTTTAATGCGGTTTTGGGGTCATTATCAAACCACAACATCCCAATATTCATATTGACTCCTTTCTCTTAAAAACTTGGCAACCAGAATCGCAGCCAGCGTGATTGGTGGCGCATACAAAACTCAGCGCCCGGAAACAGCGCATCGAGCGGCGCGCCAGGCAGGTGGGTTAGTTCATTGCCCACTTGCGGGTGCGTAATGCGCCCATAAAGGCGGGTTCTGAAAAAAGCGATCCAATCGGGCAGTTTGCAGGCTCGCGCGGCATTAACCGCTACCACCGGCCAGACGCGCGCCGCCGGCCCTTGTTGCAGTAAAAAGGCCAGCGCTTCCTGGCTTTGTTGGCTGAGGTGGAAAACGCTTTCCAGGCCGTCAATCAGCAGTAAAATCGCGCGGTCTTGCTGGTTTAGGGCAACCCAATCGACCAGGCGCAGCAACAGGTTTTCGACTTCATCTTCTTCGTAGGCCGGGTATACCCTGAAGTTATGGGCGGGCAGGTCTGAGTTTTGCCACCATTCGTCTGGAAAATCGGTGAGGGTCACAATGGCGGTTTGTTCAGGGGGTGAAAAAAGATGCGCTGAACGGGCCAGGGTTTGTAAAAAGGCGGTCTTGCCGCTGCCTTTATCGCCTAACAGCAGGATTGGCCCGGTAATTGGGTTGTCTGTATGCAGCAGCAGGGGAAGTCCATCGTTTGCAACGCCAAACACAATGGCGGCTTCGGCCAGTGGTCCGCCGCGCTGCATGGCCTCCACCGCATTGGGCAATATTTCGCCCTCGCCAGGCGGCTTGAGGCCCATTTCAGCCTGCACTTGTTGATACGCCCGCAGGGCGAGAGTGAAATCTTCTAGCGTTGGCATTTTTGTTTACTTTCTCTGAACATTTGTTCTATTATATATCTCGTTCTAAATTTTTGCAAGAATGAAAACTTGCAGGTTGATAACAAAAAGGCGACGGCCAACGGCCTCAACCTTTGCGCGCACCCATCAAAAATGTCCGTCGCTAAATCGGACACACATGCTATAATTTTTGTACACAATTGCCCCTTTTGCGATAACCGGAGAATCCATGCTTCCTCTGCTGACAGCCCTCTTCTTTGGCTTTATGCCCTGTTTTTTGTTTGCTGCCATTTTATATTGGCTTGACCGCTACGAAAAAGAACCAAAAATTTTATTAATTGGCGTATTTTTGTGGGGTGCGATTGTTGCCGCGGGCGGTTCGTATATTCTTAATTCGATTTTTGGCATCACTGTTTTTGGGCTAACCGGATCAGATGCGCTGGCAAGCGTTGCCGGGGCAACCTTGAGCGCCCCTTTTGTAGAAGAAACCTTGAAGGGCATGGCGGTTTTGATTGTCTTTCTTGTTTTTCGGCACGAGTTTGATTCCCTTCTCGATGGCATCGTCTATGCTGGAATCGCCGCGCTTGGCTTTGCCGCTGTCGAAAACAGCATCTACATCTGGCGCGGATATGTGAGCGACGGTTGGGAGGGGTTGGTTATCCTGATTTTTATCCGCGTTATTATGGTTGGCTGGATGCATCCTTTCTACACCTCGTTTATCGGCATGGGGCTGGCAATTGCGCGCGTAAACAACAACGGTTTTGTCAAATTTGCCGCGCCGCTGGCAGGGTGGGGCCTGGCGATGTTTACCCACTCGGTGCATAATTTCCTGGCTTCTGTGCCGCTTTTCGGCGATCTGACCTGCCTGCTGGTCTCTGTTCTTGATTGGATTGGCGTTTTGTTCATGTTTGTCATCATTTTCTGGGCTGGCTGGCTCGAGCATCGTAATATCATCAACCACATGCGCGAAGAAGTGCAGTTGGGCACGATCACCCTCGATCAGTATCGCACCGCATCCTCCAACATTGCGCTTTCGCTTGTCTGGTTTGCCGCTATTTTCAGCGGAAAATTCCTTGCCACCTCGCGCTTCTATCAGGTGATTGGCGAACTGGCTCACAAGAAAGAACAGTTGCGCAAACATGGCGAAGAAGAAGGCAACAGCGCTCTGATACAAAAATATCGCGCTGAATTGGTTGCCCTTTCGCCTCGCGCCCAACATTAAAGGCAAAATATGCTTGCAATCATCCTGAAAAACTGGAAAGCCCATGTCATCCCGCTTGGGTTTGTTGCCCTTGCAATCGGCATGTTTATTCTGACTCCCTTCTGGGCCAGGGAATGGTATTTCACGCCCTTTAACGGTTTTCTGATCGAACCCAATAACGTGCTCAGCCAAATTGGCGGCGAAAACTGGCCTGGAAAAAAACAAGGATTGCAATGGGCCGACCGCCTGCTCGCCATCAACGACCAGCCCGTTCAAAACAGTCGCCAAATGTATCATCTCCTGCGTCAAAATGGTTGGCAGGCCTTCGAGGCCACCTTTTACCGTCGCAGCGCCGAAAGTACCTTCACCGTCACCATTCGCCCGGAACAGGTAAGGTTTCGAGACCTGCTCTCGCTTTTCATCATCCCCTACCTGGTCGGCCTGAGTTCGCTGGGCATTGGCCTGTGGGCCTACCGCCTGCGCCCCGACTTCCGACCCACGCGCGCTTTCGTAATCTTCGTCTCATCTGCCGCCTTGCTGACCGCCACCTTCCTCGATATGAACACCACCCACCGGGTTGTGCTGATTTGGGCGCTCAGCCTGCCAGCCGCCGGGGCCGCGTTGATGTACCTGGCGCTCATGTTCCCGCAAGAACTGCCCATCATTCAGCGCTGGCCGTTTTTGCGCCTCATCCCATTTTTGGTTGGGCTAATTCTTGCCATTTTTATTGCCAGGGATATTCTCCTGCCACCCGACCCTTACGCCTACATCGATTCATGGCGTTGGGGATATATTTTCATTGCCCTGGGAATCCTGTCCTTTCTCGTTAGTCTCGCTGGCCGCGTCTTTGGCGAGAGTTCGCCGTTCGTCCGCCAGCAAAGCCGCGTCATCATCTTTGGGGCTGCCCTGGCATTTCTGCCCATCCTCGTGCTTTACTTGCTGCCCATTGGTTTTCTCGATAGCGTACCGGAGTTTCGTCCCGAACTGCTTTTCCCGCCCATCATCTTGTTGCCGCTTTCAGTCACCTACGCCATTTTGCGCTATCGCCTGCTGGATGTAGACCGGCTTCTCAGCCGCGCTCTGACCTATGTCCTCACCACCAGCGCCGCCCTGCTCTTCTACTTCCTGCTGCTCAACCTGGCTTCCCTCATTTTCCAGCAAACCGTACAGAGCGACGACCCCTTTGTCATCGCCGCCTACCTGCTCATCCTCATCATCGTCTTTGCGCCCCTGCGCAACCTCATCCAGCGCGCCATCGACCGCGTTTTCTACCGCTCCCAGGCCGATTACCGCCGCAGCCTCGCCAACATCTCAAAAAACCTGGTCGTTACCCCCAATGTTCACCACACCATCAACCTGCTGCAAACCGAACTCGACCGCGCCCTCTCGCCTGAGAAATTTGTCGTCTTCCTCTTTGAAGATGACCGCCATCGCTACATCCCCTTTGCCGCCAAAAATACCACCACCCAGAGTTTTGCCCCCGATGACCCGCTGCCGCGCTTGCTGAGCAAATTGCCCCAATTGCTCTGGCTGCCACCCGAGCGACCCCTCCCTGCCGAACTGGGCGGGCAGGCTGGCCTTGCTCAATACCGTGTCTTTGTTCCCCTCCAATACGAAGGCCGCCTGACAGGTTTCATGGCCCTCGGCCAGCGCCAATCTGGCGACCCCTACAACAGCGACGATTTTGAATTTCTCACTGCCGTTGCCGCCCAATCGACTCTCGCGCTCGAAAACGCCCGTCTCTTCCAAAACCTGCGCCACACCCTTGAAGAGACGATGGAGATGAAAAACCTGATGGACGACATTTTTGCATCCGTTGCCACAGGCATCATTACCACCGATATAGAGCGAAAAATCACCCTCTTTAACACCGCCGCCGAACGCATCCTCGGCCTGCCGCTCAAAAAAGCGATGGGCAAAACCCTCGAAAAAGTCATTCCTGGATTCCCCATCGAAAACATCGCCGAAAATGTTTTGCAAAATGGCAAAATTTGCCAGGGCGAAGAACTCAACCCCAACCTGACTGGTCGCGGACAAGTCTGCTTGCGCGTTTCAGCCTCCCCGCTCAAAGACGCCCGCCAGGCCACCAAAGGCGCCACCATCGTCATCGAAGACCTGACAGAAAATCGCAAACTTGAAAAAGAGCGCGAAATCATTCACCAAACCTTTGGCCGCGTTGTTGCCCCACGCGTGCGCGATAGATTGCTCTCAAACCCCGCCGGGCTCGACCTCGACGGCGCCCGCACCCTCGTCACCGTCCTCTTCGCCGACCTGGCCGGCTTCACCACTTTCAGCGAAAACAACATCCCGGAAGATGTTTTCACCGTCCTTAACACCTATCTCGATACCGCCGCCCAGGCCATCCTCGAGCAAGAAGGCACCCTCGACAAATTCATGGGCGACGCCGTCATGGCCATGTGGAACAGCCCCGACCTGCAACCCGACCACGCCATGCGCGCCTGCCGCGCCGCCCTGCAACTGGTCGAACGCACCAGCCACCTGCGCGAACGCTATAGCAACCCTGATTTTCACCGCACCTTTCGCGTTGGCATCACCACCGGCTACGCCATGGTCGGCAATGTTGGCACCAGCAGCCTGTTCAACTACACCGTCATCGGCGACACCGTCAACCTGGCCCAACGGCTCGAAGTCAGCGCCCAACCGGGCCAAATCTTCATTCAAAAAGACACCTACGACATCGTCAAAGACCAGGTCGAAGCCATCGCAATCGAACCGCTTACTGTCAAAGGCCGCGCCCATCCTGTCGAAACCTACCTGCTCAAAGGCCTGAAATGAACAAACGCCACCACGCTGAAATGACCCGCGAAGCACTCAGCCCTGAGTTTAGCCCTGCCGCCCTCCAACAGGTCATTGCCGCCAACCTCGGCCAGGACGCCTTGCGTTACCAAATCGGCCACGACCATTTTCACTTCGACAACAACGCCTTCGAGGCCGGCTATGCCTACATCCAAACCTGCCGCCAAAACGCCATTGCTGCCATTCAAGCGGGCAACGCGCCCCTTGCGCGGGTGGAATTGGGGCGGCTGACGCACACCGTACAAGATTTCTACGCCCACACCAATTATGTTGCTCTTTGGCGTTCCCTGCACCCCAACGCCGCCCCGGAACGCATCGACCCGTTGCTTGAATCCTGCTTAACCGACCCGACTCTACATTCCGGGCGTTTATACTACCCGCTCGAAATCCTGTACTTCATACCACGCCTGCGCGAATGGGTTTTGCCGCGCCTGCCCGCCGATTCCCACGCCCACATGAATCAGGATGACCAAACCCGCCCCAATTTTGCCTGCGCCCGCCAGGCTGCCATCTACCGCACCCGTATCGAATGGCAAACCCTGGCCGAATCTTTGCAAGATAACGAAAAAACCGCCTTCGCAGGCGGCCTCGATTCTTAAGATACTGCAAACCGATTACTGCCCCAAGCGATGGTATGGAATCATCATCGCCAGGCCTACGGCAATCATCACCTGCCCAACCTGAACCCCCGCCGCCTGAATCGGCCCAAAAAAAGGAACCTGCGGTAAAGGATGAGTTCCAAGCCCAAAAAGATCAGCCATCCCCGCGAAAACGACAATCACATAGCCCGTAGCAATTAGCCGTGAGCCAATATCGGCCAGAATACTGCGCCCATCCTGTTTCCACAGGCTCGATAATGACACAAATCCCCCCAGGCACAAGAGACCCATTCCAAAGGTAAACACAGTAATTTGCACAAAACCAACCACCGGGCTTCGGTCAAGCCCCACCCATTCAGGCTTTGCGCCAATCAGAAACACAATAAAGCCTAAAACGCTGAGGGCAATCCCAAACGTAGCCTGCTCTCTGCGGCGCGTGGTGGTTGGAAGCGCGTAATTGGTAGAAGTTGGGTTGTTGCTCATAGCAAGGTATCAATCTCCATTCTTCCCAAATGATAGCATAAAACTGCGCGCATATTTTGGCGAAATTAATATGGTTTCTTAACAGATGTATTTTATATAAATAGGGTCTTATTGTGCTAAAATTCTTAATGTACAATGCCCACGGTTAAAAATTGCGTGTTCATACGCTAGGAAAAAGCGCAATTCTGACCCGGAACGGGCATAACACCTGTGGCTGGAAACTTTTGTTACATGCGATAAAAAGAAGTTTTCGCCAAACAGGTTATCGTTATCCGCCTAACGAGAGGAGAAGTAATTATGAAAGTCTTGCGTCCATTTTTGTTCATTGCCGTTTTTATTCTTCTTGTGGGTCTGGCGTGCAGCATTAACATGGGAGATGATCCTGCGCAGCCTGCCCAACCCTCGCGCTCTGAAGACCCCACATCAGAGTCGCCTTCTCAGCCTGCTTCCCAGCCTTCATCTTCAGGGGGAGCCATCAGTAGCCTCGACGAATTAAAAGACGTTGTTGTACAGATTGAATCGGTAGGCACTTTTGTAGATCCTCAGGTCGGCTTGCTGGTTAACGCTGGCGGCTACGGCTCAGGGTTCCTGATCGATTCATCTGGCCTGGCCGTTACCAACAACCATGTCGTTACTGGCGCGGCTACGTTAAAAGTGTTCTTGAATGGGCAACAATACAGCGCACGCGTGTTGGGCGCTTCAGAGTGCGCCGACCTGGCGGTGATTCAAATTCAAGGAAGCAATTTCAAGTATCTTGATTGGTATTCTGGCGATATAAAGACCGGCATGGAAGTTTATTCAGCCGGTTTTCCGCTTGGCGAACCTCAATTCACATTAACCAAAGGCATTGTTTCCAAAGAACAGGCGGATGGACACACCAACTGGGCTTCTCTCGATTACGTCTTGAGCCACGATGCCACCATTAACCCAGGCAACTCAGGCGGCCCGCTCGTTTCCCAAAACGGCCAGGTGATTGGCGTTAACTATCGCTCCCGCCCCAACTTCAATCAGTATTTTGCCATTGACGCCAAAACCACCCAACAAATGCTCGACGACTTGAAAAGTGGTCAAGATGTCTGGAGCATTGGCGTGAATGGAACAGCCGTTCTCTCTGACGATGGTTCATTATCAGGCATTTGGGTAACTTCGGTCAAATCTGGTTCCGCGGCTGATAAGGCTGGTGTCAAACCCGGCGATATCCTCTACCAGATGGAAGGTCTGGTGCTGGCAACCGACGGCACCATGAAGGACTATTGCGACATCTTGCGCTCGCGCAACGCCAGCGATACCATGTCGTTAACCGTAATCCGCTTTAATACCAGTGAGATTTTGGAAGGCCAACTCAATGGACGTGAACTGGCTGTCACGGGCTATTTTGGCGATAGCGGCAGTTCGGGCAGTTCCGGCTCAACCGGCTCTACCGGTTCAAGCAGCGGACAGGCTTATTTTGTAGAAGAGTTCGATAGTGACCCACTCTGGTACTATGAAATCGTCAAGGGCAACAGCAATTCAGATGCGGCAAAAGCCACCTACAAATTTGATTTTGGGCGCATGATTTTTGATATTCTCGACCCGGGGCTGTATGCCTATTACGTTTATGAGGGCATGGTGTATGAGAATACCCGCACCGATATTTACCTTGAAAACCGGGGCGTAAACTCGCAACAGGTCAGCCTGGTTTGTCGGATGAGCGATGAAGGTTGGTATGAGTTTGCGGTCCAAAGCGATGGTTTGTGGGAGTTATATGCCGTTTCAAATGGCTACAACCTGTTAGCCAATGGCGCTTCCAAATTTGTCAAGCAAGGCAAAGAAGTGAATCAATACACCTTTATTTGCGACGATAATAAATTGTCCTTCTTTGTCAATGGGGTTGAACCCAAGGGCAGCCCATACGTGGAACGCAAATATGCGCTGCGGCGTGGTAACGTTGGTTTCGCGGTTTCATCCTTGCGCGCTACGCCGGTTAAAGTGGAAGTTGATTGGTTCCAGGTTTCTGAACCGTAAAAAAACTTGCTTCCCAAAGCCCGTCCCAACCCGGACGGGCTTTTTTTGTTGTATGCAATTTCTACATCATGTTAACGAGATTCTTGCATTAATCGGTTATCTTAATAGACATATTGCCAAAAGAACTTTTGCTCAAGGAGAATTTGCAAACATGGGAAAAATCATCGGAATTGACCTCGGAACAACCAACAGCGTGGTCTCCGTCATGGAAGGCGGCGCGCCGACTGTTATCACCACCGCCGAAGGTGGACGACTGTGCCCGTCAGTGGTCGCCTTTAGTAAAAATGGTGAACGCATGGTTGGACAAACCGCCAAACGCCAGTCGGTCATCAACTCTGAAAACACAATTTATTCAATTAAGCGCTTCATGGGCCGCCGCTACGATGAAGTCGAAAGCGAACGCAAAATGGTTCCTTTCCAGATTATTGAAGGCCCCTCTGACGATGTGCGCGTTAAAGTGCCGGCAACCGGGCGCGAATACAGCCCTCAGGAAATCAGCGCCATGGTATTGTCCAAACTAAAAGCCGACGCAGAATCCTACCTCGGCCAAACGGTCACTCAGGCGGTCATTACTGTTCCGGCATACTTCAACGATAATCAGCGCCAGGCCACCAAAGACGCCGGACGCATCGCCGGACTCGAAGTGCTGCGCATCATCAACGAGCCGACCGCCGCTGCCCTGGCCTATGGCCTCGACAAAAAAAATAACGAAACCATCCTGGTTTTTGACCTCGGTGGCGGCACCTTTGACGTGTCCATTCTTGAAGTCGGTGAAGGCGTCATCGAAGTCAAATCGACCAACGGTGACACCCACCTGGGCGGCGACGACTGGGATCAGAAAATCGTTCACTGGGCCGCCGATGAATTCAAAAAACAGGAAGGTATTGACCTGCGCCAGGATCGTCAGGCCCTCCAGCGTTTGCGCGAAGCCGCTGAAAAGGCCAAAGTTGAACTCTCCAGCATGATGGAGACCGAACTCAACCTGCCCTACATCACCGCCGATGCCAACGGCCCCAAACATTTGGTGCTCAAACTCACCCGCGCCAAATTCGAGCAAATGACCGAAGACCTGCTCAAACGCTGTGAAATTCCTTTCCAGAACGCCCTCAAAGATGCCGGTTTACGCGCCGGAGAGTTGAATGAAGTGGTGCTGGTGGGCGGCTCCAGCCGTATGCCGATGGTGCAGGAACTCGTCCGCCGTCTGACAGGCAAAGACCCCAATAAATCGGTCAACCCCGATGAAGTTGTCGCCATTGGCGCGGCTATTCAGGGCGGCGTTTTGGGCGGTGAAGTGCGCGATATCTTGCTGCTCGATGTCACCCCGCTCTCGCTGGGCGTCGAAACCCTGGGCAGCGTAATGACCGTCATGATTGCGCGTAACACCACCATCCCGTATAAAAAGAGTGAAGTCTACTCCACCGCAGCCGACAGCCAAACTGCTGTTGATATCCACATCCTGCAAGGCGAACGCCCAATGGCTGGCGATAACATGAGCCTGGGCCGCTTCCGACTGGATGGCATCCCCCCTGCGCCGCGTGGCATTCCGCAAATCGAAGTGACCTTCGATATCGACGCCAACGGTATTTTGAGCGTGGTTGCCAAAGACAAGGCCAGCGGCAAAGAGCAAAAAGTGACCGTCACCGCCTCCACCAACCTGAGCAAAGAAGAAGTCGAGCGCAAGGTACAGGAAGCCCGCCAAAACGAAGCCGAAGACAAGAAACGCAAAGAAGCCATCGAGGTCAAAAATCAGGCCGATAACCTGGTCTATCAGACCGAAAAAGCCCTCAAAGACCTGGGCGATAAAGTCCCCGCCGCTGAGCGCAGCAGTATCGAAGCGAAACTTGCCGAGTTAAAGCAATCCATGCAGGGCGACGATATCGAAAAAACCAAAAAACTGACTGAAGAACTCCAGCAAGCCTTTCACGCCCTCAGTCAGCAACTCTACGCCCAGGAAGGCCAGCAGGCCCAACCGGCCGGCGGCCCCGCCACCCCGCCCCCCGGCGGCGATGATGTCATCGATGGCGAAGTGAAGGAATAACTACTTCTTTTCCAGCACCGCCAGAATCCGCGTTGCGAACAAAGGCGTCAGGTTGTCCAGAACGGCATCCACCTTCTGCATGAACGGATACCACTTGTCCGGGTACATCTGCGGTTTTGAATAACCCCCGCTGGCAACATAAGAAAGCGCCGAAAATCGTTTTACCGTCACCAGATTCCAGCCGTCCAACAACGGCTGGAATTTTTTATTTCCAAAAATGCGCCCGGCATTGCCCTGGGCGGCATAATAATCGCTCGCTGTTGCGTCCCAGCCGGTTGGGGCCAGCCACGAAATCTCATCGCGCAGCGCAACCGGCTCATGGTGCAGCAGGCCAAAGGTCACCAGCCCCATCATGCTCAAAGCATACGGGTCAAAGACCAGCACCCGCCCGCCCGGTCGCAACGCGCGCCAGAATTCCGCCAATGCCGTGCCGGGATAGCGCAGGTGATGAAAAACGTCGAACAAGACCAGGTCGCTCAGGCTTTCGTCCGCAAACGGCAGGGCATAAGCATTCTGGACGACATCCAGCCACGGATTGGGGAACAGATCACTCCGCAGGCAATCTGGAATCACCTCGCGAATATTCCCAATTCCCGAACCCAACTCAACCACCAGCGGCGCATCCAACCCCGATAAATGGCTCGCAATCTGACGATGAAAGCCGCGATAAATGCTTCGCAAAAGCGGCTTCTTTTCCCAGAAAGCGGAATTCAACAAAATCTCATTCTGATGTTGTTCAAGTTTCATGCGCCAATTGTAACGGATTGGTATAATTCCCGCATGACCTTTCCATCCCCCAATGCCTTCTGGCGTCTCACCCTGTTGCTAACCGTCCTGCTCGGCGGTCTGGCAATGCTCGATACCTTCCAACTCGCCGATAAACTGGAAGTTAACCCATTTGCCAGCAAAACCATTTTGGGGATACTGACCTTCTTCACGCTGACGATTTTCTCCGCTCTCTCCGCCCTCGTCCTGACCTTCACCGGCCAACATTTAAGAACCTTATCCGTTCTCGAAGCCCCTGCCTGCGCCGCAGGCCGATTCCGTTTCGCGGCATTTGCCGCCTTTCTGGCTATCCTGTTCATCTTCCCATTTTTTTACGCAAGACCAGAAATTCGCCAATTTTTTGGCGGCGAATGGGTTCGTTTTCTCGTTTTCTGGCTGCTCGCCCTAACCGGCATGTACGCTCTGAAAAATGCTCGCCCAAACCTGGCCTTTGCCCCCGCCCTGGCCCTGACCCTGTTGCTGCAATCCGCCGCCAATCTGACTGCCTCCTACCTGCCCGCCCTCACCGACTACCCCTTTGCCCTGGGTTGGTCGGAAACCAGCCGCTTCTACTTCCCCTCGCTTTTTCTCTCCGAAAAAATCTATGGACAGCCCTACCCCTGGCCGATTCTGCACCCCAGCCTGCACCTGCTGCTCGCGCCGCCCTACTGGTTCGACGCGCCGCTCTGGTTCCATCGCGCCTGGCAGGTCGGCATCCGCTTCCTGCTCGTCGGCCTGATTGCCCCGGCCATTTTGTCGCGTTTCAAAATCGAAAACCGCACCCTCAAAATTGCCCTGTTTACCTGGATTTTTGTCTACTTATTCACGCTTCCACTCTACCTGCACCTGCCGCTGATGGTCTTCCCCCTCCTCTGGCTCTTCCGCGCCGAGGATGACCGTCGCACCTGGATATTGCTCATTGCCACCTCCATCTGGGCCGGCCTCAGCCGCCTGAACTGGTACCCCATGCCCGGCCTGATTCTGTCGGTTTTGTGGTTATTGGAAACAAATCCTAAAGGTCTTCAAAAACCTTTAGGATTTCTCGTCTCCCGTTTCGGACGCCCCGCCGCCTGGACAATTTCCGGCTCCCTTTTGGCTTACGCCGTTTCGCAGGTTTACATTCCACTTTCGGGAAACCAGCCCGGCGATTTCTTCACCAGCCTGACCTCCGACCTGCTCTGGTATCGCCTTTGGCCGAACGCCACCTACTTCCTCGGCGTCGTGCCGGGTATCCTCCTGCTCTCCCTGCCCATCTGGATTTTGATTGTCATCTCGGCCTCTAAAATCCGTGTATCCGCTTCCCCATCTGTTCCCGAATCCGTTACAAAGCCAGTGATCGAATCTGTTGCCATCTTCGCCATCCTCCTCGTCCTCTTCCTCGGTGGTCTGCTCGTCAGCGTAAAAATCGGCGGCGGTGGCGACCTGCACAACATGGACGCCTACGCTGTCATGTTGCTCATTGTGGCCGCCTACGCCTTCTTCCGGGCCGCGCAACCCATTCCCTGGCAGGTTGTGGCCCTGCTCGTGCTGATTCCGGCCTGGTTCGCGCAATTGCCCAACAGCGGGATCGCGCGCTATGACCAGGCCGGGAGTCAGGCCACTTTGGCGGCAATCCAGCAGCGGGTCGGCACCGCCGAGGGCGAAATCCTGTTCATCACCCAGCGTCATCTGATGTCGATGGACATGATACAGGGTGCAACCCTCGTCCCCGAATATGAGCGCGAAGACCTGATGGAAATGGCCATGGCGAACAATAGCGCTTACCTGGCCCGTTTCGAGCAGGACATGGAAAATCAACGTTTCGCCGCCATCATCGTCGACCCGCTTCGGTTTAACTACCTCGGCAGCGACTACTTCATGGGCGAAGAAAACAACGCCTGGGTACGTCATGCCGTGCGCCCCATCCTGTGCTGGTATCGAGAAGACCAAACCTTCCCCGTTGACCGAATCACCATCTACGTCCCCCGCGAAGATGGCCGCCAATGCCCGAGTCAGTGAGTAGTAACCCACTATTACCCATCCTCCATTAACCATTCTCCATTAACCATCCCCCATTCCCCAACCCCAAAAGGAGCCTCTCATGCGTCGAAAAGCAATTTTGATCACCGGAGCCGCCGGAGAAGTCGGGCAAGCCCTCATCCAGCAATTGGCCGAACAGGGTGTAAGCAACCTGCTGACCGTTGATGTGCGCCCCCTGCCCCCCGAACTTACCGGCAAAGCCACCCACTACCAGGCCGACATCCTCGACAAAGCCCTCTTCGACCGCCTCGTCATCGACTACGACATCACCACCATCTACCACATGGCCGCCATCCTCTCCACCAGCGGCGAATTCAACCCCATGGCCGCCCACAGCGTCAACGTCGAAGGCACCATGCGCCTGCTGCATCTGGCCGCCGAACAATCCGATTGGAAACGCGAACCCGTTAAATTCATCTTCCCCAGTTCCGTCGCCATCTACGGCATGCAAAGCCTGGAAAACAAAGCCAAACATCCCCGCCCGCAAGAATGGGAATGGAACTACCCCATCACCATGTACGGCTGCAACAAACTCTACGGCGAAACCCTGGGCGTGTACTACGCCAAACACTACAAACAACTCTCCGAAACCACCCCCACCTACGTCGATTTTCGCTGCGTGCGCTACCCTGGCCTGATCAGCGCCTTCACCGTTCCCAGCGGCGGCACCAGCGACTACGGCCCCGAAATGCTGCATGCCGCCGCCCAGAGCCAACCCTACGCCTGCTTCGTCCGCCCGGATAGCGCCATCCCCTTCATGGCCATGCCCGACGCCATCACAGCCACCATCCAACTCGCCGAAGCCCCGCGCGAAAAACTCACCCGCCAAATCTACAACATCACCGCCTTCAGCCTGACCGCCGAAGAAATCGCCGAACGCGTCCAGGCCCACTTCCCCGGCGCAGAAATCTCCTACGAACCGCACCTCAAACGCCAGCGCATCGTCGATTCCTGGCCGGTAGACATGAACGACGACGCCGCCCGCCGCGATTGGGCCTGGCAACCCGCCTACGACGCCGCCCGCTCCTTCGACGAATACCTCGTCCCCAACATCAGAAACCGCTACGCCTGACCCCACCCTGCCAGCCTCCAGACTCCGCGTTTGCCTTTTTCTCCTCCCCCAAATTCCAGGTTTTGGAATCCGCGTTTGCCTTTTTCTCCTCCCCCCAAATTCCTGGTTTTGGAATTTGGGGGGAGGCCGGGAGGGGGGCAGGGTAGTAAAATCATACGGATGAACCAAACCTTCTCCCGCGCCTTCACCCTGCTCCTCACCCTCGGCCTGCTTGCCTGCTCCAGCCCCATCCAGCCGGAACCGACTCCCCCCAACCTTGATTCCGTTATCGAAACCGAATCCACGCCCACGCCCAGCCCCACCATCGACTGGTTCCCCGCCACCCAAACGCCCACCGCATCTGTCACCCTGCCCCCCAGCCCTACCCCCATTCTCCTGCCAGGATTGGGTGAGATCACCTATACCGACAATTTTTCCCAACCAGCAAACTGGCTGCGCGCCAAAACCGAATTCGACGGCAGCAACAGCGTCATCATCGAACGCAACCGCGCCACCATCGCCATCAACACAACCCCGGCCACCCTCCTCAGCCTGCACCGTGAACTCTTCCTGACCGATTTCTACGCTGAAATCGATGTCTCCGTTAACCGCTGCGAAACCGCCGACGTTTACGGCTTGCTCATCCGCTCCGCCGGTGAATTTGACAGTTACCGCTACATCCTCAACTGCCAGGGCGAGACGCGCGTCGAGCGCATGCGCGG
>DAOUML010000232.1:0-12028 GCA_034411635.1 Anaerolineales bacterium
ACTGATATTCGTAGGGCGACATTTATGTCGCCTGAAAGCAAATTCTCAAATGCCTTGCTCCAAACGCGACTTGAAAGTCGCGCTACGGTAGGCAGTTACCCGGTAGAAAAAAAACCGATAGCGATTTCGCAATTAATCACCATCCATTAAGACAAACCTCATATCCCCACCTAATGGTCGAGAGGCGTATAATGAAAGTGCTTTTTTATTGAAAAAAAGAAAGGAGCCAACCTTATGACACTTTACCTGCGCCTGGCATGGCGCAATGTCTGGCGGCAACGCCGGCGAACCTTCCTCATCGCGATAGCCATGGGCGTGATGATGGCTTTACTCGTCTTGTATGATGGCATGATTGGCGGTTTTGAACAGGCCATTTATGGAAATGCTATTCAACTGCTCGGCGGCAACATCCAGATTCATGCGTCGGGATACAATGACAAAGTCGGCAGCAAGCCCTTGCTGGCGCTCAACAACCCAGACAATCTGGTTAAAACGGCAGAATCACATCCCGATGTGGTTGCCGCGTCGAAACGAATCGTGACTGGCGGCGTGGTCACCAACCGCGAGGGCGCGTTTTCAGTTTCAGTCGTCGGGGTCGAACCGGAAAAAGAATCCATCATCAGCCCGGTAGCCCAAAACATCAGCGCCGGGCGCTACCTGCAAGCCGATGACCTTGATTTCATCGTCATCGGGCAAGGCCTCGCCACCGCAATGGATATCACCGTCGGCGACCGCATCACCATGGTCGCGCGCGCCACGCATGAGCAAAACCGTCAGCGCACAATGACCGTAGTCGGCATTTACGATGTCGGCGTGCCAAGCGTTGAAAAGACCACCATTTACCTGTCCCTGCTCGAAGCCCAGCAGCTCTTTGGCCTCGAAGGCCAGGTGACAGAAGTGGTTGTATCGCTCAAACAAATCGGGCAGGAAGCCGGTGTCGTCAGCCACATCGACAACCAGATGAACGGCTACGAAGTCGATACCTGGATCAGTTCCTTCCCCGAACTCAAACAGACCATGGACATGAAAACCGGCGTGATGGGTGTCTTTGGCGTGATAATGATTGCCGTGGCGGCCATCGGCATCCTCAACTCACAAATGATGGCTGTCTTTGAACGCACCCGCGAAATCGGCGTGATGGGCGCGCTGGGAGTTAAACCTGGCGGCGTAATGCTGATTTTCCTGCTCGAAGGCACCCTGGTCGGCGTAGTCGGGGCAATCATTGGCGCAGTGCTGGGATCGCTCATCAACGGTGCGCTGGCCTATTATGGGCTAGATTACAGCAGCTTCGCCGACCTGACAGAGTACACCGCCCTGATCAGCGGGCGTATCTACTCGCAAATGGTGCCGGGCAAGGTCTTGCAACACGGGCTGACGGTGCTCATCATTGCCACCCTGGCCGCCTTCCTGCCCGCCCGCGATGCCTCGCGCCGTGAACCGGCCGAAGCCCTGCACCACGTTTGAGAAAGGACATCCCATGTCACAATATATCAAAATGGCCTTTCGCAACCTGATGCGACACCGCCGCCGCTCGGCGCTTTCAGCCCTGGCGCTGGCCGTCTCCCTGACACTGTTGCTCTTCATGGCAGCCTTTTTCAAAGGCGAAATGCGCAGTTCAATGGAAGACACCCTGCGCCTCAACAGCGGACATTTACAAATACAAAATATCCGCTACGAACAAGATAAATTGAGCGTCGCCTGGGAATACCTGATCGAAAATCCATCTGATGTGGCCGGCAAAGTTGCCACGCTCCCGCAAGTCAAATTTGCCACCCCGCGCCTCTTCGCCAGCGGAATCATCTCCGTGCGTGACGAATCGACCGGCGTACAGATTATGGGCGTCGAAGTAGACTCAGCCGCCAACGAACCATACATCATCGTATCGGGCGCAATGCCCGCCGCCGATGACCGCGAAGGCATCCTGATTGGCACACCGACCGCAGAACTATTCCAACTCAAAGCAGGCGACCAACTCAACCTGCTCGTCAACACCGCCGAAGGCAATGTCGATCAACAAACCTTCACCGTGCGCGGCATCTTCAGCACAGGCTCAAGCAACTACGATAAAGGCATCGTACTGCTCCCGATCGCCAAACTGCAAAGTTTCTCCGGCGCAGGCGAACGCGCCAGCACCATCTTCATCATGCTTAACGACCGCGACCAGGCCGACGCCGTTGCAGCCGCCATCACCGGCGAAAACTTCAAAGTCCGCACCTGGACTGAAATGAACGAACTGCTGGTACTCATGGAAAATTTCGCCGGCGCTTACATCGGATTTCTCAACCTGCTCATCCTGGGCGTCACCGTCACCGTCATCGTCAACACCATGCTGATGGCCGTCTTCGAACGCACCCGCGAAATTGGCATCCTGTCTGCGCTCGGTATGAAAGGCGGCCAGGTCATCGTCCTGTTCCTGATCGAAGCCACCCTGCTCGCCGTAGGCGGCGTCGTGGTCGGATTGCTGGCCGGATGGGCACTCTCGGCCTACTTCGCCCAGGTTGGAATTTACTTCGGCGACCTCGGCGTCAGCGGCCTGATTATGGGCGACCGCATCTACCCCTACCTGATGCTCGAAGACGTCATCAACCTGACCGTCACCGCCTTCCTGATTACCATCGCCGCATCCTACTACCCTGCCCGCATCGCCTCGCGCATGGAACCTGTCGAAGCCCTCAGGGCCGAAAAATAACATCAGTCACAAACCGGAGAACTAAAATGGAAGTCACAAAAATCGAAAACGTCACCCGCGTTTACAAAATCGGCGATGTCGAAACCCGGGCCCTGCGAGGCGTTAACCTATCCATCCAAAACGGAGAATTCACAGCCCTGGTCGGCCCCAGCGGCTCAGGCAAAACCACCCTGCTGCAAATGATCGGCTGCCTCGACCAGCCCACAAGCGGCTCAGTCTGGGTCAACGGCAACGACGTCACCCGCCTCAACCGCAACCAGCGCGCCGAAATGCGCAAAGGCCACATTGGCTTTATCTTCCAATTCTTTGCGCTCATCCCCACCCTCTCGGCCTACGAAAACATCGAAATGCCGCTCCTGCTCAACGGCACCAGCGCCGCCGAACGCAAAAGCCGCGTCGAAGAACTGCTCAAAGCCGTAGACCTGACCGACCGCGCCCAAAACCGCCCCGACCAGATGAGCGGCGGCCAGCAGCAGCGCGTCGCCATCGCCCGCGCCCTCGCCACCCGCCCGGCCCTCATCCTCGCCGACGAACCCACCGCCAACCTTGATACCACCAATGGCGAACAAGTCATGGAAATCATGACCCGTCTCAACAAAGAAACCGGCGTCACCTTCGTCTTCGCCACCCACGACCCGCGCGTCATCAAATACGCCCGCCGCGTCGTCACCCTGCGCGACGGCCTGATCGTGGAGTAATTCGTAGGGGCAATTCGCCCCTGCAGCACATTGCCCGCCAAGAAAACCATGAAACGCATCTCCTCCCTCTATTCTCTATTAACCATTCTTCTATTGTGGACACTTTCCGCCTGCTCGGGCCTGCTACCCACCCCCGAACCGATTCCAACCGTAGTGCTTGATTCCGGGACAGACTCCCCCCAGCCTGCCTCCCCCAACCTGAGCGGAGTCGTCGCCTCAGGCTTCGTCACCCCCTCTGAAGACGCCTCGCTCGCCTTCGGCATGGCCGGACGCCTGAGCGTGGTTCACGCAGCCGAAGGCCAAACCGTTAAAGCCGGCGACCTGCTGGCCGAATTGGAAAACACTGCCCTGCAAATCGAAGTCAGCCAGGCCGAGCGCAACCTGCAAGAACTGACATCCCCCAGCGCCATCGCTGCCGCCCAACTGGCGCTCGCCAACGCCCAAAAAGCCCTCGAAGACACCCAAAAGAAAGTAGAAGGCCTGGGCTACGCCCGCGCCTCCGATACCCGCATCGACAACCTGCAAGCCGAACTGGATCTCGCCAACCAGTCCCTTGCGCGCGCCCAGGAAGCCTACAAAAGCGTTTCGCGTCTTGAAGATGGCAACGCCCGCAAAGCCACCGCCCTCCTTAACATGACCCAGGCCCAATTACGCGTCAATGCACTCAACGCCGAATACAACTACCTGACCGGCAGCCCCAGCGAAACCGACGCCGCCATCACCCGCGCCAACTACGAAAGCGCCCGGGCCGCCTACCAGGAAGCCGAATGGTACCTGATGGCGCTTCAGGGCGAAACCCTGCCGCCCGAAGCCAGCGGAATGCGGCTGGCGGCCCTTGAAACCGCTCAAAACGCCCTGGCCCTGGCCCAGGAACGCCTGAACGCCTCACGCCTGTTCGCCCCCATCGACGGGGAAATCATCAGCGTCGAGCGCATCGCCGGAGAATACGCCCAGCCCGGGCAAGCCATCCTGCTAATCAGCAACGTCAGCGACTTGCAAGTGCAAACCACCGACTTGAGCGAACGCGATGTCGTCAAAGTCAGCGCAGGGCAACCCGTCAGCGTTTTCGTAAAAGCCCTCGGCCAAACCCTGCCCGGAGAAGTCCTGAGCATCTCGCCAATCGCCTCCACCCTCGGCGGCGACGTGGTCTACCAGACCACCATCCGCCTCGAACAGCCCTACCCACCGGAACTGCGCGCCGGCATGAGCGTGGACGTAAGATTCGGCGAATAAACAAAAATGTAAAAGGGCTGTCCAAAAAAGTGGTCAGCCCTTTACGTTATTAAAACAGGCGTGATTCAATAGGGGCATGAAAAAGCAAAAAAGCGAATCCATTTTCAAACCGTATCCGTATGTAATGAACCCGGCGCGGCTAATTCCGCCGAATCATGACGAGAAGATGCCAGCCTGGCGCAACTGGTGAATGAGGCCATCGAATCGCAACCCAGAAATCATTCGCAAGCACCAGTTTTGCGCCGAGCACTTTGCCTATGCCCCCAGACCGATGAATTTATCTGCCCCCAACCAAAAACGCTTGACCTATCTTTACACCGGCAAACACAAGACGGCCAACGGCTACGAGAGTGAAGGCGATACTACGAATACCAGGATTGCCAGGAGCGTCTGCTCAAGCGTGAATGTACCAAAGCCAAGGGCAATCGCCGCATTCAGGCTAGTTTTCAGTTCTAACATTGCAAGATAAATCTTGCGGCGCATTCTCTCTGGCTACGCGCAAACTCTAGCCGGAAAAGACAATCTTGGCCTGGGCAAATTTCTCCACTTGCTCACGAATCACCGTCACGCCCAGGCCGGGTTTATCGGGAACCGTGATGGTGCTATCAGGGTTGAGAGTGAAGGTTTCTTCGGTCAGGTCTTCAGCGTAGTAACGCGCCGAAGCGGAAATATCTCCGGGCAGAGTAAAGCCGGGTAACGAGGCCAGCGCCAGGTTCGAGGCGCGTCCGATGTTCGTCTCCAACATCCCGCCACACCAGACCGGGATTCCAGCCTCAACGCACATTTGATGAATTTCCAGCCCGTCACGCAAACCGCCGCTGCGGGCTGGTTTGATGTTGATGATGCGGCAAGCCTGCATTTCAAGGGCATAACGGGCATGGCGCGGGCCGACAATGCTCTCATCGAGGCAAACCGGGGTTTTGAGCATTTTTTGCAGGCTGGCGTGATCCCAAATGTCGTCTTCATAGAGCGGCTGTTCAATCAGCAGCAAGCCGAGGTCATCGAGCGGGAGTAGGGATTGGGCAGTTTCGAGCGTGTAAGCCGAGTTGGCGTCCACCTGCAAGGCCAGGTCGGGAAAAGCGCGACGGATGAGGCTGGTATCGTCAACATCGCGGCCCGGTTTGATTTTGAGTTTGACGCGCTGGTAGCCTTCGGCAAGGTAACGTTCAACTGTTTCAAGCAGGATTTCGGGCGTATCCTGCAATCCAACCGAGACGCCCACCGACACAGTTTCACGCGCGCCGCCAAAAAGTTGGCGCAGACTCTTCCCTTCGCGCTGTCCGAGCAAATCCCAAACAGCCATCTCAAGCCCGGCTTTGGCGAGTTGATGCCCGCGAATATTGGCGACACGCGCCTGAAAATCGGACGCATCTGCCAGGTCTTTACCCAAAATTTGCGGGATGATGAAGTCCATCAGAATATGCCAGGCAGTGCCAGATGTTTCGGAGCAATAGCCGGGGTCGCGGTCGGCAACGCATTCGCCCCAGCCCGTCAGCCCTTCGGACTGGATTTCGACCAGGATGCAATCGCGCTCGAAGATGCGCCCAAAAGAAGTCTCAAAGTGCGAGACGAGCGGCATGCGCAGGTGGTGAAGGGTGATTTGTTCCAGTTTCATGGTTGCCTCGAAAAATAGTAAATCAGAATTCCGCCGTAGCGATGCTGGTAAACCAGTTCATCGGGAGAAATATGTTCCAGACGGTTTGCTTTTAGCACTGATTCAACCGATTCGCCATCATAATTCTCAGAAACGACTACATACAACCCAGAAAAACCAGACTGAAGCCGCCAATAGGATGAATCAAGCCCGTTTTCCTGCATATAAAACCAGAGCGGCGGGGCATTTGCGCCACTGAGCGCAATTTCACCGGGCTTCATGCGCTCGGCAAGATAAATGCCAACCTGCTCAACATTACTGGATTGACGCCATCGGGCAGGAATGCCCGGTACGATGGATGCGGTTGTAAAGATTAAAAAGATAACCGCCAGCAAAGATACCGCCCAAGAAAAAGGTAAATTTTTCCATTTTAATTTTTTGCTCAACTCGGTCCACGGAGCAACCGACCAAAGGAACAAGAACGGCAACAAAAATGTCCAAAAGCGTTCAAAAGCGCCAGCCCGCTGATACCAGGCCAGGAACAATATCCACCCAAAAAAGACAATCTGGGTGAGCATTCGAATTTTGCTGATCTGGCGATGAAAGACCAGCGATAAAGCAAAACCGAAAATCAGAAGATATAACAACGGGTCAGGGATGCTCTCAGCCCACACTTGCCAGGCCTGGCGCACCTGATGCAAAAATTTCTCCCACCACAAGGCTTCTTCCATTGGCAAAACAAAAGAGTTGCCCACCAAACTGCGCAAACCGCTGACATGAATAACCGGATAATATAGTAAAGCGGTAAGAAACACCGTCAGCAGGCCAGAGGCGAATAAATGCAGGCCAAAGTTCCAAATGGCGCGATACGCTTCTTTGCGATGAATCAGCAGTCCTTCCAGTAAGAGCCACAAATAAATTGCCCCTGCCGGAAAAAGCATAATCGGGATGGTCCAAAACCCCAGAGCCATGCTCAAGGAAAGCAATCCCCAGAAGATTTTTCTTTTGGTTTGCAAGGCATAATACCCAAAAAGAACACTCAAGATGGTTAGCAAACCCATCAAAGAGTAACCGCGCGCAATGGTGCTGTAATGAACCAATGATGGAAAAAAAGCCACCAGCGCGGCGGTTGCGATACCAGCCTGTGGGCTGTAAAAAATTTTCCCCAAATAATAGGATGCAAAAATAATTGCCATGCCTGCCAGCAAAGCCGGCAGGCGCACGATCCAAACATGTGGGCCAAAAATCTGAGTAGAGAAATAGACCAGAACCGTATGAAAGATGTGGTTATTGGGCAAACTGTAATCAGTAACCGCGTGAATCAGATTTTTGGAGGCAAAAGCAATATAAGTGTAGGCCTCATCGTGAATCAAAACATCATTGATTTCTGCAATTCGCAATACAAAACCGCAAAAACCAATCAGCAACAACAGAAAAAACGTTCGCATAAGACTGGATACTACTCGCCAATGGTATGCAGCAACGCCATATTGGGGTTGCGCAACGCGCCCACCGGAAAGCCGCAAATGATGACAACCTGATCGCCAGGGCGGAAGTAAGTCGTTTCGAGCAGGACGTTATCGACGCGCTCGATCATCAGTTCAAGCGTTTCAACAAAATCGAGGCGGCGCGGACAAATTCCCCACAAGAAAGACATTTGCCGGTAAGTGTTTTCATCGGATGTAAAAGCAATTACCG
This sequence comes from Anaerolineales bacterium, assembly GCA_034411635.1. Classification (GTDB taxonomy): domain Bacteria; phylum Chloroflexota; class Anaerolineae; order Anaerolineales; family Villigracilaceae; genus UBA8950. The sequence continues at coordinate 7,913 of DAOUML010000232.1, forward strand.
GAACCTGAGCACGGACCTTTGACATCAGCCAGGCGGTGCTGCCATGAATGGTAAAAACTGTAATACCGGCCACGTCGCGGTCGCGGGCAATGGCGTAAGCGGCACGAGCCATGGCAGCAGCGTCAGTTTCTCCGAGCCGGTCTTGCGAGCCTTCACCGGCCTGGCCCCAATCGCGAAAGTGGGTTTCGGCTTCGCGGGCAATGCGATCCATCATCGCCACAGCCTCCACCGGGTATTTGCCGGCGGCTGTCTCGCCAGAGAGCATAATGGCGTCGGTGCCATCGAAGATGGCGTTGGCAACATCGGATGCTTCGGCGCGAGTGGGCAGAGGGTTGACAATCATCGATTCGAGCATTTGGGTAGCGGTAATGACCAGTTTGGCTTTGGCATTGGCAGCCGTGATGATGCGCTTCTGGATGACCGGAACGCGCTCCGGGGGCATTTCAACGCCCAGATCGCCGCGCGCTACCATGACGCCGTCCACCGCATCAAGAATGGTGTCGAGGTCGTCGAGGGCTTCGGGGCGTTCAAGTTTGGCGATCACCAGCGGGCGCGGCTGGCTGGCTGGCAGAAGTCGTTTAATGGCGTGGCGCACCTGAATCACATCCTGCACCGAGCGCACGAAAGAGATGGCAATCGCCTCAATGCCTTGCTGAAGGCCAAAAGCCAGGTCGGCCTCGTCCTTTTCGGTAAAGCCAGGAATGCGCAGACGAACGCCAGGCAGGTTAATGCCCTTGTTTGAGGTGAGCAAACCGCCAACAACCACCCGCGCCAGGATGACGCGTCCTTTAACCGAAACAACCACCAGCACAAGGCGTCCGTCATCGAGCAGCATCCGATCCCCAGCGCGGATTGATTCGAAAAGTTCGGGGAAGGTGACTGAGATTTTTTGCTCGTCCCCTTCCGGGAGCGGGTCATCTTGCCAGTAAATGCGGACGAGTTCGTCGAAAGACAGGGTGATGGGTTTGGCTAAAACGCCAACGCGGAGTTTGGGGCCTTGCATGTCGAGCAAAATGCCAACGGAAAGTTCAAGGTTTGTTGCCACCCGACGAATGCGGGCAATGCGTTTGGCATGGTCTTCATGCGTGCCATGCGAGAAGTTCAGCCGGGCAACGTTCATGCCGGCTTTGAATAATTTTTCAAGGGTTTCTTCGTCTTCGCTGGCAGGGCCGATAGTAGCGATGATTTTGGCGCGTCGTTCCATAGTTTTATCCTTCAATTAAGAAATCGGTGCGGTCGGGGGGCGCGCAAGGCAAAGGGATCGGCGTCGCCCGCATTTGGGTAAAAAAAATCAAGGCGCAGGTGTTTTTCTGCGCCCTGATTTTAACCGTTTTTCTTGCAGTTACAGGTAATTCATCTCTTTTGCTTTGCTGGTCAATTCCTCGCGAAATTGCGGGTGGGCAATGTTAATGAGCGCCTGCGCGCGCTGACGGATGGTTTTGCCATACAACTCGGCCACGCCATATTCGGTAACAATAAAGCGGACATGGTTGCGGGAGGTGACCACCCCCGCGCCTGGCTTGAGCATGTGGGCAATTTTGCTGATCACCGTACCATCGCGCATGGTGTTGGTGCTGGGAAGGGCAATGACAGGAACGCCACCCTTCGAGCGCGCCGCGCCGTAAATGAAATCGAGTTGCCCACCAACGCCGGAATACAATTTATGCCCAATGCTATCGGCACAGACCTGACCAGTCAGATCGACTTCAATGGCTGAGTTGATTGCAACCATGCGGTCATTTTGAGCAATCACAAACGGGTCGTTGACGTATTCGCTGCGGTGGAATTCAATCATCGGGTTGTTATCGACCCAGTTATACAATCGCTGAGTGCCCAGGATAAAACCGGCCACAATTTTGCCGGGGTGCAAGGTTTTGCGCGCATTGGTCAGTACGCCGGCTTCCACCAGGTCGATGACCCCTTCAGAAAAAAGTTCGGTGTGGATGCCAAGGTCTTTCTTGTCGAAAAGATACTTCAACACTGCATCGGGAACCGCGCCAATGCCCATTTGCATGGTCGCGCCATCTGGAATCAGCCCGGCAATATGCTTTGCCATTTTTTCGACCACTTCAGAATCGCCTTCTTCGGCCATGCGCAATTCGGATACCGGATAACTGACCGGGACGACATGGGTAAGGCGGCTGACGTGAATAAAGGAATCGCCCAGGGTGCGCGGCATCTGGTCGTTTACTTCAGCGATAACGATTTTGGCCGCTTCAGCGGGCGATTTGGTCAGGCCAACTTCAACGCCCAGCGAGCAGAATCCATGCTCATCGGGCGGCGAGACGTGAATCATGGCAACATCCACCGGTAAAACGCCGTTTTTGAAGAGCAGGGTAAATTCGGAGAGCAAAACCGGGGTGAAATCAGCGCGGCCTTCATTAACGGCCTTGCGCACGTTATGACTGATGAACATGGTATTCACGCGCAAATGGCCGGCCATTTCCGGTTCAACATACTCGGCGGGGCCAACCGTAAGGGCCTGGCAAATTTCAACATCGCGCAATTCAGGGGCACGCTTTACGAGCGCGCCAAGCAAGTTTTTTGGAACAGAGACATTGCCGGTAAGGAAGATGCGGTTTCCAGATTGCACGACTTTGACGGCTTCTTCAGGGCTACAAACACGAGATTGGTAAATATTCTGCCAGGACATGGGCTAGGTTCCTTTTTCTGAGGCAATCCAAAGAAGCAAATGACGCAGTTCACCGCCCAGCAGGTTGACGCCTTTTTCAAGGGCTGGGTCGGCGGCGATGGCCGCTTCAGGGCCGAGTTCAGCCACTTTCATAATAAACGGCATGGCCGCATTGACAAACGCATGGCTTGCGGTGCGCGCCACAACTGCCGAAACATTAGGAACGCAATAATGCAAAATGCCTTCTTCGACATAGGTGGGATGATCATGCGTCGTGGGGCGCGAGGTTTCAAAACAGCCGCCCTGGTCAATGCTCATATCAATTAGAAGCGAGCGCGGCTTCATGGTTTTCAGCATTTCACGGGAAAGGACAATCGGGGCGCGTTCGCCCGGCACATGCACAACGCCCAAAACCACATCCGCATAATTGCAGGCGCGCTCGATATTGCGACGGGTGGCAATCATGGTGACTACGCGCGGATAGCGGTCATGGATGCGCTGCAAGGCTTCCATGCTCATATCTAAAACTGTCACTTGTGCGCCGAGCCCAAGGAAGGAGCCCGCCGCGCTGGTCCCTGCCGCGCCCGCGCCAATAATAACCACTTCCGCCGGGGGTACGCCGGCCACACCGCCGAGCAAAATGCCTTTGCCTCCCAAATTATTCTGCATGAAACGAGCCGCAATTTGGGGGGCCATCAGGCCGCCAATCTGACTGAGAGAGTGCAAAACCGGCAGCAACCCATTTGCCAGTTGAATTTGCTCATAGGCAATCGCGGTAATCTGCTTGGCCTGCAACCCTTCCACGCGCCCGGCGCGAGCCGAAGCCAGGTGCAGAAAGCCCATCAAGGTTGTTCCTGGCACCAGCCACTCAATTTCTTCTTCCACCGGACGGGTAATCTTGAGCAATAATTCAGCCCGACCATAGACTTCATGACCTGAATAGACAATCGTCGCCCCAGCGCGTTCATAATCCCGGTCTGGAAAGCCAGAGCCCATGCCCGCGTCATGTTCCAAATAAACCGTATTACCTTGCTGAACAAGGATTTCAACGCCTGCTGGCGAAACGCCAACCCGATATTCAAAGGGGCGGCGTTCCTTTGGGATGCCAATGTTCATAAAACCTCCATAAAACAAGAGAAAAAGAGAGAAAAATCACCACAAAGGCACAAAATCGCGCGAAGGAAAAGATTTAAGATTTTTCTTTACGTCCTTTTGCAACCTTCGTGGTGACAGGTTTTTAGCGGGTATTCGGGTAGGGCCTATTGAAGGATTTAGTCCATTTGCAAGACATCAGTAATTTGGGTCAGCGCCCAGTCGATGGTTTCTTTGTCAATCACCAGCGGCGGCGCAAAGCGAATCACATGATCGTGGGTTTCTTTGGCAAGAATACCATGTTCTTTGAGCGCCACGCAAAAACGGCGCGCGCCGCCCGCCTCGTGATGCAATTCGACGCCAATCAGCAGGCCGCGTCCGCGCACTTCTTT